>CAYNXM010000281.1:0-43435 GCA_964401105.1 uncultured Lyngbya sp. | reverse complement strand
CTAGACCTGCATCTGCAAAACTTTTATTCAATCCCGACTTGGCTGCTTGACCATTAGGCAAGTATTTCCCAGTTTTATCCTGCTTTGGCTTGCATCGCTTTGTCATGTTGCGAATCTTTAAATCTTCAATAAAGATCACATCAGAAAGCGCGGTTAGTTGATTAGCCTGCTCATACAGGAACTGCTTTCTCTGCCTTTGAATTCTTTGGTGAAGCTTGGCGACCTTACAGTACAGGAGTTTTCTAGATCTACTCCCCTTCTTTCTGCTAGCAGCTTTTTGTTGCAGTTTTTCTAACTTTCCTTCAGCCTTGCGGAAATATTGAGGGATGGGAATAATCTCGCCAGTCGATAAAGTTCCAAACTTTTCTAACCCTAAGTCAATACCGATACTGTTATTGTCGGTCGGTTCAATATCGTCAGGATTAAAGTCAGGGACAGTATGATCAATCAGAGAAAGTGTTACATAAAAACCATCAGCTTTTTTCGTAACCAGAGCCGTTTTTATTGTGAAACTTTCCGGTATTGGTCGATGATAAATGAGTTTAATCTTACCCAGTTTAGGAAGTTGAATATATCCGTTTTGAATACAATCAGCCTTGACTCTAGGGTAAGAAAAAGTCCGATATCTCCCTTTACCTTTAAAGCGAGGTTTGCCAGTTCGATTCCCGTTGCAATCACCTTTAATATACCTGTCAAAACTCAATTTGACTCGCTTTACCATATCCTGCAATACATCAGCATAAATATCCTTGTATTGAGGAAATAGTAGCTTTTGTTTAACTAAATCTCGCTTTTGTCCGTAGTATTCAGGTTGTTCTCGAAGCTCTGGGAGATGAGAAACCCGTATCGAGCAAGAATTAACTGGACATCTGTTACGCTCCCACCAATCAAATCTATCTCCTAAAAGGTAGTTGTAATGGCGGCGCAATAACTCAAGCCAGTAATTGATTCTGGCTTTCTGTTCAGTCGTCAGTTTTAATCGATACTGGTAAGCTAATCTCATGCTAAAATTGTAGCACATATTATTTAGTGTTGTGACCACAAAATCCTATAAATCAACAGGGCGTGCTGTCTCATGTCTACAAGCTCACTTGGTGCTTACTACCAAATACAGAAGAAAAGTTTTAACTAGACCTATGCTTGAGCGACTTAAACAGCATATACACAGTCTCTGTTCCAAGTGGAATGTCCTTGTCATTGAATTAGAAGGCGAAAATAATCACATTCACCTGCTTTTCTCTTATTACCCGCAGCTAGATTTATGCAAGTTTATCAATAACTTGAAAACTGTTACAAGCCGATTAATCCGCAAAGAGTTTGAGCATGAATTAAATAAGACTTATCGAGGAAAGCCTGTACTGTGGAACGGGTCGTATTTTATTGCATCAGTTGGTGGAGTTACTGTTGATGTATTAAGAAAATATATCGAAGGACAAGACACCCCGGCACATTAAGGTAAATCCCGTCTGCCATTCCTACGTGCTTACGCACACGCTACGCGAACGTCACCCCAAATCGGAGATTATGGGGGACGGCTCCTGGCAGTTTAACTGAGCTGATGTTGTGTCCTTTCAGTCTACCCATCACCCCTCACCAAAAACTTGCAATTTTGCACTCTCTCTGCTATACTCTAATCCCATTCTATATAAATTAATAGTTTTCTCCAGATCTTGCATTTTTCCAGGTCTAAAGCTTTAGTTTGCCCCGCGATTGGCTAAATTTCGCCACAGTTTCAAAAAACGTTAATTTTATTTTAAGTATTGTTGCCGTTCCATGATATGATTTTTGGTGGCCTATAGAACGCAGCCAGTAACCTGCGTTAACTCCTGAATCTTGGTGAACTCGTCAGACGCGCCTATAGAACCTACCCCTAACTCGGGGGAATCAGAAACGACAACCCCATCCGAAGAGGTCAACTCTTCGATGCAAGAGTATTATCAATTGCAACGGGAGTTGTTACTGATTACAGCAGTAGTGACAGGGGTTATCTTTGTCACGGTTTGCTGGTTTTATCCCCTAAAGATTGCCCTCAACTACTTGCTGGGAGCGATCGTTAGTGTGGTTTACTTAAGAATGTTAGGTAGAGATGTTGAGCGCTTGGGTCAGCAAGGTGGGCTGAGTAAAAATCGGCTTGCTGTATTTGCTGGATTAATGATTGTGGCTACTCAATGGCAACAGCTTGAAATCCTGCCCGTTTTCTTAGGATTTCTAACCTATAAAGCAGCGCTCATTATCTATGCTATCCGAACGGTAATTCAGCCGGATTCTTAAGCATATCGGGCAGTGTCGGAGTCAAAAACGGTTATTAACTGTAGGGGAATTCTCCAGCAATAGAAATGTTTGACCTTTTAACCAGCTTAACCTCTTTTCCCCTAGTAGCTGAATTGGAAGTCGGTAGTCATCTGTACTGGCAGATCGGTAACTTGAAAGTTCATGGACAAGTGTTTTTAACCTCTTGGTTCGTGATAGCAGCTTTGCTAATTATTTCATTTGCCGCGACTCGAAATATCCAGCGAGTCCCCAGTGGCTTGCAGAATTTCATGGAATATGCCTTGGAATTCATTCGCGATTTAGCTAAAGATCAAATTGGGGAAAAAGAATATCGTCCTTGGGTACCTTTTGTCGGTACACTATTCTTGTTTATCTTTGTGTCGAACTGGTCTGGAGCACTAATTCCTTGGAAACTGATTCACCTTCCAGCCGGTGAACTTGCAGCTCCCACCAACGACATTAATACAACTGTAGCCATGGCATTACTGACTTCTTTAGCATACTTTTATGCAGGCTTCAGTAAGCGAGGATTGGGATATTTACTCAAGTATATCGAGCCCACTCCCATTCTATTGCCCATTAATATCTTGGAAGACTTTACTAAACCTTTATCTCTGAGTTTCCGACTATTTGGAAATATCTTAGCAGATGAATTAGTTGTGGCAGTATTGGTCTTATTAGTGCCACTATTTGTGCCGCTGCCTGTCATGGCTCTGGGTTTATTTACCAGTGCAATCCAAGCCTTAATTTTTGCAACTCTAGCTGCGGCATATATTGGAGAAGCAATCGAAGGACATGGTGAAGAACATCATGACTAATCCGCTCAAATCTTTTCACAAATAACTATTAGTTTGCTGCTCATTAGCTGATAGAATTGTGAGGGAACTAACTGCTGAATCTGTTAAATTTCAGTTGTTCACTTTTTTAGTTTAGGTAAAAAAAATCATGGAATCATCATTAACAACTGCTGCGTCCGTTTTAGCTGCTGCTTTAGCCGTTGGTTTAGGTGCAATCGGCCCCGGTATTGGTCAAGGTAATGCTGCTGGACAAGCAGTAGAAGGTATTGCTCGTCAGCCGGAAGCTGAAGGAAAAATCCGGGGAACTTTACTGTTAAGTTTGGCGTTCATGGAAGCGTTAACAATTTACGGTTTGGTAATCGCTCTAGTATTACTGTTTGCTAATCCTTTTGCCTAATCATTTCAGGGCGCTCGATTTCAGATTTTAGATAGCAATACTGTCTGAAATCTGAAGTCTGACACATTGAAATAGGTCTTCGATTAAGTACGCGCGAAAAAGAGAATGTACTGGACAATTTTACTAGCCGTTGAAGAAGCAGCACCAGAAGGTGGATTGTTTGACTTTGATGCAACCCTCCCCTTAATGGCTGTTCAAATCATTATCCTGGCTTTCGTGTTGAATCAAATCTTCTATAAACCTTTAGGAGAAGCAATTGACTCAAGATCTGAGTATATCAGTGGTAAAAAACTCGATGCCAAAGAGCGATTGAGTAAAGCTGAGAAATTGGCTGAGCAATATGAGAAAGAGTTAGCAACCACCCGCAAAAAGTCTCAAGAATTGATTGCCAACGCTCAAGCTGAAGCTCAAAAAATAGCAGCCGATCAAATGGCCCAAGCGCAAGCCGAAGCCCAAAAAGCTAGAGAAAAAGTGGCTCAAGAAATCGAGCAGCAAAAACAACAGGCATTGAGTACTTTAGAATCCCAAGCTGATGACCTTTCTCATCAGATCGTCAGTAAATTACTGGGATCTGAGTTAGCCAATTAAACACTCAAACAGATTGAGAATTGATTCAAAATTCTTAAGCGTTTTGGGATGAAAATCATAGTAATGCAATTATGAGCGACATATCATGGGGAATGTGGTACTGCTAGCAACAGAAGCTAGTGCAGAAGGTGGTTTTGGTTTAAATTTTGATATATTAGAAACCAATCTGATTAACCTAGCCATCATTATCGGAGTGTTGTTCTATTTTGGGCGAGGCTTTCTGGGAAATATCCTCAGTCAAAGACGCGCCGAAATCGAAGAGGCGATTGGAGAGGCTGAAGAACGTCAGCAGAAAGCAGCCGCCGCTCTGGCTGAACAACAGCAAAAATTAACTCAAGCACAGGCGGAAGCCGAACGCATTAGATCGGATGCACAGCAACGAGCCAAAGCGCTGAAAGCAAAAATTGCAGAACAAGCCGCGATTGACGTTGAACGGATGAAAGCCACTGCTAACAAAGAAGTCGATGCCGAACAGCAGCGAGTTATTGCCCAATTACGGGCGCAGGTGGCGGCGATGGCAGTAGAACGTGCCACAGCTCAAATCCAAGAACGACTGGATCAAAATGCTCAAGAGCAATTAGTTGATCGAAGTTTAGCAATGCTAGGAGGTAACTCATGAGCATGATAGCCGGTGAAGTCGCCGAACCCTACGCCACCGCATTAATGTCTCTGGCTCAGTCCCAGAACCTGACAGAGGAAGTGGGCAACAATGTTCGCAGCCTGTTAAGTGCGCTGGATAGCTCAGAAGACTTGCAACAGTTTCTAGCCAATCCGATCATCAAAGCCGACGATAAAAAAGCTGTTATTTCTCAGATTATTGGGGATGAAGTTAATCCCTATATGCGGAATTTTCTCATGCTTTTGGTGGATCGGGGCCGGATTTTATATTTTGATCGCATTGGTCAGCAATATTTAGCTTTATTGCGAAAACTGAATCAAACCGTGCTGGCTGAAGTCACTTCGACCGTTGAGTTAAACGACGGCCAGAAAGAAACCCTGGTTCAACGGGTGAAGCAAATCACCAATGCAAACGATGTAGAAATCCAAACTAAAATTGACCCCAGCTTAATTGGTGGTGTGATTATTAAAATTGGCTCTCAAGTCATCGATGCCAGCTTACGCGGGCAACTGCGTCGGATTGGGGTCAGTTTAAGCTAATACAATCCCGTCAGGGTTGTACATTGAGTTTAAGCGGGCTGTTTTTCCAATCCTGAACAATTTAATATGCAACAGCAACGGATGTATCCGTTTCTTGATATCCAGCGTTCAAATCTGATCATTAACAACACAAACAAGAGGATTTATGGTTGCAATTAGACCTGACGAAATCAGCAATATTATTCGGCAGCAGATTGAACAGTATGACCAAGACGTTAAAGTCTCTAACGTCGGTAGTGTGCTGCAAGTGGGTGATGGTATCGCCCGGGTTTATGGCCTCGATCAAGTGATGGCCTCAGAACTGCTTGAATTTGAAGATGGTACCGTTGGCGTTGCTTTTAACTTAGAAGAAGATAACGTCGGTGCGGTACTGATGGGAGAAGGCCGCAACATTGAAGAAGGTTCTGTTGTTAAAGCCACTGGTAGAATTGCTCAAATTCCAGTGGGTGAGGCTCTCCTGGGTCGGGTTGTGGATACCCTGGCTCGTCCCATCGATGGTAAAGGAGATCTCCAAACCGACGAAACTCGTTTGATTGAATCTCCTGCCCCTGGGATTATCGACCGTCAATCCGTTTGTGAACCGATGCAAACCGGAATTACAGCAATTGACGCGATGATTCCTATCGGTCGGGGTCAACGGGAATTAATCATTGGTGACCGTCAAACTGGGAAAACCGCGATCGCCATCGATACAATTATTAACCAAAAAGAAGAAGACGTCATCTGTGTTTACGTTGCCATTGGTCAAAAAGCTTCCACTGTAGCCCAAGTTGCTGCAACTTTAGAAGCCAAAGGCGCATTAGAATACACTGTGATTGTGGCAGCCAACGCTAGTGACTCGGCTACCCTGCAATATCTGGCTCCCTACGCGGGCGCAACTATCGCAGAATACTTCATGTACAAAGGTCGCCATACCCTGGTGATTTATGATGACTTGTCCAAGCAAGCCCAAGCTTATCGTCAAGTCTCCCTGCTGCTGCGTCGGCCACCCGGACGGGAAGCCTATCCTGGGGATGTATTCTATCTCCACTCTCGCTTATTAGAACGGGCAGCTAAACTCAATGATGAACTCGGTGGCGGTAGTATGACAGCCCTACCCATCATCGAAACCCAAGCGGGTGACGTTTCGGCTTACATTCCCACTAACGTGATTTCCATTACCGATGGTCAGATCTTCTTATCTTCGGACTTATTCAACTCCGGCTTACGTCCGGCGGTCAACGCAGGGATTTCTGTATCTCGGGTGGGGTCGGCTGCTCAAACCAAAGCCATTAAGAAAGTAGCAGGTAAAATTAAGCTAGAACTGGCTCAATTTGCAGAATTAGCAGCATTTTCTCAATTTGCCTCTGACTTAGACGATGCCACTCGTCAACAGTTGGCACGGGGTGAACGGTTACAGGAATTACTGAAACAACCGCAAAACTCTCCCTTGCAGTTATTTGAGCAAGTTGCCATCATCTACGCTGGGGTAAATGGTCTGTTAGACGAGATTCCCGTTGAGAAAGTCACCAGCTTTGCAACAGGGTTACGGGAATACCTCAAAACCAATAAACCCAAGTACGTTGAAATTATTCAAGGTCAAAAGGTCTTAACCGAAGAAGCAGAAAACCTGCTGAAAGAAGCGATTGCAGAACATAAGCAAAGTTTCTTAGTCTCTGCTTAATTCATCACTAGTCATTGGTTATTCATCATTTGTTGTTCGTCAAAGCACAGATGATCCTTGACCAATGACAAATCATTACTCATTACTGAGACGGCTATGTCAAACTTAAAAGCGATTCGCGATCGCATCTCATCAGTCAAAAATACCAAAAAAATTACCGAGGCAATGCGTTTAGTTGCCTCAGCAAAGGTTCGTCGCGCTCAAGAACAAGTTTTAGCCACTCGTCCTTTTGCAGATCGTTTAGCTTCTGTGCTATATGGCTTACAATCTCGTTTAGTTTTTGAAAATGTAGAATCTCCTTTCCTCGAAAAGCGAGAGGTCAAAAAAGTAGGCCTTTTAGTCATTTCTGGAAATCGAGGGTTATGTGGAGCCTATAACGCTAATATAATCAAACGGGCTGAATTGCGTGCTAAGGAACTAGAAGCCGAAGGACTCGATTACAGTTATTTAATTGTGGGTCAAAAGGCAAGCCAATACTTTAAGCGCCGAGATGTCCCGATTGAAAACACTTACACTTCCCCAGAAAAGCAACCCAGTAACGATGATCTTTTTGCTGCGGTTGATGAGGTTTTTTCCTGGTTTTTATCCGGTGAAGTGGATCGGGTTGAGTTAATTTATACGAAGTTTGTTTCCCTCATTAGTTCCCGACCTGTGATTCAAACTTTACTCCCCCTCGATCCTCAGGGCTTGGAAGTCAAAGATGATGAGATTTTCCGCCTAACTTCCCGTGATGGCCGCTTTGAAGTCACTCGGGAAAAGGTAGAATTTGAAGCCGATCCCTTTCCTCGGGATATGTTATTTGAACAAGCCCCTGTTCAAATCTTAGATGCATTGTTGCCATTGTATGTCAGAAACCAAATTCTGCGGGCATGGCAAGAATCTACAGCGAGTGAATTGGCGGCTCGGATGACTGCCATGAGTAACGCCAGTGAAAACGCCAGTGAGCTGGTGAAGACTTTAACGTTATCTTACAACAAAGCCCGTCAGGCGGCGATTACTCAAGAACTGCTAGAGGTTGTATCGGGGGCTAACGCTTTGTAATTAAGCCATGAGTTTGGCATCATCGGGCCAAGGACAATTTTTACAAGCTCAGCTCATGAGCCAACCTGTAGAGGCGATCAAACGTCTCTACATTATTTTTATATCGGTTTATTTAATCCTGTACTGTCTGCCTAAGTGATTTTAACCAACAAGATGAAGTGAAAATTGTGAGTTAGAATAGACTTTATACTTGAGGTGATTTTTCCGAATTGGGGAAAACCTCAGGTAATCAGTATTATTCATAGTAGTTTAAATCAATGGCGATCGCGGAGTCGAACTCTTCCTCTCAACAGCCGGAAAGTCAACAGTCGGAAAAAATCTATTTGCCGAAAACCAGCGAATCTGAAACCCTGAAAAAGATTCGCCATACAGCCTCTCATGTGATGGCAATGGCTGTACAAAAGCTATTTCCCAAGACACAGGTGACGATTGGCCCTTGGATTGAAAATGGTTTCTACTATGACTTTGATCACCCCGAGTCATTCACCGACAAAGATCTAAAAGCCATCAAAAAAGAGATGGTCAAAATTGTTAAACGCAAACTCCCAGTGATTCGTGAACAAGTCAGCCGGGAAGAAGCTAAACAACGGATAGAATCTTTAGGTGAACCTTATAAGCTAGAAATTCTAGAAGATTTACAAGAGCCGATTACAATTTATCATCTTGGCGATCAGTGGTGGGACTTATGTGCTGGTCCTCATGTGGAAACCACCGCAGAGATTAACCCAAAAGCGATTGATTTAGAAAGTGTTGCTGGGGCCTATTGGCGTGGGGATGAAACAAAAGCCCAACTTCAACGGATTTATGGAACCGCTTGGGAAACCCCCGAACAGTTAGCAGAATATAAGCGCCGCAAAGAAGAAGCCTTAAAACGAGATCATCGCCGTTTAGGCAAAGAATTAGGGCTGTTTATTTTTGCCGATCCTGTAGGGCCAGGATTACCCTTGTGGACACCCAAAGGAACTATTTTACGAAGCACCTTAGAAGACTTCTTGAAGCAAGAACAACTTAAACGAGGATATTTACCCGTTGTCACCCCTCATATTGCCCGTGTGGATTTATTTAAAGCCTCGGGACATTGGCAAAAATACAAAGAAGATATGTTCCCGATGATGGCAGAGGATGAAGCAGCAGCCAGCTTAGAACAAGGATTTGTCCTCAAGCCGATGAACTGTCCGTTTCACATCCAAATTTACAAAAATCAACTCCGTTCCTATCGAGAATTGCCCATCAGATTCGCTGAATTTGGTACAGTGTACCGTTATGAACAATCGGGGGAACTCGGTGGACTGACTCGAGTACGGGGCTTTACAGTAGATGATTCTCACCTATTCGTGACTCCCGAACAACTCGATGAAGAATTCTTAAATGTGGTAGATTTAATTTTATCCGTATTTAAGAGTTTGAAACTGAAGAATTTTAAAGCTAGATTGAGTTTCCGCGATCCTGAATCTGATAAGTATATTGGCTCCGATGTGGCTTGGGAAAAAGCTCAAAATGCAATTCGCCGGGCTGTAGAAACTTTGGGGATGGAACATTTTGAAGGCATCGGTGAAGCAGCATTTTATGGCCCTAAACTAGATTTCATTTTCCAAGATGTTTTAGACCGAGAATGGCAACTGGGAACTGTTCAAGTAGATTACAATTTACCCGAACGATTTGAGCTAGAATTTGTGGCCGAAGATGGGACTCGTCAACGTCCCGTGATGATTCACCGCGCTCCATTTGGCTCTCTAGAACGACTGATTGGGATTTTAATCGAAGAATATGCTGGAGATTTTCCGCTGTGGTTAGCCCCGATACAGATGCGTTTATTACCTGTGAGTGATGAGTTTTTACCCTATGCTAAAACCGTGGCTGAGCAAATGCAAATAGCCGGAATTCGAGCCGAAGCCGATACCAGTCATGAACGGCTAGGCAAGCAAATTCGTAATGCTGAAAAAGAAAAAATTCCGGTAATGGCAGTGGTGGGAGCCAAGGAAGTAGAGTCAGAAAGTCTGAGTGTGCGAACTCGCAAGGCGGGGGAATTGGGCGCTCGTGCCGTCACAGAAGTGATTGAACAAATGACTTCTGCGATCGCCAAATATGAAGATTTTTAAACACTACTTTCATTCGCAATTCAACAGCGAGATCTGATATTATCGGTTCGGACGATCAATCAGTTTATTGACGAGCAGACATCAATCCTGAATCAGTTAACGCCATGAAGTCAAGCAAAAACAAATGCCGTTTTAGAAAATTACAATACTCTTTGTATGGGGTGTTATGATCGATTATTTAACTGTAAATTGGATGGGATCAAGTATAATAAACTCAGATGAACTTAAATAAAGAAAAAGTTTATTATGAGTGTAACTAAAAAAGAAGTAGAATCCCTGTTGAAAAACTTGCCAGAAGATTGCTCCCTCGAAGATATTCAATATCATCTTTATGTGATAGAAAAGTATCGTCAGGGAGTTGCAGCAACTAGCACAACTCGGAGATTAACACAAGAGGAAGCGGAAGGTTTATTAAGTAAATGGGTTATCAAGTAGTTTGGTCGCCAAGAGCCATAGATGATATCGATGCTATTGCTGCTTATATAGCGCGGGATTCAGTGTCCTATGCGGCGGCCGTGGTACAAAGAATCATTGAACTGACTCGTAGCTTGAATGATGGGGCTTTATCGGGTGCTAAAGTTCAAGAATTTGGTGATGAAACTGTTCGAGAGCAGTTTGCTTATACTTATCGAATTATTTATCAAGTAGAAGGTGAAAAGGTAACGGTTTTAACCGTAATTCACGGAAAACAACTTCTTCAATTAGAGTAAAAATACTCACTTACTTTTTGTTTGTATTTCAATGTCCCTCCTCAACGGTTTTGATCGACAATTGAGGGGGGATTTCTCTGCTGCCTGTCTATTGAATTATTAATTATTGTTACCTCCCTGTCAGAGTTCCTCTGGTCTGCACTTTGGGGGATAGTTTAAATTAAATTGATTAATAATTGCTCACAGCTTTTCCGGCTTTTTTTCCTCCTGATTCCTGATTAAGCGCCCTTTGCCTGAGACAATCGCTACAATCATAAGATATTCAGTCTAATCAGCGAGATGTTATGATTCCAACCGTAATTGAGCAATCCGGCCGTGGGGAACGCGCCTTTGATATTTATTCCCGCCTGTTACGCGATCGCATTATTTTTCTGGGACAACAGGTGACTTCAGATTTAGCTAACCTGATTGTGGCTCAGCTTCTGTTTCTCGATGCCGACGACCCAGAAAAAGATATCTATCTTTACATCAATTCTCCCGGGGGTTCGGTCAATTCTGGACTGGGAATCTATGACACAATGAACCATATTCGCCCAGATGTTTGCACCGTCTGTCTGGGACTGGCTGCCAGTATGGGAGCATTTCTTCTCAGTGCTGGAGCAAAAGGAAAGCGTTTTAGCTTACCCCATTCTCGGATTATGATTCACCAACCCTTAGGAGGTGCTCAGGGTCAGGCAACAGATATTGAAATTCAAGCTCGGGAAATCCTATATCTCAAGCAACGACTCAACCAATCTTTGTCCGATCATACGGGTCAACCTTTAGATAAGATTAAAGAAGATACCGAGCGGGACTTTTTTATGTCGGCTGAAGAAGCCAAAAATTATGGTTTAGTCGATCAAGTGATCGACCGCCGTCCCTCTGCGTCCAATCCTGTTTAAAGTCAATAGAGAACGGGGAACAGAGAAGAGGTATGAATTGAGTCACTCGTCCGGCGAGTAGGGTTTATGATTAGAGTCAAAGATTATTACTCCTGTACAGACTCCTTACTTCTTCTCACCCCGTCACCTCGCCTTAAATATCATCTTGAGAAATAGGAGTATCAAGAGACTCAAGATAGTTGAGAAAATCGAGTAATTCTTCTTCAGTTAATAAACGACGCGATCGCTTACCATAGGTTTTTTGTAGATGTGCAGCGCCTTGTTCGGGTGTCCAACCCAGGCGCTGCAATTGAATATCAGTTTTGGCAATATCAGAAGAAAAGTCCTGTGGTTCTCTGACTCGTACCGAAGAACCCGCTGTTGCCGGACTGACAGTAGCCTCCTCTGATAGGGCGATCTCATTACCACTCACCTCAGGGTTATTCAGAGGAAATGGCGGTAAAGAAGCGCTACGCCCTTTTGCCGAAAAAGAATCAGCAGAACTTTCCTTTTTTGGCTTTGTTTTTCCCTTTTCTTTATTCAAGTAAGTTGCAGACAGCCAATCTTCTTGCCCTTCTTCGATTGTAGAACCAGTCATATTAGGCTCAACAGGGGTTAATACAGCATGAGTTGACTCTGTTGGTGTGGTAGTTGCTTCTGTTAATGAGGGAGGAGCGTAGAGATTGGCTGGGGCGGCGTTAGCGGGTTGAGGCGGGGTAATCATAACTGCCGATCCTAAAATATCCAAAGCCCGTTTTCGAGCTTGATCTTCAGCTAACTCTACAGTTTCAGCCGCAGCTAACCCAGTGGCTAAGATTACCTCTTCGACTTGTACCAAAACCCGAACAATAAACTTGCCATGATCGATAGCCAATAATTCTGAGATTAAACTGCCATTGGGATAGCGCTCCCTAAATTGAGTAATCATCAATCAATCGTCCTAAATTTATAATCTACTCACTTTTTAGCATTTTGAGTGGCAAACCATAGGAGGAAGCATACCGTTAATACCATTTGGCATCGAGAGACAAGCGATATTCTGGGTTTATGGTAAACTGAGAAAATATTATGCAGGGCAAGCTTGCAACCTAACTTCTGGAGGATTCTCTCCTCTGTGTGGCTCGTTAATTCCCGTGCTCAACTGTTTCGGACTCCGAAAAGCGAATTTTCTAGATTTAAAAACTCAACATAGTGCTTTGGGAAGCTGGGAAATACTCCCGTGTTTTAGCCTCGGGAGAAAGTTGAAAACAGCCATCAGAATATAAGGAAGTCTTCAGAGCCGTTTAGAGAAACTTACACTCATCCTTTTCAGTAGTGTAGGTCTTGTCATCGTCTAAGTAAGGAACAATCGCTACATGGAATTTTCAATCGCTACATTGTTAGCCAATTTTTCAGAAGATAAACTCGTGGCTCCTAAAGTCTTGGAGAAAAAATTAGCTCCGGATGAGGAAAGCTTACGAAAATTTCAAATCGCCCTCGATGCACTCGAACGTATTGGTTTACTGGAAAAAGACAAAGGTCGTTATCGTCGTGTTGAACAGGATGGGGTAGTGGAAGCTAAACTCCGTTGTTCGAGTAAAGGGTTCTGTTTTGCAATTCAGGATGCTGAAGGGGCTGAAGATGTCTACATCCGAGAAAGTCATTTAAGTAGTGCCTGGAATGGCGATCGCGTTTTGGTTAAAGTGATTAAAGAAGGCAGTCGTCGCCGTAGTCCTGAAGGGGAAGTTTATGTCATTTTAGAACGAGCCAATCCTTCAGTTTTAGCTCGCGTTAAACAATCTCAGAAAAGCTATCGTGCGGTTCCCCTAGACGATCGACTATTATTTGAATTAGATTTAATCAACGACACAGAATTTTTAGCGGCGGCATTAGATCATCTGGTTCATGTCGAAGTCAGTCGTTATCCCATTGGCATTCATCGACCTCTGGGGGATGTGGTGCAAGTTTTGGGTTCGGATGCAGAAGAAGCCGACGATCTCGATATTGTTTGTTGTAAGCATGATTTACCCCGACGCTTTCCTGAGTCAGCATTAAAAGAAGCAGCCGCCTTACCCACCCCAATTCAACCCGCTGCAATTGAACAACGAGAGGATTTACGAGAGTCTCTCACAATTAACTTCCGGCCCGATTTAGGGAATCCCGATTTTTCTGTGATTAAACCAGAAGAACAGGGAGAGGCACAATATTGTATAGAACAAGCCTTTAGCTTGGAAAGAACAGAGAATGATCAGTGGCGTTTAGGGGTTCATATCGTTGATGTCGCTCACTATATTACCCTGGATTCTGCTCTGGATCGAGAAGCCCGTAAACGCAGCATTGCAGTTTATCTAGCGGATAAATACATTCCAATTCTGCCTCAGTCTCTGTCCTGCGAGCAACTGGCATTTGTTCCCCATCAAGATCGACTGGCTAATACGGTTTGGATTACCATTGAAGAATCGGGTCAAATTGCTGAATTTGAAATTAAACCCAGCCTCATTCGTGTCGATCATCAACTCAGCTATTCAGAAGCCCAGTCTCTTCTCGATAGCGAGGAAACTGAGTCATCAGCGGTGAGTGAAATTTTAGAGAATTTATTAGAAGTCTCTCGGGCGCTGCGCCACATTCGAGAACAACGGGGAGCATTTGAATTAAATTTACCCGATACCCACTGTCATTTTAATGATGAAGGAGAACTCGGGCCGATGGTGGTGGCTTCTCGAGTCCCAACTCATGGGATGGTGTCTGAGTTGATTGTTTTAGCCAATCAGCTTGTTGCCAGTCATATACAGGCTTTAGCACTTCCGGGGATTTTCCGAACTCAGCCCGCCCCTGACCCGAGTGATGTAGCGGAGATTGTTAAGTTATCGAATCACTTGGGATGTGATTTATATTTAGAAGACGAGGAAGAGGTTCAATCTAGCGATTTTCAAAGCTTTACACAAGATTTGGCCAGTTCTAAGGCAGAACGAGTATTAAGTTATTTACTCGAAGATAGCTTAAAGCCTGCGGTTTATAGCACAACACCTAAACCTCATTTCGGCTTAGCTTTATCTTGTTATGCTCATTTCACTGCACCATTATCTCGCTATGGGGATTTACAACTGTCGCGGGTGTTGAAAGCCTTATTTGAAGAAGGACGCGATCGCCGTTCAAGTCGTTCCAAAGAAGGGGTTAATTTAGGACATTCCTCTTGTCATGATAAGATTTCCTGGAATGTGTTGCCGCCGGATTTACAACAAGATTTAGAAACCCAATTTACCCAATTAGTGGTTCATCTCAGTGAACGGGAAAGCGTTGCAGCCGATGCGGAGGAAGATTTAGAAGGACTGAAAAAAACCGGCTTCATGAAGGAGCGCACGGGCCAGACCTTCGTGGGATTGATTACGGGTGTACAATCCTATGGTTTCTTTGTTGAAATTGAAGTGAATTCTCCCACAGGCTCTACTTTAAGGGTAGAAGGATTAGTACACGTATCGTCTCTAAAAGATGACTGGTATGAATATCGCTCTCGACAACAAACCCTCGTGGGTCGTAAAAATCGTAATCAGTATCGCTTGGGTGACAATGTCGAAGTTCAGGTCAAAAGCGTCGATTATTATCGTCAACAGATCGATCTGGTTGCAGTAGGCGGGGGTAGCGAGGCTCCAGACGAACAAGAAGACACATTCAGTAATAACAAACAATAACAATTACTAGAATTAGGCTTGTTGAATGCGGGGAAGAGGTTATGGTAATCATCTCTTCTCTTCTCTTCTCTTCTCTTCTTCTCTTGCCTTGCCTTTCTTTCAAAGCCGATCCATACACACAACTACAGTACCCGCATTAACCTTTCTCAGGGATCTTCTCTTAATATCTTGATTCTCTCTTGAGTTGAACTCAGCTTGTAGCCAGAGTTGCATCGCTCCGGTGATTAACAGTTAGAGAAGTTGTAAGAAGATTTTTTGGGTACTGTAGTTATCGTTTAACGAGACAGACATTTGATTCAACAGCGGTTTTCCTCCTGATCTAACTGAGTGATTTCCTTTTTTTATGATCAAAACAAATGAAGTTACAATTCATCAATAATTCAACTAATTATTGAGTTGCATTGCTCCCGTTTCACCAGCATAGGAAATATCAGTAATTCACAAAGTTGCTGTTTGCCTGATTTGACAGACGTGAGATGAAACAGTGGGTTGACCTCCTTATTTCAATAAATGAGACGATGTGTAATTAAAACTCTATCGAAGTAGTTTGTGACTCGATATAACAGATTTTTCATCGCCTTTTTATCTGTCTAAGAAGCTTTTATTAGCTTCTATGATTAAGGTAACGTAAGTCAGCTCTTAGCCGCAAGTCAATTAAACTAAACTTTACAAAATTAGGTGTTGAGACTCCGATTAATATAAACTATCGTAAAGAAAACTTGAACCCGATCCTATGGAATCTATACAAGCTGAGATCCACGCCATTCAATCTCAAATTAAGGCACTGCGACAAGAACGTCAGCAACTGACGATGAAACGGGTACTCCCAGAAACAGATAATCCTGCTGATATTGCTCAAGCTTACCGTCGTCAGGCACGAGAAGCCCCTGAACAATCAGCAGAAATTAAAGGAATTGATGATGCGATCTCGGCTTTGGAAACTCAACTGTCCACCAAGCGCCGACAACTTCAACAATGGCAAAGACAAACTCCGATTCAGCAGCAAGTCGAACAGAGTCGTCAGCAAGCGGCTGTTCATGCTCAATACATCAATAAACTCGCGGCTGAGTTATCCATAGAAGTCAAGGCTCTCAAAGCGATCGCGGATGAGATTAGTCCCTCATACTGGCAAGTGTACTATAAACCATTTATTACAGGGTTTAAAGATATCTCAGTGCCTCATGTTCGTTCTGATGGAGATGTGTGGACGATTATGAATCGTTTGGTTTGAACGAGGAGAAGATAGAGAATAGAATATGGGGGCTTTGCTGTGAGCCTCAGCCCCACTGCCTACACTCTCAAACTATTCATCTGATTTTAAACGCCAACCCGGTTTAATCACCTGACGTTCGCGGGCAATCACCAAACAATCATCTGGAACCTCTTCCGTGACCGTAGAACCTGCCGCAACCGTTACATCCGATCCCAGGATCAGGGGAGCCACTAGAACGCTGTTAGAACCCGTTTTCGTGCGATCGCCAATCACCGTTTGATGTTTATTCACCCCATCATAATTAGCAGTAATCGTTCCGGCCCCAATATTCACCTGTTCTCCCAGTTGGGCATTTCCCAGATAAGATAAATGAGCAATATTGGTGCGATCGCTAACTTGAGTTTGTTTTAACTCCACAAAGTTACCAATCCGACAGCCTGAACCGACCTCAGTATGACCTCGCAGATGAGCGTAAGGGCCGATACGGGTATTGTCCGCAACTGAACTATCTGACACGACAGAATACAAAACGGTGACGTTTTTACCGATGTGGCTGTTTTCAATGAAGCTACCCGGGCCAATTCGACTTCCTGTTTGAATCGTGGTGTTACCTCGCAGATGAGTTTGAGGTTCAATCACGATATCGGATTCTAACTTAACAGTATCATCAATCGTGATGCTATCTGGGTCAATTAATGTTACCCCTGCGGTCATCCAATCTTCTTTGACCCATTCCTGTAAAATTGTATAAGCCGTTGCCAGATGTTGACGATTATTAATGCCTAAAATCTCGCGATAATCTTCTACATCTACAGCAATCACCGGATCAAGAAACTTAACCGCATCTGTGAGGTAATATTCCTGTTGATCGTTATTTGATTGCAATTGGGGTAAAATCTTCGCTAATTCCGGCCAGCGAAAACAGTATACCCCCGCATTGATCCGGTGATTTTTCTTCTGAGCATCGGTGCAGTCGCGATCTTCTACGATCTCTTTAACTTGATTTTGACTATCACAAAATACCCGACCATATCCTTTAGGGTTTGGTAAATTAGCACTGAGTAAAGTGGCTGCGCTTTGTCGCTGTTGATGGATTTGGACTAATTCTTCTAAGGTTTGCGCGCGCAACAGAGGAACATCCCCATTGAGAACCAGTAAATCCCCTGTATATCCTTCTAAGTAGGGCAATAACTGCTGAATTGCGTGACCTGTCCCTAATTGCTGCTTTTGTTCGACAAATGTCAGGGGACAAGCTGAAGATTGAGAGTCTGTTTCTTTTAAAGATTGTTGCACTAAATCGTTGCGATACCCGACGATAACCAATCGTTGAGAGGGTTGAACGGAAATGCAACTATCGAGAACCCGCTGCACCAGACAACGACCTCCTAACTGATGCAAGACCTTCGGAAGGTCAGATTTCATCCGTGTTCCTCGCCCAGCGGCTAAAATTGCGACTGCTACCATCAAAAATTTTTCGGTGTCAGTTGTGAGTGATTAAAGGCCAAACTTGTCAGATACTGAACAAGTTATATCTGAATTCATAGGCGAAAGCAGTAGCAAAAGTCAAGAGTGTGCAAACGTGGAAAATTGACAATTCTAGTCAGTCCCTCAGTTCGGGAGAATATTAAAGAATATATAAAGGTTTATGGGAATAGAATTTTTGTAGGATACTCCGGTTAACCAAAAATCCAGATAAAATTAATCCTGACATTACTTTTCGAGCCGGAATTTGCTATTGAGTTATGAATATTTAGATTAATATTTAAAGCTGTTTATTTTTTTAAAAAAAGAGGATTTATCTCGTAAAAATAGACTTATTTTACCTCTAAATATTAATTTAAATAGCGCCAAAACTCACCTCAATTATTTTAATAATAAATGTAAACAGATGGTATTATTCTTGATGCAGTTCGGTTATATAGCAATCAGCTTTGAGTTGTGAGTAAAATCGTGTGGGAAAAGGCATACGTCCTTCAGACGGGCTACGCCTACGGCAATACTGCGTGCCGCAACGCGACCCGATCGGCAATTGGGGTAATCACTCTGGGCTTTTTATCTATATGTATGGTTTCTCACATTTGATTTGTGATTGCTATAACAGTATTATACACAAACTATTTCTGCTGCAATTATTACTCCAGCTACCTCTGGTAATGCAGTGAGAAATAGGCTTAAAAGTGTTAAAAATTTTGGGTGCAATTTTCCTAAATACTCATATCCTTCAAGCTCCGTATTGATGAAAGTTTTGCAGGCTTTAAAAGCTGTACCAGTGACAGTTAAAAAAGTAAATAAACATTGTATTTTTTGGAGAATATAATCATGATAATTAAAATTTTAGGAACTCAAAAATATGGTAATTCTGTTACAAAAAAAATAGAATAAAAATTTAATAGTGCTGATTCTATTGCTATCGATTTAAAACAAAAAAAATAAAGAAATAGGCAAAATATTTATTTCGGCAGGTCATTATCAGAATAAACCAGATGTAACATAATCTTAAAACACAAAATAAGCACAAAAAATGATGCAAAATAGTGGTTAAATTGTGCAAAAACAGACTTTCATATATTTACAGCATCTAAATAAGTATTGGATAACTTCATAACTTTTTCGTCATAAACACACTATTTGGATCGTTAATATAATCTGCAAAAGGGCTGGTATACTCAAAACCATAGCGTAGATACAAAGCACGTGCAGGAGCAAATTCAGCAAAAGATCCGGTTTCTAAATTCAGGTAATCATAATCACGCCGTTTGGCTTCAATGATAATGTGTTCAAGTATTCTTGAGGCGACACCTTTACGTCGGTGAGTTTGAGCCGTCCGCATTGATTTAATTTCACCAGTGTTGAGATCGAGTTCTTTTAATGCTCCGCAACCCACTAATTTATCATTCTCCCAAGCCGACCAAAAAGTAATATTAGGTGACCGCAATGCCTCTATATCGAGAGCATGAACACTTTCAGGGGGTGTGATCTTATTCATCTCTTCAAGATGTTCCTGGAGAAAAAGCGCGATCACTATACCTGTTAAGTCGTCTTCACGAATCTGCAACCTATTTACCTCCCTAATTTACTGTAGCGCAGCATAATACAGCGCAGAGTGAATCGGTGATTGACATCTTTTTCTTGAAAAGTTGGGCGCGACGGCACACATCTGCGCCTCTGCTGGCGTGCCCGTTACGCAGGGCGGCTTTTAAAGCAGCAGGGTTGCCGCAACGCATCCGCTTTTGAGGTGTCTGTTATAGCGCTTACGCAGGCGCGGCACGCGACCCGTTGGCGTAGCCTGTGCGGCAGCACGTATCGCGCTGGGCAATAGGCAATCTTGCTATAGGCAATAGGGAAGAGAAATGTTTATTTTATTCGGAAAGTCGGCCGCGCACGGATGCGTTGGCGCTTCGCGCGCGTATTTTCCTAGCGCCAAACATTTTCCGAGAGGTTTTCGGCAGTTTTTTAATCCGACGATTTGTAAATATACCAGCGCGACCTGCTATAAATAGAGCCTCTCACTCCATCAGATTATATTGTCAAACACAAGCATAAGAGTAATAGTTCCCTGAGCGCAATAGTTAAATGTACTCAACAGTTCCCTGAGGGTAATAGTTAGATATACTCAATAGTTCTGCGTAATAGTTAAATGTACTCAATAGTTCTGCGCAATAGTTATAGCATTACGCTAAATGGTGTTTGACATCTTAACTATTCTTTTCTGTGATAAGCCTAGCGGCACACTGAGTGCGATCGCAGTATTCCCCATTCCATAAGAAGACAATCCGAGATGTCCGCGCCACTTGCCTTGTCCTGCTATATATTTTGATGCCATCAAAGAGCAAAAAGTGCTATTATTCAATAAAAAAAGAGACGTTCTGTATCAAACATCTCTTCAAATCAATAGTCAATTAGCGACTATTTCAATTTCGATTGAAGTAAGCTTCTAAGTCATCTGAACCCCCAATTAATTGACCATTAATAAAGACTTGTGGGGTTGAAGTAGCTCCCGTTGCGGCTTTAATAGAACGGCTGGTAATATCTTTACCGAGAACCATTTCTTCATAAGGAATTCCCCGATCTTTTAACATTCCTTTCGCCCGTGCACAATAGGGACAACCTTCTTTACTAAACATTGTCACTAATTTAGGTTTACTGGCATTAGGATTAATATAATTGAGCATGGTTTCTGCATCAGACACCTCAAATGGATCCCCCGGGACATCCGGCTCAATAAACATTTTTTCAATTACGCCATCTTTAACCAGCATTGAATAGCGCCAAGAACGACTACCAAAGCCTAAGTCAGCTTTATCAACTAACATTCCCATTTGTTCGCTAAATTCGCCATTACCATCTGGAATGAGGATGACATTTTCAGCTTCTTGATCTTTTGCCCATTCGTTCATCACAAATGTATCATTGACTGATAAACAGACAATACTATCGACACCATTTTCTTTAAAAATAGGGGCTAATTCATTGTATCCCGGTAAATGACTGGTAGAACAAGTTGGGGTAAATGCTCCGGGTAAAGCAAACACAATAACAGTCTTGCCAGCAAATAATTCATCACTGGTGACATCAACCCATTCATTATTTTGACGGGTTCTAAATGTAACATTAGGAACTCGTTTTCCTTCGCGATTTTCTAACATAATTGCTTTTGATTTTTTGTGATTAGATGAGGTTTGTAACTGCCCTGACTGTCCTGGGCAAAAGCTCCACAGCTGCGATCGTGATTGATGATGATCATAGAAGAGTTATTCTTTTGATCAACCAAAAATGAGGAATATAAAGATAACTGTCTTCCCTTTATGCCTGACTTAAAACCCAGTCAGTTAACAAACGAACTGCAAACCCTGTTGCGCCGCTGTTATTGTAACTGTTATCTTTATCTGCCCATACAGTGCCGGCGATATCAAGATGTGCCCAAGGGGTTTCTTTAACAAATTGCTTTAGGAATAAAGCGGCAGTGATCGAACCTCCTGCCCGAGGGCCAGTATTTTTCATGTCGGCGTGGAGAGCCTTTAGTCCCTCAAAGTACTTCTCTTCTAGCGGCATTTGCCAGACTTTTTCGCCAGTGGCATCTGAAGCCGCTTTTAATTGAGTGGCTAACTTTTCGTCACTACTCCAGAGTCCTGCAATATCATTACCCAAGGCAACAACACAAGCTCCGGTTAAGGTGGCTAAATCCACCATACTATCTAACCCCAGTTTGTCCGCAAACACAAGGGCATCAGCCAAGGTTAAACGCCCTTCTGCGTCCGTATTATTCACTTCGATGGTTTTACCATTAGAAGCGGTTAAGAAGTCTCCAGGGTGCATTGCATGACCACTAATCATATTTTCGGTCACGGCACTAATAAAGTGAACTTCGACGCTCGGCTTGAGTTGACCAATGGCTTTGGCAGCCCCAAAAGTAGCCGCTGCACCCCCCATATCCATTTTCATGGTTTCAATGCCACTGCCACCGGTTTTGAGGTTAAGTCCACCGGAGTCAAAGGTTAAACCTTTACCAATAATTCCGAGTTTAGCGCTCGGCGTGCCTTCTGGCTTATAGGTGAGATGAACAAACTTAGGGGGCAGGTCGGACGCTTGGGCAACACCCAAAAACGCCCCCATTCCTAGTTTTTCACAATCTTCTTTTTCCAAAATTTCAATTTCAAACCCATAGTCAGCAGCCAGTTTTTTAGCCATTTCTGCCATGGTAATCGGGTCAATTTCATTGGCTGGAGCGTTGACTAATTCCCGTGCTAAAATTACCCCAGAACAAATCTGTTCAGCTTGAGTAATTGCTGTTTCCGTTCCCGCTAATTCAAGCAAATCAACCTGTTGAATGTCGCCGTTTTCCTCATCAGTTTCTGACTTAAATCGGTTATCTTGATGTAGTGCTAGAATAATTCCTTCTGCGATCGCACTTGCTGTGGCTTCTTTAGTTTCACAGATAGGAAAACTAACCCCTAAGCTCTTGCACTTCAGAGTTTTTGCAACTTTTGCACTGGTTGCCGCCGCCGACCTGAGATGATCTAAAGTTAAGTCTTCAGTTGCACCTAAACCCACAATAATGACTTTACGAATAGGGCTATTTCCCCCTACGCGAGTCGAGGCGCTAGTATTTAGTTTTCCTTCAAATTTCTGCTCTTCAATTAATTCCTTTAAAGTTCCATTGAGAGTTTCATCAAGTTGAGCAAAGGCTCCCGATAAGGGAAGTTGTTCTTGAGAGATGCCAATGGCGAGGACATCTCCACTCCAATTCTGAGGGTTAGTATCTACGGCTCGAAATTCCATGCTGGTGGTATGATTGATTGTTGAATCGTTGCAGTCTCAAAATATAACCGATTGAGCCAACTTCACAGCAGGCGATTGATGACTCAGGGTTAGGTTATTCTGTCTAGATTGACAGACAGACTTTATATTTTAACAATTTTAACTTAAGGTAAGAACCCAGAAATGATCAGCGGGATAAATAAAAGGGCGATAATCACAAACAGTAAAGTACCGGGATCAATGTCCAGCTTGGGTGGGGGTTGGCTCATGGTAAAGTGTATAGGATTTTGTTAATAAATTTCTTAATTATACTGAAGATTGACTCAGATAAATTAACAAAGAATTAAGAACCCCAAAGCCATAAAAAATACTACGTTGGGGGAGGTGATTCTGATTCTTCTTCAATGGGACTAAGGAGAAGTCGCGCCGCCCACAGATGTTGCGTCGGAACTTGTAACGCGGCTGGACTACCCATACCCATATAAGATACAATACCGAGGTCAATAATCCGACAGGGGATCTGTTGAGCCGCTAACACTTGTTGCATCAGTTCAGCTTCCCATCGCATTGTTGTGGTTCTTAAGGTGATCCAAGATTGATTCTGACTAAAAGGATCGATCATTAGGATGAAATCGCCTGATTTTTGTGTTTGATCGTCATCGTTTTAGGTTAGCAGGCTAGGCTACTATTTTGAGCTCGAGTAGGGTGCCTCATTGACGCACCACCGCACCGCTGTTCCCAGATCTCTACGCTTCGTGATGATAGAGAAACATAATCAGTTGGCTGCTATTTTGACATAAAAAAGGGTGTGTTAACAACGCACCCTACTTAAGCTCACAATGAAGTGATGATGATTAACCTTTCGTTAGCACATATTTAGAAACTGCTTCAGGATGATCGGCTGCGGGTACGATTTTGACTTTTTTATCTTCATCAACATCGACAATAGCCGCATCTCCTTCTGCAATATCACCCGATAGCATCGCTTCGGCTAAAGCATCTTCTAACAGATTCATAATTGCCCGACGCAGGGGACGTGCACCATAGTTGGGGTCATATCCAACTTCAACTAAATGATCCTTAAACGCTTCACTGACTTGTAAACTAATGCCTTTTTCAGTTAAACGTTGGAAGACATCTTTTAACAGAATATCCGCAATTTCCTTAATTTCTGTTTTCTGCAACTGACGGAAGACAATAATCTCATCTAAACGGTTGAGAAATTCAGGTCGGAAATATTGCTTTAATTCTTCATTAACCAGGTTACGAATCCGATTGTATTGTAAATCTTCCCCGTCCTCGGCAAATTCAAATCCTAAACCGCCGCCACCTTTTTCAATTACTTTTGACCCAATATTAGAAGTCATGATAATTAAGGTATTTTTGAAGCTAACTGTCCGGCCTTTAGAATCGGTTAAACGGCCATCTTCTAAGATTTGTAGCATGGTATTGAAGACATCGGGATGAGCTTTCTCGATCTCATCAAATAACACCACTGTATAAGGACGACGACGTACTGCTTCAGTTAATTGACCGCCTTCATCGTAACCGACAAATCCAGGAGGAGAACCCACTAATTTAGAAACGGTATGACGTTCCATATATTCTGACATATCTAAGCGAACCATCGCTTCTTCTGAACCAAAGAAGTAAGCAGCTAAAGCTTTGGTTAACTCAGTTTTACCCACCCCAGTCGGCCCTGAAAAGATGAAACTGGCAATTGGACGGTTGGGGTTCTGTAAGCCGACTCGCGCCCGTCGAATCGCCTTAGAAACGGCGGTAACAGCCTCATCCTGACCGATAATCCGCTGATGCAGAGTATCTTCCATGTGAATTAGCTTTTCAGCTTCAGATTCAGTCATTTTACTGACTGGAATACCCGTCCAAGCCGATAATACATCCGCAATATCTTCTTCAGTAACCGATATCGATGAAGAGTCCGTTGATTTGCGATCGCTAGCAGCCTCAATTTGCTCCTTAAGATCTAATTCGCGATCGCGAAGTTGAGCGGCTTTCTCAAAATCTTGAGATCCCACAGCAGCTTCTTTTTCTTTGACAACTTCGGTTAATTCTTTCTTCAGCGCCCGCGTTGCTTCAGAAGGCTTAGAATTTCTTACCCGTACCCGAGATCCAGCTTCATCAACTAAGTCAATGGCTTTATCGGGTAAAAACCGATCTGAGATATAACGATCCGCCAGTTGGGCTGCAGCGTATAAAGCTTCATCTAAGATTGTTAATTGATGGTGATCTTCGTAAGCCGAACGTAAACCAAACAGAATTTCAATCGTATCAGTAACACTGGGTTCACCCACCATTACCGGCTGAAAACGCCGTTCTAGAGCCGCATCACGTTCAATATGCTTACGATATTCATCTAGGGTGGTTGCCCCTAAACATTGCAATTCACCCCGCGCTAAAGCGGGTTTAAGCAGGTTGGCTGCGTCCATACTGCCTTCAACTGCCCCCGCCCCCACCAAGGTATGAATTTCGTCAATCACAAGGATAATATTTCCCGCTGCTTTAACTTCCTCAACAATTTTCTTGAGGCGTTCTTCAAATTCTCCCCGGAAACGAGTTCCAGAAACCAGCGCCCCCATATCCAAACTATAAACCAGTTTCTCACTCAGTAAGTCGGGGACATTATTGTGGGCAATGCGCTGGGCTAAGCCTTCTGCGATCGCGGTTTTACCCACACCGGGTTCACCAACTAATACAGGATTATTTTTTGTCCGACGGCCAAGAATTTGAATCACTCGTTCAATTTCTTTTTCGCGGCCGACAATGGGATCTAATTTACCCTCAATTGCCATTTGAGTTAAGTTGCGGCCAAATTCATCTAAAGTCACAGATTTCTGAGACTCTCCACTGCTGCGTCGGCCTCCGGGAATAGCAGCGGCAACTTCCCCCAACTCTCGAATCACATCGTTACGCAGGTTAGAAGAGTCTACATCAAAGTTTTCTAGTACTTTTGCAGCCACCCCTTCCCCATCTGCGAGTAAACCCAGTAAAATATGCTCGGGATTAATATAGTTATCTCCGAGCTGGCGGCCTTCTTTCAAGGCTGACTCGAATACTCGCTTTGCCCGAGGTGTGAAGGGGATTTCCGGCGGCATCATACCGGAACCTCTACCAATGATCGCTTCGACTTCTTGACGAGCATCTGCTAAAGTCATCCCTTTATCGAATAACAGTTTTGCAGCGACGCTAGTTCCTTCCCCTAAGATCCCCAGTAATAGTTGTTCAGTCCCGACAAAATTATGTCCTAAGCGACGAGCCTCTTCCTGAGACAACATCACCACCTTAATTGCTTTATCTGAGAAATATTCAAACATTGTCTCTTACTGCCCCGTATAACAGTTTTGTTTACTTTAGTCTGTTCTCGGAAGATGTGCGGCAGAGGGCCGCGAAACCTATTGAGATGTAAACTTTTATGTATTTAGTATTTCTACTGTACCTTTATTGTGCAACAGATGGCAGTGAGGAGAGCCGTAATCTGGTGTGCGGTTGGGTTGTGTTGGTCATTTGAGGCTGTGGGGGAGCTAAGAGTATGGGATACAGGGAGATAGTCT
This sequence comes from uncultured Lyngbya sp., assembly GCA_964401105.1. Lineage (GTDB taxonomy): Bacteria > Cyanobacteriota > Cyanobacteriia > Cyanobacteriales > Microcoleaceae > JAAURB01. Next base: position 17,143 of record CAYNXM010000281.1, on the reverse strand, counting down.
AAACTCCAGTCGCAAACCACTCTCAATATTACTACAGGTGCACTAATATTGCTGTCATAGCCGTGTCAGGGCGCATCTGCAATAGAATTAGAATTGCAGTATTTGTAGCCCTTGCCATGGAAGAATACTTGAGAGTGAGTCAAGTGATTGATTGGCAACATCCTAAAATCCTCAAGCTTGCTCAACAAATTGCATCAAAACATGAAACATCAATGTCGATAGCGATGGTATGTTTTGAGTGGGTACGAAATCAAATTTTTCATAGCTATGACTATCAGATGAATCCTATCACTTGTCGCGCTTCTGATGTTCTAAAATACCAGACAGGCTACTGCTTTGCGAAAAGCCATTTACTGGCAGCATTACTACGGGCAAACCAAATTCCAGCAGGATTTTGTTATCAGCGATTAAGTATTGATGATAAAGGTGCACCTTACAGTTTGCACGGTTTCAATGCAATTTATTTATCTGAAATCGGTTGGTATCGAGTTGATGCTAGAGGTAATAAAGAAGGAATCAATGCTCAATTTACCCCACCCCAGGAATGCTTAGCGTATAGTACTCAATTTGCTGAAGAAGCAGATTTTCAGACCATTTTGGCTGAACCCCTTCCGATTGTCGTAGAAGCGTTACAAGCACACAATACCTGGGATGATATGCTGACTAATCTTCCGGATATTTCATTGGAGTCTGCAAAGAATTATGGTCTTGTAACGTAGGGCTATATTTCCTATATTCCCTGCTGTTTCATCATAGATAATAACCAATTCGCCGCAGTTGCTCGTCGGGTTTTGCGGGGAGTCAGTTCATTAATTTTATAGCCTTTGAAGCCGAAATCATCTTTGAGTAGTTGTTTATTTTCTTTGGGAATTGAACGAGTTAATTTCATAGTTGCAGGCCGACTTTCAATGAAATTGGGGGGTTGAGGATAATCCGATTGCCAACTGGGATCTACTGCTGTTAAATCCCATTGATTAGTTTCTAAGTTTTGTCGATAACCTAAATAATACCAAACCAATTGATTCACAATTTCATCTTCTAATTCTTCATTAATAATCGACCCTATTGTCTCAGGATTTAAAGGGGGTAATTCAGACATTATCTATAATTTGTAAACTGTAAAGCCACTGGTAAATCTTCTTCTTTTAATCGCTGAATTACCTGCTGTAACTCATCTTTAGATTTAGCCGTGACCCGCACTGCATCTCCTTGAATTGCGGCTTGAATTTTCTTAAATTCATCCTTAATAATTTTAGTAATTTGCTTAGCAATTTCTTTGCTAATTCCCTTTTTTAATTGTATTTCCTGTCGAACTCGGCTGCCACTTGCCGATTCAATTTTACCATAGTCAAAAATCTTCAAAGATAGATTTCGTTTTGCTGCTTTTGTTTGCAAAACAGTATGCACAGATTGCAACGTAAACTCACTATCACTATTAATAGTAATGGCAGTTTCTCCTAAATCAATTTCTGTTTTTGTTCCTTTCAAATCATAACGATTACCAATTTCTCGTTTTGCTTGATCGACGGCATTAACCAGTTCTTGCCGATCAAAATCACTAACAATATCAAAAGAATATGTTGAAGCCATTAATTCAATGAGTTAAAAAAAATTTCAATACAACGAATAAATAATCTGGTTAACTGACACCGTTAACATTGAGTAAGCTAATCGTAAATAATATCACTGTTGAGACTGAACCGATGGCAAACATTAGTGAACGGGCTAAAGGCACATTCAAAATATAAAATATCGGATACAATGCTCGAGCAATTACAAAAGCAATTGCACTCCCTGCCACCAGTTGAGACGTTTGTCCTGTGATATAAGCTATCAATGCCGCAGCAGTAAAGGGCATAAAAGTTTCAAAGGCATTTTGATGTGCCCAAGTGGCGCGTTGAGCATAAGGGGGCAACTTCTCAAACATAGCTCGGGGAGCTTGGCTATCATAACCTAACTGTACCCGAGCTAATCCCACAACTAAGAAGGGGACATAAATCAAAGCCGCAGCAATTGCGATCGCCAACAGCAAAATAGTTGATGTTGAGAGTCCAAATAGCATCTTGGATCTACTCCTTAGTCAAAGTAAAATAACGTCACCACTTTACGCTGATTTTCAGCTTCCTCACAAGTTTTAAGTAAGGTGGTACTATCGTGAAACACAAAGCTAATCAGTTGCTGGCAACGAGAGATAATCTCTTGATTACACAAAGCACTCGCCTCACCCAAAGAGAGGGTATCGCCTTTCGGATTTTCTACCAAATGAATCACCTGTTCAAGCTGAACACGAGATTCTCTCGGCTGACGCTTTAAGCTCTGAGGTAAAATGACTGTGAGCAGATTCGGATCAGCTCGCATAGCACCCCGGATCACCGCCGAATTGGTGCCGGTCGCTCCCGAGGTAATCACAGAATTTCCCCCTAAAACCAAAGCATAACTCAGCAATTCAATCAGATTTTGATGAGTTAGGGGGACGTGTCGGGAACCCAGCAACGCAATCCGCTTGGCTCGGGTTTGCTGAATCGCCGCAAGTTCTTCTAAAAATTCATCTGTTCTTGACAGATTGATGGACTGACTCAAGGATATTCTAGTCGCATAGCAGTACAATCCTGTTGATTGTAGCAAATCCCGCGAACGTTTACCGATTCTATTCAAAAATTCTACAAAATTTGTTTCTTTTTATGACTTCTAACCCCACTTGGAATGCCCAATACCTCTACCCAGCAGCCGAGTTTCCCCTGACTCGTTTACCTATCTTGTCGGGTTGTCTGCCGTCCAACTTTCGGGGAACGTTATACCGAAATGGCCCCGCCCGGTTGGAACGCGGGGGACAGCAAGTGGGACATTGGTTTGATGGAGATGGGGCTGTTTTAGCGGTTCATTTCACCAAAACTGGGGCAGAAGCCACTTATCGTTATATTTGATGAGGGCAGTTTAAACCTGACTCTAAATGGTTCTCCAGCCGGTCTAGAACGATTAGAAAGACTATTTAAAAGTGGAGAACTTAGAGAATTATATGATGTTGCGATAGAAGCTATTCGCTTTACAGATTCTAGTAACGAAGACACTATTGAGCAGCAACAGTCCAGGAATAACAGAGGATTTAAAACAAGATTTAATTAATCGAGGAGCAATTTTTGAAGACTCTCATGAAGATTCTAAAATCCTGACTCCAGTTGGTCGTTAATAAAAATAATACCTCACCCGATAAAAATCAAAGTGAGGCAATATTAACAAACTATTCCTTAACTATCTCAGTAACTGTTACAGTGAGGGAGCAAACCGTTCTTTTTCCGGAACTTCTGTGTACTCTGCAACAATTTGCCGGAATTCATCACCATCGATGCTTTCCTTTTCAACTAACAGATCTACCAAACGGTCGATTACCTCACGATTATTTTCAACAATCTGACAGGCTTGTTCATAACAATGTTCCGCGATCGCCTGAATTTGAGCATCTACACGAGAGGCAATGGCATTAGAATAATCGGTACGAGTGGCTAAATCCCGTCCCAGGAATACTTCACCTTGTTGAGACTCTAAAGATAATGGTCCTAAATCCGACATTCCGTAACGAGTAACCATCTGTCGAGCCATGCTGGTAACCATCTGTAAATCGCCGCCAGCGCCTGTTGTGATCTCTGCATCCCCGAAAATGATATCTTCGGCTGCACGACCCCCTAGAGCGCCACTAATCCGCGCTAACAGTTGAGAACGAGAGATTAAACCTTGGTCTTCATCGGGGGTAAACCAAGTCAAACCTTGGGCTTGACCCCGAGGAATTAAGGTGACTTTCTGAACCGGATCGTGATCCTTAACTAAAGTACCCACAATCGCATGACCAATTTCATGATAAGCAATTAAGCGCTTACTCTTACCATCGGTTAATGGCGTGCCTTCCATCCCGGCAATCACCCGGTCAACGGCATCATCAATTTCCGTCATTGTAATCGCATCTTTGCGACGACGGGCGGTTAAAATTGCCGCTTCGTTGAGTAAATTAGCTAAATCTGCCCCTGTAAATCCAGGAGTCCGGCGGGCAATCACTTCTAAAGAAATGTCATCCCCTAGCTTTTTGTTGCGGGCGTGAACTTCTAAAATCTCTAAACGGCCTTTAATATCCGGTGCATCCACCATCACCTGGCGGTCAAACCGTCCAGGACGTAATAGAGCGGAGTCTAATACATCGGGGCGGTTAGTGGCCGCAATAATAATAATCCCAGTATTGCCTTCAAACCCATCCATTTCAGTCAGTAACTGGTTGAGGGTTTGTTCCCGTTCATCGTTACCGCCACCGATGCCTGCGCCCCGCTGACGACCGACTGCGTCAATTTCATCAATAAAGATAATACAAGGGGCTGCTTCTTTGGCTTTTTTGAATAAGTCCCGCACACGAGAAGCACCAACACCGACGAACATTTCTACAAATTCTGAACCGGAGATACTGAAGAAAGGTACACCTGCTTCTCCGGCAATCGCTTTAGCGAGTAAAGTTTTACCCGTTCCCGGAGAACCGACCAATAAGACTCCTTTGGGAATTCTTGCCCCAACTGCGGTGAAACGTTCTGGTTTTTTCAGGAAAGTGACAACTTCTTGTAATTCTTCTTTGGCTTCTTCAACTCCAGCCACATCATCAAATAAAACACCGGTTTTGGCTTCCATTTGGAATCGCGCCCGAGATTTACCAAAGTTCATCGCCTGTCCGGGGCCACCGGGAACATTATTAGACCGACGGAAGAGGAAGAATAATCCAGCAATTAATAAAATCGGGAAAACTAGATTACCCAGAAGTCCCCAGACAGCGCCGTCATTACGAGGAGGATGGGTATCAAAACTAATGTCAGAATTACGTAAGCGAGACACCAATTCAGGGGCATTGTTGGGTAAATCAACCCGCAACCGTTGAACTCGATTATCGATTTGAGGGTCCATCGCTTCTACAATTGCAGTCCGACCCCCTTCGTATAAATCAACACTGGTGACGCGACCTGCATCGAGGTAATCAAGGAAGCGACCATAACTCATGCGAGTACTGGCGGTGTTTTGTCCCATATCCGCCGAAGTTGGGGAAAAAGCCCCTTGCCACAGGAAAAACCCGATAACGAGTGCTGGAATCGTCCAGAGTAATACTGTTCTCCAAGAAAGTTTCATAAAATTGAATCGCCTCTATAACACATTAATGACAGTGGGTAGTTCGGGTGGACTACCATTTTTTTTTCTGATATTCATAATCTTAACTAAATTTAACGTAATGATCGATCACTAGGCAACTGACAGTAACCCAAACATGATAAATTTGCCTCGAAGATGCAAACTATAGGCGATCGAGGGCAAAAAAAGCTGAACTGTTATAGAGGACTGTATATCGGTTAGGAAATCAAGTCATAGGGTGTTGCTGCATTTTTCAACTTTCTCTGCTATACCAAGTGGTTTGTTTGTCTTGTTCTCCTGAGAATGTCACTGAAGTTAGCCAGAAGTGGCAATCGATGGGGCATTATAGTTATGAGTTTCCCAGAGGTAATTGATTCTGATGCAGACAAATAAACAGCCCGGACAGCCAGCGACTGCAGCGGCGGCAATGCTAGGTAGGCAAACGACCAGCGCTAGCAGAAGAACGATTCTTAGTGTGGATTTAGGACGAACAGCGACGAAGTCTTGTATTAGCCGCAATCCTGATGATGTGTTGTTTATCCCTTCAAATGTGGCTGAGTTGACCGTTGAGCAAGCCCGGGGCGGTGGATTTGAAACCAAAGATAGCGACCCGTTACTGGATTTGTGGTTAGAATACCGGGGCAAGGGTTATGCCGTGGGTCAGTTAGCGGCTGACTTTGGTGCCAACCTATTTGGAGGAAACCCGGCAGATAATCCCTCTAAAGTGAATGATGCTTTGATTAAAATTTTTGCTTGTGCGGGATATTTTAAGTTAAAGGGTGAGCTGGATGTGGTGCTCGGGTTACCTTTTTATTCTCAAGAACTGTTTGAGAAAGAAAAAGCGCAAATTATCAGTCTGTTAGTCGGCCCTCATGTCCTGTCATTTCGAGAAGATCAGATTTCTATCGATATTAAGAATGTGCGGGTGATGCCGGAAGGATACGGTAGTTTAATTTGGTGTGAAGCCCAGGGCAATAAAGAAACCCCTAATTTCGCTGATTTATCCATGGCTATTGTGGATGTGGGACATCAAACCACTGATTTTCTCACAGTGGATAAGTTTCGCTTTGCTCGCGGGGTGTCTCAGAGTGAAGTGTTTGCCATGAGTAAGTTTTATGAACAAGTGACCAGTAAAATTGAAGGGGCTGATAGTCAATCCCTATATTTACTAGAAGCGGTTCATAAGCCTCAAGGCCAGCGGCTGTATCGTCCGAAGGGTTCCACCAAACCTGCTGATTTAGATAAGATTGTACCGGAACTCCGTAAAACCTTTGCCAAGCAGTTATCTGACCGTTTAATTAAGTGGCTGCCAGAAAGGGTGACTGATGTGGTTGTGACTGGGGGCGGGGGTGAATTCTTCTGGCAAGATTTACAGCCTTTACTCAAAGGTGCTCAACTTCGTGCCCATTTAGCTCAACCTGCTCGTAAAGCTAATGCTTTGGGGCAATATGTTTATGGTGAAGCTCAATTGATGAAGGCGAAGCGCTAATGTTAATGGCGGTCGGAAAGCCTACATCTGTTTAAGATTAAAAGGGGCTGATTCTGACCGTCGTCATCGGTTATTGTTATAGGTCAATTAATTTTAGTTTGAATCGGCTAAGTTGGACTTAATAACGAACAATACGTTAGCTTTGCTCCTGTTTCGGGGGCAATATCACTCTCGTTAAAGCAAGATTGCCTTGACGGGAGTGGCTCACAGGGGAATCATGCTGAAATTCAACGAGCATGATGGTAACGTTAAAGTAAGCAACCGTATAGGTTAAAGTTTAATCATGCTGTGGGCGAATAAAAAATTTACTCAGTCTGTCACTTTTACAGAAGATACTGCTGATATTGCTTTACTCGAAGCGATTGAAAAAGAGTTATCTGTTGCCAAGTATCAAACTTTTAGTAATCTCTGTAAACAAGCCTTGTGGCAGTTTTTATCCGTCACAGAATCAACTCCAACTGCAACAACACCTCAAGCTAGCAGTCCCCTGCAACAACAACTGGCTCAACTGCAAGCCCAACTGGGTGAGTTGGAAAAGACTATTTTAACAGAAGAAAAGAATCAGTTTACTCGAGTCGAAGCCCGACTCAATCGACTAGCCCAACAAGTGGCTCAAGTTCAAGCAAATCTCGATCTTCAAGCCTTGCAAAAGGATGTTTCAGCCCCTCCTGCTGCTACTCCACAACCGACCCCAATACCGGCCAATCAACCGATTCAACCCCAGGAAAAACCACCTGAAGAACCGGTAGATCCGTTATTAAGCCGTCTAAGTTCTTTACTGGATGATTTTTAAAATTACCATATTATTGCCGTTTTGCTGATGCTTTTTTCTTCTTATTTTTAGCAGCTTTAGCGGCTTTCTTCGCTGCTTTTTCAGCTTCTAATTTAGCGAGTCGAGCTTGTTCTTTTTCTTCTTCTAATTTATCAAGATAATAATGATAATCACCCAGATAAACTTGAAATTCTCCATCACGAATCTCTACAATTTTGTTAGCCACTTGTGAGATAAAATATCGGTCATGGGAAACCACAATTACTGTGCCATCATAGTTTTGTAAGGCTTCTTCAATCATCTCTTTCGAGGGAATATCTAGATGATTGGTTGGCTCATCCAAAATTAATAAATTAATCGGTTCTAACAATAATTTCGCTAACGCTAAACGGGCTTTTTCTCCACCACTCAACGCTTCAACTTTCTTAAAAACAGTTTCCCCACTAAATAGAAAACAACCTAAATGAGTCCGAACTTCTTCATTTTTCCATTCTGGAACTTCATCATGAATCGTATCCATGACGGTTTTGGTTAAATCTAAAGCTTCTGCTTGATTCTGTTCAAAATAACCCGGAATGACGTTATGTTCTCCGAGTTTAATCGTACCTTCTGTGGGTTCTTCTATGCCTAAAATTAAGCGCAGTAAGGTGGATTTTCCGCAACCATTCGGCCCGAGAAATGCAATGCGATCGCCTCTTTCAATCAGTAAGTTTGCACCCAGAAATAGAATCTTATCGTCATAAATATGAACCAAATCCTTAATTTTAACCACATCCCGCCCACTGCGAGGCACAGGAGGAAATTGTAATTTTAACTTTTTCAACCCTACTGTTGGGGCTTCTATTCTCTCAATTTTATCAAGCTGTTTTTCTCGGCTTTTCGCCTGAGTGCTTCGCGTTGCACTGGCTCGGAATTTTTCAATAAATTCTTGCTGTTTTTCCAGTTCTTTTTGTTGGCGTTCGTAAGCACTTAATTGCGCTACTTTTGCTTCTTCTTTTTGAACTAAATAAGCTGAATAATTCCCTAAATAGTTAGTAGAAACACCATGCTCAGTTTCCACAATTTGGGTACAAAGTCGATCTAAAAACTCCCGATCGTGCGCTACAATCACCATCGGCGTGGTTAACTTTTTCAGATAACTTTCTAACCATTCAATCGTCTGCAAATCCAAATGGTTGGTCGGTTCATCTAACAGTAAAATATCCGGTTGTTGCAGCAGAATCTTGCCTAAACTAATTCGCATTTGCCAACCGCCACTAAAAGCACTAACAAGGCGATCGCCATCTTCCGGTTCAAATCCCATTTCGGGTAAAATCTTCTCAATTTGAGATTCTAATCCATAACCATCTAACGCTTCAAATTGCCGTTGAAGCCGATCCATTTTCTTAATTAACGGATCAAGTTCTTCCGGGGTAGCCGTTTCCATCTGGCGATGCACCTCTGCCAGAGACTCCTGTATCTGATTGACTTCCGTAAACACCCTCCATAATTCCTCTCGGACAGTCCGCCTGGGGTCGACATCAAATTCTTGGGTTAAATGAGCAATGTGGAGGCTATTGGGCCGAATAATTTGCCCTGTAGTCGGTTCAACTTCCCCGGCAATGATTTTTAGTTGGGTTGATTTGCCTGCCCCATTCACACCCACCAAACCAATGCGATCGCCGGGCTTAACTTCCCAGTTAATATCCTTAAGAATTGTGCCAGTTGGATAAATTTTACTGATATGTTCCAGTCGTAGCATCTCCGAGCTGTCTCTAACAAAGGTTATCATCATTCTCCCCCAGCAAACGGCTTGGAGGCGTTAAGACTATCTTAACAAAAATTAACCCCAATAGGCTTTGGCAGGAAAAAAGAATCAGGGAGAAACAGTGATTATCTCTAATCGGCAATGATCAACAACGGAAAATCATCATTCATCAGTTGCAGCTTGATCCGTTTGATAAATAACAGCCGCTTGTTTAATCACAGATTTAAGTTCTTCTGGGTCCCAAGGCTTCGAGATTAATTTAAAAATATGAGTTGTTTTTTCAGGATTAAGTTCCTCAGCGGCATATCCCGTCAATAAAATCCGAACCGTCTGCGGATAATGTTCCACAGTTTTACCTAAAAACTCAATTCCAGTCATTTCTGGCATACTTTGATCGGAGACAATGACTGCCATTTCCCCTTGCGTATTGAGAAGATCAATCGCAGTTGCAGGACTTTCAGCGCGAAACACCTGAAACTCACGGCGAAATGTTCTATACATTAAATCGAGGTTTTCGCGTTCATCATCTACTACCAACAATTTTGGCTTTTGTAAGGGAGGCATTTTTCAGTCTAACTGCATTTGTAACTATCGTTGGTTCAGACAACCCTTTGCTTAATTCGGGTCGATCACCAATCCCATCATATCCCCTTTAAAAAAGTTGATCATCGTCCCAATGCTATCACTGCATTCTGACCACCAAATCCGAAACTGAAACATAAAGTATTCTGTACTTTTGCTCGTCGGGCTTCTCGAACAAAATTGAGGGGAAATTCAGATCCGGTTAAACCCACACAAGGGGGTAAAATTTGGTGTTTTAAGGCCATCAAGCTAAAGGCTATCCCCAATGCCCCCGAAGCCCCCAATGTATGACCTGTTGCCCCTTTAGTCGAACTCACAGCAACCGTTGAGGGAAATAAATGTTGAATTAAATTCGCCTCATGTTGATCATTGAGGCGGGTTGCAGTACCGTGGGCATGAATGTAATCAATCTCATCGGGAGATAAATCACTGCGTTTTAAGGCTTGCCCAATGGCGCTGATGGCACTTTTCCCCCCTAAATGAGGTCGATTAGCAAAACAGGCATCTGCGGTGAATCCTAATCCTAAAATCTTTCCATACACTGGGGCAACGCGACGTTGAACCGATTCTGCTGACTCTAAGATAAACACTGCACCTCCCTCTCCCAAGACAAATCCTTCTCGATCAGAATCAAAAGGATATGCCCCAGTAGTCGCCAATGCTCCCATGCGGGCAAAACCTGCTAAAGTTAGGGGGGTAATCGGAGCTTCTACAGCCCCTGCAATCACCTGTTGACACTGCCCCGTTTGGATCAGTTCATAAGCGGTGGCGATCGCCCATAACCCAGTTGCACAAGCAGCCATAGGGGCGAGCACTGGGCCAGTTGCACCGATTTGAGCCGCCACTTGTAAAGCCACCCTGTGATGTAAAAAATCCGGAAATAACCCAATGTTTGGATCGAATCTCTCAGCCTGTTTTTCCCACTGGGCTTGATATCCTCGACTCGAACCGATAACTACACCACAATCCGGTAAAGGGGTGGTCAAATTGGCATCTTTTAGGACATCAGTAACCACAGTAGAAGTGAGGGGACTCAGGTCTGTGGTAGGGGAATCAATCAAGGCTAAAGGCTGAGGAGCAAATGCTGAAAACGGTTGCAGTTGTTGAATTCCAGACTGTCCTTGTTTCAGTTTTTGCCAACTGGATTTTAACGAACCCAAAGCACAAATCAAACCGATCCCGGTGACAATAACCGATTCTGATGTCATAAAATCTTAATCATCGCTGAGTTTTTTTGACGATTATTAGCCGTCAACTCAGCACAGAATATCAATCCAAGCTAAACTATAACAAGAAGAACGTCAAAGTCGCATCGTTAAGGATGAAATCAGAGGTTCTGTAGAGTTTCCCCGAGACAGTGGGTGTATTCCTAAAGTTCCCCAGTCATGTTTCCAAATTCCTTTTCTTTGCGAGTTTGATTTCCCTCTTCTGGTCAGTCATTCCTGAGGTTGGCACTTCTAATCACCATGCTGCGAATTATTACTCAGTGGGTTGAAGCACAATCTGAACTTCGACGCATCGCTAGTCGTACCCACGACGATACCATGATTCACAAAGAAGCGACGGTGCGGGAAGTGCTGCAAACTGTTAAGCGTAAAGGCGATCGGGCACTCCTGCACTACACTCAAGAGTTCGATCGCAAAACTATTACCGCAGACGAGTTGCGGGTGAGTGGGTCTGAATTGGATGCGGCTTATCAGCAGGTGTCTAAGGATTTATTAGATGCCATTCGCCTCGCCTGCCGACGAATAGAAGCGTTTCACAAGCAGCGAATTCCGAAGTCGTGGGTTCAATTTCAAGGAGAAGCCGATGAAATTGTTTTGGGTAAACGCTATACTCCAGTAGATCGAGCCGGTTTATACGTTCCTGGTGGTAAAGCGTCTTATCCCAGTACTGTATTAATGAATGCCATCCCGGCAAAAGTCGCAAAAGTTCCTCATATTGTCATGACCACACCGCCTGGGATGGAGGGTAAAATTAGTCCGGCAGTGCTGGTGGCGGCCCAAGAAGCAGGAATTAATGAAATTTACCGCGTTGGTGGGGCGCAGGCGATCGCAGCCTTAGCTTATGGTACAGAAACCGTACCGAAAGTCGATGTAATTACAGGGCCGGGGAATATCTATGTAACGCTGGCGAAAAAGCAGGTTTATGGTACGGTAGGCATTGATTCTCTCGCCGGCCCCTCGGAAGTTCTGATTATTGCTGATAGTACCGCTAATCCGGTTCATGTGGCAACGGATTTATTGGCTCAAGCCGAACATGATGCTTTAGCAGCCGCTATTTTACTGACTACAGACTCGGCACTAGCGCGTCAGGTAGTGGCGGAAGTAGACCGACAATTGGCAAACCATCCCCGCCGCACTTTAACAGAAAAAGCGATCGCTCATTACGGTGTTGTCGTCGTCGTTGAGTCTCTGGTTTCAGCCGCAAAACTATCAAATGAGTTTGCCCCAGAACATTTAGAATTAGAAGTGGAAGAACCTTGGGATTTACTCGAACATATCCGCCATGCTGGCGCTATTTTCCTGGGTTGTTCGACTCCAGAAGCCGTAGGAGATTATTTAGCTGGCCCCAATCATACTTTACCCACTTCCGGAGCAGCTCGTTATGCCTCAGCCTTAGGAGTTGAGACATTTATGAAGCACTCGAGTTTAATTCAATATTCTCCCTTAGCGCTGCAAAAGGTTGCTGATGCGGTTAATATTTTGGCGACAGCTGAAGGTTTACCCTCTCATGCAGATTCAGTGAAGCTACGGATGGACAAAGAACTTTAAACTGAGTGATTAGACTATTTTATCGCGATTGAGTTTTAGCGCGTAGCGCTATGGCTGTAAGGGCAATAGGCACTCTTGCAATAGCGGTGCGACCGGGGGTGATTCGCAATTGCGGGCGCGAACGCGCACCAAGGGAGGGGGGTAAATACTTATTATATTCGGAAAGTTGGCTGTCGCGGGCGCATTTTCCTAAAGGTTTTTAGCAATTCTGGGTAGAGACCTTATATTATGTAGAGACCTTATATTATGTAGAGACCTTATATTATGTAGAGACCTTATATTATGTAGAGACCTTATATTATGTAGAGACCTTATATTATGTAGAGACCTTATATATAAGGTCTCTACAAGCCTGTAAATATACAAGGTAGCCTCTGACTACTGTTGTTTTCTGCAGCAAAGCCATACTCGTCTATCTCTTGAGAAAGATGACAGTTAATTGAATTCATGCTCAAGATAAAGATGACATAGATTCAGTATGGAATAAATCAATCATGACGACTACTTTATCTGCTCCTAACTCAATCGAATCTTTACTCGGAGAAGAAGCAGAAGACTTACTCAATTATCAGGCTAAATATCCTCAAGAAAACCTGCATTTACCCGGTTCCGATTTTATTGAACGAGTCTTAACTTATAGCGATCGCAATCCTCAAGTTTTACGCAGTCTTCAACAATTATATTCTACCGGACGCTTAGCTAATACCGGTTATCTTTCTATTTTACCCGTCGATCAAGGAATAGAACATTCTGCGGCTGCTTCTTTTGCTCCCAACCCGATTTATTTTGATCCAGAAAATATCATTAAATTAGCAATAGAAGGGGGTTGTAATGCAGTTGCTACTACATTAGGCGTATTGGGAATGATGTCTCGTAAATATGCCCATCGTATCCCTTTTATTGTTAAATTAAACCACAATGAATTATTGACTTTTCCCAATGCTTCCGATCAAATTATGTTTGCAAATGTTGAGCAAGCCTGGAATTTAGGAGCAGTTGCAGTGGGCGCAACAATTTATTTTGGATCGCCAGAATCTAGCCGTCAAATCCAAGAAATTAGCCAAGCTTTTGCCCGCGCTCATGAATTAGGCATGGTGACAATTTTATGGTGTTATCTACGAAATAGTGCTTTTAAACAGGATAAAGATTATCATTTAGCCGCCGATTTAACCGGTCAAGCCAACCATTTAGGGGTAACGATTGAAGCGGATATTATTAAACAAAAACTACCCGAATGTAACGGCGGTTATCAAGCAGTTGCTAAGGCAACAGGGGAGAAATATGGTAGAACCGATGATTTAGTTTATTCAGAATTAACCACCGATCATCCTATTGATTTAACCCGTTATCAAGTGTTAAATTGTTATGCCGGACGTAGTGGTTTAATTAATTCCGGTGGCGCTGCTGGGAAAAATGATTTTGCTGAAGCAGTTCGCACTGCAGTGATTAATAAAAGAGCCGGAGGTTGTGGTTTAATTTCGGGTCGTAAAACCTTTCAGCGTCCGTTTGAAGAAGGAATTAAACTATTTCATTTAATTCAAGATGTCTATCTTTCTTCTGATGTGACAATTGCTTAAAAAAATCCGGGGGATATAACGCTTTTTTTGCAATTCCTGTCACTCAAAAGAGTGACTCCTATCGAGCTAAAATAATAGTTATACTTTGTTTATTCCCTCAATTATAGGAGAATGGCAAATGAAGCTTACCACTCCCTCTGCCACAGTCAATCACTCTAAATCTCTTCCAATTGCTAAAAGCCCAGCTTGGTGGCAAACGCTGCGAGGACTACTCGATCAGTTGGGCTATATGGAAGAGGCGCGAACCCGTTGCGGCGATAATTTTGCGGGCACAGCAACCAGTTTCCCCAATTATGCCATATTTAGCGACCCCAAAGCCATTGAACAGATTTTTACAGCAAATCCTAATTGTTTTGATTCGGGTGTAGGAAATAAAAATATTCAACCCTTATTAGGGGATTTTTCTTTAGTTCTTTTGGATGGTAAACCGCATCAAAAACAACGTAAATTATTGATGCCGCCTTTTCATGGAGAACGAATGCGGGCTTATAGTCACACCATGTATGACATTACCCAACAAGTCTTACAAAAATGGCAGCCCAACCAACCTTTTGAAATGCGAACGGCAACGCAAGAAATTACATTACGGGTAATTTTAAATACAGTTTTTGGCTTAGATCAAGGGGAACAGTTTGAACAACTGCGACAATTACTAACCGAATGGTTAGATATATTTAATTCTCCGTTTAAAGCCAGTTTTTTGTTTTTTCCAAACTTACGAAAAGATTGGGGTGCATGGAGTCCCTGGGGAAAATTTATCCGACTTAGAGATCAAATTGATAAACTGCTTTATGCAGAAATTCGTAAGCGCAAAAATAAGCCATTTAGTGAAGATATTTTGAGTTTGATGATGGCGGCGCGAGATGAAAATGGCGAGGCGATGAGCGATCAAGAATTACGAGATGAGTTGATGACCTTGCTATTTGCCGGACATGAAACCACAGCCTCGGCATTGGCTTGGGCGTTTTATTGGGTACATTATCATCCTAAAGTCTTAGATAAACTATTAGATGAACTGAACTCCTGCGATCTTAAAACAGACCCGAGTGCAGTAATAAAACTCCCCTATTTAAATGCAGTTTGCTCAGAAACTTTACGAATTTATCCAATTGTTGTCTTTACATTTGTGCGGAAATTAAAAGTACCGATGCAAATTTTAGACTATCAATTGGAACCAGGAACTCAATTGATGCCCTGTATTTATTTAGTACATCATCGTGAGGATATTTATCCTAATTCTAAACAGTTTCGCCCCGAACGTTTCCTCGAACGTCAATTTTCACCCTACGAGTTTTTCCCATTTGGTGGGGGAAACCGTCGCTGTTTAGGCTATGCCTTTGCTTTGCTGGAAATGAAGTTAGTCTTAGCAACTGTATTGACTCAAACCAAACTTGAATTAATTGAAAATCGCCCAATTAAACCCGTTCGCCGAGGCATAACATTTGTACCGGAAAATGGAGTTGCGATGCAGGTAAAAGCTTAAAAATAGTATAGCAGTATGTTATGCAAGTTAGTTAGCTTGCTTTCTTTTGAGGAGTATACACCCAATTGCTGTAGCTGTACCGAGAATTGTTGCAGGTTCTGGAACTTTAACGTCCTGAAATGAAGCTACACGTAAGTCAACTGCATCAACAAACGCACCATTAGGAATTGTATTGTTGATCGCAATAACTTCAGCATCGATAAATCTTGTTCCAGACGGCAAAAATACTGGATTATCAACGCCTAGACTGACAGTTTCCCATGTCTCTAGACTTGAGTCCAGAGTCAAGTTAGATTCAAACGTTCCTCCTCCTATCAAAGATGAGCCACGATAACTCACATCAGATCTTGCAACAACCAATGTACTTACTATTGTTCCTGGAGTTGAACTATTGTACAGGGCGCTTAGAGATACGGCTAGATTTCCAGCATCAATTTCCGCTGCCCAACTGCTAACATCTATAAACTGTCCCAGTTGGGAATTGACTCCCCCCGTTGCGTTCAGCCTCACCATGCCATTGCCTTCAAAAGGAATAATGCCAAAACTCTCACCAATAATCAGGTCTGCATTTTCTTCTGACCAACGATCTACACCTGGAACCCCTGGAGGCAAAAATGCAGGTGTTCCAGGTTCAAAACTAGGATTACTGAGTAGATTAGAACTCTCATTCGTGATTAGAGCAGCCTGAACATGAGTGGCTGTAACGGAAAGGGCAATAGTGAGTATTAAACTGCAATACATTGTATTTACCTCAGAAACTTTGCGACCATTCACCATCGTAGGATGTGTTCATCTCATGAACGCACTCTACTACTACGGGAAGCTAAATAGAGACCGATTCCTCCAACGAGGAGAAGACTCAGTGACATAGATGATTCAGGCACAGATGAGACGTTATAGCTCAAATTATCAAAAGCTTCAGGCCCTAGTGGATCAATATCTAAAACAACTTCGTCGAAAAGTCTATTGCCTCCTATTTCTCCTAATTCAAGTTGATAAACTTGAGTATCTGATCCACTAGGAAAAGATATAGATTGAACTAACTCACCCTCAAAAAAGCCCAATGCAGAGACAGGCTCATCTGCATCAAGAGCAAGAATTGAAAAATAGTCAATCGGCTTAGTAAAGTCAAGCTCTACATCAAACCAAATATCCGTTTGTGGGTTACAGCAAGATCCTCCTGCATAAATTCCTATTCCTGAAGCGGGTGTAAAGTCTAGATTTAAAGGAAGTGCCAAAGGACCTGGATTAGGAGGTGCTTCAGTTAAAGGGGGATTATCAACCAGAGAGAAAGTCACTCCAACAGAAGTGAATTGATCGGTGACTACTGTCTCTGGAGCCAAACTATTGAAGTCAATTTCAACTAAGTTAGCTGCCTCAGCATTTCCTCCAAGAAAGAATATTGCTGAGGTAAAACTTGAGATGTATATTGACACTCTCAGGTCTAAAGACACTGAGATTCTGCGGACAGAGTAAACTTAGGTAGGCTCCAAAGTCTAACTCTCGCTACGGATGTCAATGTCCGTCTACCCAGTAAGCCTAAGTCTAAGCTTAGATTGCTGGCTACT
>CAYNXM010000280.1:0-9749 GCA_964401105.1 uncultured Lyngbya sp. | reverse complement strand
CTGATTGCTCGCTTGCTACACTGTATTGAAAGGAGTCATAACAGGCAACAGCTTGAGATTCACTGTAATCATCATAACTGAACTGATGGATTATAAATGAAACTTTAAAAGTTGATCTGATTACCTAGGACAAAAAAAGCTTACAGTAAAATAGTAATTATACTATCTTATAGTACTCCGATCAAATGTATGAAAATCAGATTCCTATTTTGTGGTTAGTCCTCATAGGTTTAACCGCACTAACTGCCAGTTGGAAAGGGTTAAAAACAGGACTACTTGCCGCTAGCTTGACATCAATTTTTATTCTCTATCAAGCGTTTAATAATATTTCTCTCTTTGCTCATTATTCAACATACTTCAGTCTAATTATAGCCCTGACTATAGCCTTATTTTTAGGTAAAAAAACAGCAAAATATAACGCAGCTATTCAGGCTCAAGAAATTAGTAAAAATGAATTAGAAAAACGGATAAAAGTTTATAATAAGTTACTAAATTCTGTGAGTGCAAACTTAACTGATAATCTCAGAGAACAGGCACAAGCGGAAGAAGCACTTCAAAATAGTACAGCTCGCTATCAAACATTAGCAACGAAGCTACATTCTATTACAAAAAATGCACCGATTTTTATTTATGAATTGGATCGTCAGGGACGAATTCTATCGGCGAATCAAAACGATGAAGGAATCACTTCTCATGATATTACGGGAACATTCCTCAAGGATTGGTTTCCGGCGGATCAACAATCTGAAATTCAATCAGCGATTACCAACGTTTTTTTAAGTAAAAAAGTACAACTGCTAGAAATATCTCTAGCTAATTCTCAAGAAGAGATTCGATTTTATCGAACTAAAATTATTCCAGTATTTATAGAAAATCGTTCAAGCAAAGCGATATTAATGGCGACAGATATCACAGAAAGTAAACAACTGAATGCATTTTTACACCGACAAGCTTTAATTTTTGAGACCATTTATGATGGAATTATTGTTACCGATATTTCCGGTGAAATTATTGACTGGAACCCAGGAGCAGAACGAATATTTGGTTATACTAAAGCAGAAATTTTAGGACAAACCCCTGCACTTTTACACCAACCTAAAGAGGCCGAACATCTCACTGCACAAGTGCTAGAGGAGATCGGTAAACAGGGTCGCTGGTTCGGTGAAATTAACTTTATCCGCAAAAATGGAACAGAGGGTGTTTGTGAAACTATCGTCGTTCCGATGTTTGATGCCGATCATCAATTAATTGCAACAGTGGGAATTAATCATGATATTACCCAACGTAAACAAACAGAAGCTGCTCTCTATCGTAGTCAAGAACAGTGGCAATTACTCTTAAAAGGAACAAACGATGGAATTTGGGATCATGACTTTAAAAACCCTCAATACTTTTTATCACAACGGGGCTATCAATTACTCGGATATCGTTATGAAGATATTCAGTCTTTTCAAGATTGGTTAGCATTAACTCATCCCGAGGATCGAGATAGAATGAACCAAACATTTCAAGCCCATTTAAACCGTCAAACTCCATTTTATATTGCAGAGTATCGAGTCCGTTGCCGAGAGGGGTATTATAAATGGGTGTTATCACGAGGTCAAGCGGTTTGGGATGAAACGGGTCAGCCCATTAGGGCTGTCGGTTCAATAGCAGATATTAGCCCTCGTAAACAGGCTGAAGAAGAGCTAAAACAACATCAAAATCAGTTAGAACAATTAGTTGCAGAACGGACTCATGAACTAACTCAAACGAATGAGACATTGCAGCGAGAAGTTGAAGCGCGATCCATTTTAGCCTCGGCTTTACTGGCCTCAGAAGCCCGTTTAGCTGGAATTTTAGATAATGCTCGTGATGCCATTATCTCTGTCAACGAAAACCAACAAATTACTTTATACAATAAAGGAGCAGAACGAATTTTTGGTTATAAAGCCGAGGATATTTTATATCAACCCCTCGATCTGTTGTTACCTCAAACTGCTGTAGACGTTCATCGCCAACATATTCGTCAGTTTGGTGTCGGGGGTGCAACCTCTCGGGATATGAAAGGGCGGCGAGACATTTACGGTCGTCGTCACGATGGCACTATATTTCCAGCAGAAGCGTCTATTTCCCAGATTTGTCTGGATCATCAAACGATATATACTGCCATTCTACGGGATATTAGCGATCGCGTTGCCGCCGAGGAGGAACGAGAACAAGCTAAGGTGGCACTGCAACAGAGTCAACGTCGCTATGCCACCATTACTCAAGTTGCCCCTGTGGGGATATTTCATACCGATGGGTCGGGAAACTGTTCTTATGTGAATGAATGCTGGTGTGACATTGCGGGACTGTCGCCAGAACAAGCCTCCGGACAGGGTTGGGTCAGGGCCATTCATCCGGCTGACCGTCAAATTGTATTTCAAGCTTGGCAAGAGGCGGTGCAAAACCGTTGTTTGTTTCAGCTAGAATATCGCTTTCAACGTCCCGATGGTAAGGTGACCTGGGTCATGGGTAAGGCTGTAGCTGAACGGGATATTGCAGACAATATTAAAGGATTTGTTGGTTCGGTTACCGATATTCATGGCCGCAAACAAGCTGAGGCTGTGATGCGGGAGTCTGAACGGCGGTGGCGGTCTTTACTGGAAAATGTCCGACTGAGTGTGGTGGGACTCAACCGTCAGGGTCAGGTGGAATATGTTAATCCATTTTTCCTCGAATTAACCGGTTATACTTACCCCGAAGTGGTAGGAAAAAACTGGTTTGAGATGTTTTTACGACCCGCAGAACGCTCACAAGTTTATCAATGTTTTCAGCAGATTTTACAACAAGAACCCCATAACTATTATCAACATATCATTATTACTAAACAGGGAGAAGAAAAAATTGTTGCCTGGAATAATACCCAGCTTCAAAGCGTAGAGGGAGAAGGTATTGGTACGATGAGTATTGGGGAAGATATTACAGAACGCTACGCCATTGAACGGATGAAAAATGAGTTTATTTCAGTGGTGAGTCATGAGTTACGTACACCCCTGACCGCAATTCATGGGGCGATTGATTTATTATCCAGTGGTTTAATTGACGCGGCAACTGACCGAGGGAAACAGGTGGTAAAAATTGCCGCAGAAAGTACTGACCGTTTAGTTAGATTAGTTAACGATATTTTAGAGTTAGAACGACTAGAGTCTGGCAAAATTACTTTAACCAAAGAATGGGTAGATGGAATTGATTTATTACTGCAAGCTAAAAATCAAATGCAGGTGATGGCAAACCGTGCCGGAATTACCTTAGAGGTGATTGAACAGGAACTAGAATTTGAAGCCGATGCTCATCGCCTACTGCAAGTATTAATTAACTTAATCAGTAATGCCATTAAGTTTTCGCCCAGCGGTTCAACCATTACAATGAGTTTAGAATTAAACCCGGAAAACTGCACAGGAGAAACTCCCGACTGGATTATCTTTACCGTCAAAGATGAAGGACGCGGCATTCCAGCGGATAAAATTGATAGTATTTTTGAGCGCTTTCATCAAGTTGATGCCTCAGATTCTCGACAAAAAGGGGGAACCGGTTTAGGCTTAGCAATTTGTCGTTCAATTGTAGAACAACATGGGGGTAAAATTTGGGTAGAAAGCCGTGAAAATGAAGGCAGTTGTTTTTATTTTAGTATTCCGTCTCAGTTAAAGGAGCAAGCCCATGAGTCCTAAACGAGTATTAGTGATAGATGATGAAGACGGTGTTCGCGATATTATTCAAATTACCTTAGAAGTGGTTGCCGGATGGCAAGTATTCACGGCACCAGGTGGAGAAGAAGGATTAGCGATCGCACAGGTCCAGCAACCCGATGCTATTCTATTAGATGTGATGATGCCGCGCATGGATGGACTCACTACCTTCAAGCATCTACAAGCGATTCCCCAAACGCAACAGATTCCGACGATTTTCCTGACTGCCAAAGCCCGCATCAGTGAACAACAGCAGTTTGCAGAGTTGGGGGCAGCCGGGGTGATTACCAAACCCTTTGAAGCCAGTCACTTAGTTGAAGAAATTCAACAGTTGCTCAATTGGACAGTGTCGTGAGGTGGGTAACGAATGAATGATTGACAGTTGCAAAAATGCCTTTCCTCACAAAATCCTCACATTGATCGACTAAAGTTCATGGATAGCTAGAACAAGATTTAATTAAGCGACTGTCTCATTATGGCCTGGACAATTTTTGCACCCCATCCTTTCAAACAATCTTTAGTGACTCTGACTTCTTCTGACTCATTTACCTCTGAATTTAATCACTACTCAACCTCATTGACTGACTCTAGGGAATCTCAATCTCGGTTAAACGTGGAGAAATATCAACTCTATGTGGAAATAGCCACAGATGTCCTCCAGACTCAAAATAAAGACCAACTAAACGCCTTAAAAAACTTTTTGAATACTCTACCGAGTCCAACAGATATCGAGGCTGTTTTAACTGAAGCCGTTAATCAATTAGAAGAGATAGATATAGACAGTCGTGATTGGGTTTTAAAACATTCTGATTATTTCATGCCTGAACTCGATTTAGTCAGTTTAGCTAAAAATTTAGTCAGGTCAATTTTAACCAAACAAGGATTAGTCGAAGCGCAAGACTTTCATTTCACGACGACTGGCAAGCTTGAAATGAGTACAATCGCCGAATTGGCTTTGTTCACTCATTCATCAGAGATAGAATATACTTTTATTCGAGATATTCTTGCAGATTCGTTTTAATTCAATCATGAGTCCACTCACAAATTAACTTGAGTCTAGCTGATAGCTTCACATTTTCACAGGCGCAAATTCATATTTATTAAACTTTGTGCGCTTGTGAAACATCATTTAAAAATCATTTTTCGTTATCAAAAGTTTAAAGTTTTTTCCAATAACAAAATAAAATTTACGCTCGAGAAATAGTCATGAATAATTGTCCTTGTTGCTCCACTTCAATGCTACGTCATATTCATCTCCATCAATCTCAAATCTATTGGTACTGTCCTCATTGTCGGCAAGAAATGCCAAATTTAGAAGAGAGAGTCGGAATAGCAGCTTTATTGAATTACAGCCATAAACATTTAGAAACCATTTCCCGTCATCTTTCCCCCAATTTAACTGAGGCGATCGTGAATCCTATTTAAAAATCGTTTTCTGTTATCTGAATGGAGATGAATTAGAGATGTTGTCAATAGCATTTCTATAAAAAGATAAGATTTGAGTTATTTTTTCTAGAGCAACATCAGATAGAATAGGTCGAGATTCAAACTCAATTGAACCTATTTATTGATGTAGCTCAGGATAATTTTAACGATGTCCTTGATTTTGGGTGATTTAGAAAATAACTTCCTCAATGGCACTCCAGAAGCTGATGAAATTTATGGCCTAACAGGGAATGATACCCTGATTGGTAATTTGGGTCATGATAGCCTCAATGGCAATGAAGGGGATGATCGGGTCATGGAATGAGCCAATACCCATTTAATTGCTCAAAAAAATTTAGTTGTTATCATCCATATCCCCTAAGCTGGACTTAACTTCACCCACAAAGCAGCTTAGCGTCGGGTATCCATTAGTTTGGCTTCATACAAGTTCGTATTTTCCAGCTTTGCGCCCCCTAAATCTGAAGCCGTTAGATCAGCCCCAGTCAGGTTAGCATTGGTTAAGTTGGCATCTCGCAAATTTACACCGTTGACAATATCCATGGGCTGCAAACTCCCTTCTTGAAGGTTGAGATGACCTAAGTGACCAATTGTTTGACGAGCATCTTTGAGATTAGCCCCGGTCAAGTCAGCACTTTCTAAGTTGGCACCAATTAAATTAGCACCCATGAGGTTAGCATTGGTTAAATCTGCAATCACCATTCCCGCTAAACTTAAATTAGCACCTCTGAGATTTGCTTCTGTTAGATTCGCTCCATGCAGCTTGGCAACAATTAAACTGGCATCCTGTAAATTGGCTTGAATTAATTCAGCCCGGTTTAAGTTCGCTTCGTTAAAATTCGTCCCAGCCAGGTTAGCACCGCTGAGGTTAGCATCTTTTAAATTAGTACCGCTGAGGTCAATCCCCGCTAACTGTGCCCCACTCAGGTCACAACCGATGCATTCCTTGGTTTCAAGTAACTGCTTTAAGTGTGCGGGATTTTCGGCAATTGCTGGAGTGACCAGGCTTGTTGCCATCATCAATACTGCGGTGGCTATAGTAGTTAGGTTCATTGGCACACCCTCGGGAAACTCAATAGTAGATACTATGTCGGATTTTGGAACTTTATTAAATGAGGACGGTCAGATGTTACTGTGATCTATGTCATGAAGCAATATGACCAGAATCACAGAAAAGATTTAAAATTTAAGCTACGAACTCTCGTCGATAGCATGGCGGAGTCAATCTTCCGATATGATATTGACAGTTTTGAAGGTCAGCCGATCAATATATAGAGAGAAAGCAGTGATTTGAATCAAAAAAATGGAACCGAACTAACTGATCACAAATCAAATGATTTTGCGTTGATTAATGAGGAAGATTAAATAATGAAAGCTCAAGTTTACGATCGGATTGAAACTATCATAGAGATTCAGATTAAATTCCGTCAGCGTTCTATTCCGAAGGGAACGATTGGCACAATCTTAGAATGTTATAAATATCCTCAAGAAAACTACAGTGTGGATTTGACCATACCCGATAGCACCATCTCCGGGGGATTTGACTATGAGAATATTATCCTATCTCCTGAACAGTTTATTGTAGTCAATGATACACCTGAAGCAGAACAGTTGAAATCGACTTATCGCGATATTCATTATGAAGTGCCAAAAATTGAAAATCCGGATTGTGCTTCTATGAATCCTTTATCCAATCACTCTAATCCAATTTTTCCACAAAAGTAAAGTCATAAAATCCATTAATTTGATTAATTATGATTTTGATTAATTTAAATGCTCTGGATTTGAGAATTAAAATAAATAAATCCTGAGGAATATTGTTCTGAAATATTATTGAACTGATTAATAATAACTATGAAATTTGCTTTACGATTATATACTATTTTCATCATTTTAGGATTATTGGTTGCCTTTGCATTCCATCATTTTATAGTACCCAATCAAGGCTTTAGCCTCCGGCTTCTCCATACTAACGATCACCATGCCCATCTCGAACCTGTGACTGTAGATCAACGTCAGTTGGGTGGAATTAGCAGAAGAAAAACATTAATTGATCGACTTCGCGATACTAATCCCACTCCAACATTATTACTGGATGCTGGAGATATTTTTCAAGGAACTCTTTATTTTAACCGCTATTTTGGACAAGCTGATTTACCTTTTTATAATGATTTAAATTATACGGCTGTTGCTGCGGGAAATCATGAATTCGATCAAGGACAACAAGTCCTGGCAAACTTTCTAAAATCTGCGAATTTCCCGATGTTATCGGCTAATATTGAAATGGCTGATATTTCTCCATTACAAGGCTTGATTCTACCTTGGATTATTGAAGAAGTAGAGGGTGAAAAAATAGGAATATTAGGATTAACAACAAGAGAAACAGAAATCCTTTCTAGCCCTGGAGAAGGGATTGAGTTTAACGATGAAGTAATGGCAGCAAAAACAGCCGTTGAGGAATTGACACAGCAAGGAATTAATAAAATTGTTGCTTTAACGCACATTGGCTTATTTCAAGACCTAAAGTTAGCTGAAAAAGTAGATGGAATTGATATTATTATTGGCGGGCATTCTCATACACCCTTAGGTCAAATGTTGGGTGCAAAGTTACCTTATCCAATTGTAAAAAAAACACCCAATGGTAATACAGTTTTAGTAGCAACAGATTGGGAATGGGGGAAATTTTTAGGAGATTTACAAGTCCAGTTTGATGACAAAGGTCATATTCAGAAATGGAAAGGTGATCCTCATGCTATTGATGATAATATTCAGCCCTCAGCGGAATTTGAACAGAAACTTCAGGCATTTAAACAACCTTTAGAAAAATTACGACAAACCGTTATTGGTCAAACTTTAGTAAAATTAGAAGGCGATCGCGCTAAAATTCGGACAAAAGAAACGAATTTAGGAAATTTAATTGCAGATGCAATGTTAAATCAATTAAAAGTTGACTGGGCGGATGTAGCGTTAGTGAATGCAGGCGGAATTCGGTCGAGTATTCCCCCAGGAAATATTACTTTAGGGCAAGTATTAGAAGTATTACCTTTTAATAATACAATTACTCGCTTAGATTTAACTGGAGAGCAACTTAAACAAGCCTTAGAACACGGAGTGAGTGGAGTGGAAACAGGAGAAGGCGGATTTTGTCATGTCTCGGGAATTCGATTCACTTGGAATCCGAATAAACCTGTTGGATATCGAATTACTGATGTTAAAATTATAGAGCAAAATGGAATAGAAAAATTGTTAGATATAGCGGCAACATATCGAGTGGTCACTAATGATTTTATGATGAAAGGAGGCGATGGATATCAAG
Organism: uncultured Lyngbya sp.; assembly: GCA_964401105.1. Lineage (GTDB taxonomy): Bacteria > Cyanobacteriota > Cyanobacteriia > Cyanobacteriales > Microcoleaceae > JAAURB01. The sequence continues at coordinate 1,280 of CAYNXM010000280.1, read as the reverse complement.
TATTAACACAAGGAAAAAATCAAGTTGATACTGGATTTCTGCTATCGGATACTGTGACTGATTATATTGAGAGTCAATCTCCAATTAATCTCAAAGCAGATAACAGAATTAAGATAGCACTCTCTTCGTAATCTTTGATTTTATTATCGCAAATATTGATAATATTTTTAGCTCAAAAATGCTAGTATTTTATAGTAGTAAATTAGATTAAATTTTGAAATTATTGATTCGATCAAAAGCCGATAATGGTTCTTATCTTAACTATAAATTATGGCTAATTTTGAGTTTACTGGTTGCTATACTTTATGGCATAGAATCGATTTCTTATGCTTTGAATCATCCTGAGATTATTCAAGATGATGCCAGACATCATATTATCTGGATGCGACGGTTTATCGATCCTGAGTTATTTCCTAATGATTTAATCGCAGACTATTTTCGATCGGTTGCCCCTTGGGGTTTCACAACATTATATTGGATACTCGCAAAAGTCGGTATCGATCCAGTTTTCGCAGGTAAAGTTATTCCAGCAATTTTAGCTATTTTTATTACATTTTATGGATTTAAACTCAGTCTAAAATTCTTACCTTTACCCATTCATGGATTTATCACAACTTTATTACTGAATCAAGCCTTATGGATGGAAGATGATATCATTTCCGCTACACCCAGGGCATTTATTTATCCGCTATTTATTGCTTTTTTATATTACTTAATTGAAAGACAACTATTTGCTGTTGTATTAATTATTGCATTACAGGGATTGTTTTACCCCCAATTTGTACTCATTTATCTGTGTTTATTAACAATTCGATTAGTTGAAAAAACTTCCGATCAATTCCGCTGGCAAGCTTTACTATTCGGAATTATTGTTTCGGGAATAATTCTGATTCCCTACCGAATCAGTAGTAATGAATTTGGGCCGATAATTACAGTCGCTGAAGCGAAGTTACTCCCAACATTTAACCTGATTGATCGAGAGTGGGGCAGGAATATATTTTTTCCAAATAATCCTTTAATTTATTGGCTACTGAGTCCCCGTAGCGGTTTACTATTCTTAGGACTTGTACCCCCGCTTGCTTTAACAGGAATCACCTTACCTTTTTTCTTAAAAAGAAAAGAAGAATTCCCGTTAATTCATCAAGTTTCAGAACCTATTATTATTCTCAAACAAATCCTATTAACTTCAGTTGGACTCTTCTGTTTATCCCATCTTTTTCTATTTCAACTTCATTTTCCTAATCGATATATTTATCATAGCGTTAGAGTCACCCTAGTTT
>CAYNXM010000279.1:0-40404 GCA_964401105.1 uncultured Lyngbya sp. | reverse complement strand
TTGTGCTGAAAAACTCTTAAACAATACAACACACTCAATTGACAAGGATTAAGAATCATGACTACTATTGAACAGTTTAATTCTGAGCAAGAACTTAAAACCTACTTAGTCGATGAGGCAGTCGAGAAATACTCAAATCTGTTTGGAAAAGAAGTTCCTTATTATTCTTGGTATGATAATGTCAATGTTTCGGGTAATCTAGCGAGTGTCTCGTTTGACTCGGTGGGGACAGGTAGTGTGGCTGAAACTGCTAGCTTTTCTGATACCAATACTCAAGAAGCTGGAGTAGACGAGGCTGACTTAGTTGAAACCGATGGCAGTTTCATTTATCAAGTAACAGGTAAACAATTAAGTATTGTCGATGCCCGCAATCGAGATCAACTGAGTCTAGCCTCACAAACGGACTTAAGCGATTTAGGATATATCGATGGGGCATATCTTTACGAAGATCAACTCACTGTTATCTCAAGTATCTCCCCTTGGCAATATTGGTATGGTGGCCCCTCATTTGGCTTCAACACCACTTACCCCACGCCAAAGGTCAATGTCACGGTCTTAGATGTGTCTGACCCCAAAGATGTTGAAATTGAAGAAACCTCTTTAATTGATGGGTCACTGGTCTCTTCTCGCGCCATTGGCGACCAGGTTTATGTCGTCACCCGTGATTCTTTCGGTTTACCCAGTCCTGAATTGAAGCCTAAGAAAGGGGTTTCTGAGGTTGAAAAAGAGGAGGTTTCGACAGAGACTACTGAGGATGAGGATGTTGATTTTAATATTGATAAGAGCCTCAATGTTGATCTAGACTTAAATTCTATCTGGTTTCCTAACCCCGGTACACAAGTCTATGAAACTGAAAAAGAATATCTAGAACGCATTAAAGGTCAGGAGTTAGAGTTAGGCTTACCTGAATTTACGACAGTTAATAGCAAAGGTAAGGTTTTACGGGAAGGTTTATTGAGTGATGCAGAAAAGACCTACAAGCCACTGGATGAAGATCCCTACAATATCACATCAGTTTCTGTATTTGATGTTGATGATGACCAACCCGGCCCCAATACTTCAATTGGTCTGCCAGCAAACTACTTTAATGAAACCTACGTTTCCTCTGAAAATCTATATTTACTAGGAAACCGTTGGTCAGGACAGCAACAGACCGATGTGTTAAAAGTCGATCTCAATCCCTTAGAAGTGGTTGCAGAGGGCAATGTACCCGGACGGGTTTTAGATCAATTCTCTGCTGATGAAGAAGGGGATTATTTCCGCGTTGCCACTACAACAGGTTGGGGAAATAACGCTGAAAACAACGTCTATGTTTTAGAACAAAAAGGTCAAACCTTAAACACCGTTGGCAGTATTGAAGGTATTGCCCCAGGAGAAAGGATTTATTCTGCCCGTTTTGACGGAGATCGTGGCTTTTTAGTGACTTTCCGACAGGTCGATCCTTTTTATACCTTAGATTTAAGCGATCCAAAAAATCCTGAAGTTGCGGGTGAATTAAAGCTACCTGGTTTTTCTGAATATCTCCAGATCGTTGAGAAAGAGGGCAAAACCCAGGTTTTAGGTATTGGTCGAGAGTCGAGAGATTTAAAAGTATCTCTATTTGACGCAACTGATTTTGATGACCCAGAAGAGGTGGATAGTTATATCTTTGACGGTAAATATAGCAGTTCAGAGGCCCAATGGGATCATCATGCGGTGGGTTATTATCCAGAGTTTGATACCTTAGCCATTCCCTTCAGAAGTACAGATGGAAAAGGACTGCGAGTATTCGGAGTGGATGCTGAAGAAGGTTTTGATGAACTGGGAGATATTACCCACAATGGTGAACAAATTCGCCGCAGTTTGGTGATTAATGATGAACTCTATGCCATCTCCAACGGTAAAGTCACTGCCCATGATATCCAAACGTTAGACCTGGTGGATGAGATCGTTGTGCCTCAGCCAGAACCCACCTATACTCCCTACCCAGTTGTTGATTTCCCGGTATTCGAGGTGGCAACAACCGATTCTCTGTTAGTGAATAGTGGCTTGTTTGCTGCTGTAGATTGATTCTAAGACGAATTCAGATAATATTCCTCTCGCGGAAATAGATCGGTATTAATCTGTTTCTGTGGGGGAATTCCGTCTTTTGCTTGAGAATAAAGCGTTACACTAGCAGTTTGATGAGGTGCTGGCTAATGCTACAACCACTCGATCAACTGGATCTCGATGACCCTATTCTCGCTTGACACTTTCTAATCATATATCTTCATCAATGGGGACAATGGGAATAACACTTGACTTTTTCAAAGAAGCGACATACTTGCTTAGATCAACGCCTAAATCTAGTTTCTGATTTTTGGTTTTAATGGCAATTTCCCAGATAGTGATCGCTATCAAAACCCGACACTGTAATCTCTAATTTAGTGTTGGGGTAAAAGTTCTGAAAACCTTTAATCAATTCTAAATTTAGAGACTCAGGAGTGTAGTAATTGCAGGTATCAAATTATTACATTCCTGAACTAATTTCGTGGTTGTAGATAAGCCAGAAATTATTCCTTTTAAAGCGTATATCGCTGTTTTAGCTGATTTTTGTATCACTCCATCTTGAGGCTTTTTCCCCGCATCAGCCAAAACTTGTACCTGTTCTAATGCTTCTGCTTTATCTTGATCTTTTAGTTCATCTTCAGTCTCAATTGCAGTTTTTAACTGTATTAATAACTCTTTTAAACTCGGTTCATCAGATGTTTTTGTATCTGGAAGTTGTCCAATACTGTTAGACACATCACCGATGATCTGACCCAAATTTATGTTGCCATTTATGTCACGACCAGCTTTAACAATATTTCCACTACCAAAATTCACTGAATTGTCATTTCCATTAGCCACGATTGAATCTCCTTTATTTTTATTTTGATTGAAACTATCGATAATAGATATGATTGATTCGGGTTGATGCTCAACTCCGATGTACTTCATTTTTTTCAAAGTTACAATTACTATACCTTTAAGCCATCCTCCTTTTGTATACCATAAACCCGATGAATGTTTAACAGCTCTGGCGACTGCTTCTACTTCTAAACTATCATTGTTTATCTTATGATTCAGAGAACAATTTCCCACTCGATAAGATTCTGCAAAATCAAAATTATCAATGATATAGACATACCCTTTCTCTAATAAACCGGGTGGAATTTTAAAGGAATAAGATACACGATTTGGGCTAGTTGTATTCTCTACGTGTCCTGTATCAATTTTAAATCTGTATTCAATTTCGTCATCTCCAATATTTCCATGAAGTTGGGCTTGGGCTGATACCATAAACTTTCTCTATGATTGATTTACATTCAAGATTAAATCCAAACTTAAGCTATGGTTTGCTTTCATTAACAGTCAAATCGAAAGCTGGCAAATTTACTGTTTCTTCACCATCAGTCACGCTGATAACAATATCAGATGTTGTACCGATATCATCAGGATTAGGAGTACCAGAAAGTATTCCTGTATTGTCATCAAAAGTTGCCCAATTGGGTTTGTTCTTGATGCTAAATTCGAGGTTTTGACTGTTTAAGTCTTTGACAACAGGAGTAAAGCTATAAGTTTGATTAACATTAATACTCGTAGGAGGAGTAACAATCAAATCAAAAGCTGGTAATGTCACTATTTCTTCACCATCAGTCACGCTGATAACAATATCAGATACTGTACCGACATCATCAGGATTAGGAGTACCAGAAAGTTTCCCTGTCTTCTCATCAAAAGTTACCCAATTAGGTTTGTTTTTGATGCTAAATTCTAAATTATCACCATCTTTATCCTCAGCTTTTGGAATAAAATTATAGGGATTACTTACCTCAACTGTAGTAGGAGGTGAACCACTAATTGTTGGTAGATTATTTCTTAGGATTACACTAAGAGTTATTATTACCGCGACCCCTACAACACCGATCAAGCTAATTAATACCCTTCTTTGTTCTGTCAATATCTTCAAAGGCTCTATCTGAGATTTTTTTTTCCAGTCTGTTTTAACCTCAACCCATTTTTCACTACTAACAAGCTTTGATAAACCACGCCAAACTTTAGCTTCTTCTAAGGTTGACTGTGCCTTATTTCCTGTAACTACCACTAACGCACCATTATCTTTTGGAAGTTTGTATTGCTTTAGTTCATTTATCAGATCTTGAATTCGCTCATTACTTATTTTAGCTATTTTGAATTTATCTATTTCTACAGGTAAATCTTTCTGTTCAATTTCACATTCAATGGTTTTAGCTAAATTGTTAACTTCCAGAGCATTTAAATCTACTTTGAAACCTTCCTTTTCGTCTGAGTTAATTGCATTGTTGATATCATCTTGAAATGGAGTATCTTCATTTTGAATACTTTGTAATGCTCTAACGGCTAAAGCTCTTAATATAGGCTCATCCTGAGTTTCACCTATCCAGGCTACAGAATTGCGGATTGTGCGGCTTCGATAGTCCTTTCTATAACTTGCCAGATCTGTAACTAGCAAAAGTAGTATATTGTTCTCTCTTGCTAAGAGTAATGAAAGAGCTTTAGATTCCAGTAAATTTTTAAATTTTTTAACCAATAGCGGAGAATCTATCACCTCTTGCTTATTGTCATTAATTGCTTTCCATTGGTAGTCGTAATCTGGTGAAATTCCAGCACTGTTAACATAAATACTTTTCATAGCTTACTCTCCTTTTGTATTCAGCCAATTTTGTCCTTGTAATACAGTAAAGCCAGTAGTAGTTTTACATCCTTGAGCAGATTGAATAATTGCTGATTTAAGATGTTCATTCATTCCAAATTTATCTCGAAAAAAGCCAAGCAATCCCGAACTTTTTTGAGTCAGGTGTAGTTTCAAAACAAACCTTAAAAGATACCGCAAAGGCTGATCGCTATCTTGAGGCTCATATTCAGCTTCGTGATTCATTTTACGAAAATAAAAATGTGGTCGATTATTAATCATATTAATTTTATAGAAAACGACTGTCCCTACCGTCTGAACAGGAGTCACTACGCTTGTTACCCAGGGATTTAGAGTTTCGGCACGGAAAAGATCAAGTAAATCAGCATATCCCTCTTTAATCTTGTTAAGTAGAGTTACAGCACCTTTTGTGTTCTGCATATACTTCTCACATCTGACAGGTGCAAAAATAACCAGCCGTGGCGATTTCATCTCTTGGTAAACACTTGCAAACAGATGCTTAATTTGCTTGGGCCGATTTTGAAGATCATGCCACCTCCCTTTTGCTTCCATTAGTGCTGGAGTGTCAATTGCGATCAAGATTGCTACAGAGTCTTCTAGAAGTGTCTTAACAAATTGTCTTTGATCTGGAGTAGCATCAGAGGAGAGCCAACCACCAGGAAAGTCTTGAAAGTGTAACCTTAAAGAGGGTTTGGTTCCTGTCTTTCCTAGATTAAAAATAAAAGATCGAGGTTCGCTATCGCCTTCTAATCCTCCTGTTGCTTCAAAATCATCCAGTAATCCCTTCAATTCTCCTAGACGTTCTTGTAAAATAGCATTACTTTCTTCATCAGGTGTGAGTTGTAAATCAGTCTGACCAATGGTATCCTCAAATTGCTCATACATAGCCGTCAATAGGCTAGTTTTACCCACACCTCTAGGTCCCAACATAGCAATTTTCAATTCTTGTGGCATTTCAATCTCCTGAACTTTGTTTGATTAGCTAATAAATTGCATTGCATCAGATTGATTGGCTAGATTTACAGACTCTACTGCTGCTAACCAATCTTGTCTCAACTTGGTACGTTCTCCCAGTAATTCAAACTCCTCTGGCCAGATTACAGAACGCTGTTGATTCAGAAAAATACGCCATTCAATCTTCACCCTTTTTGCCCTGAGTACACGATCAAGAAATTCTTCGACAATTGCAAAGCCAGCTTGAGAAGGTTCAGACAGTAAATCTTCCAAGGCAGTTTCACACTGATACACTGCTTCGTCTTGTAGTGTCTTAAGGCTAGTCATTATTTCTTGGGCTGATGGAGATTTAGAGAGTTTAAGTGTAGTTTTATCTGGAGTGAGAGCATCGAGACATTTGCGAATTCGATGTTGCACAAATCCCCGATAAGACAGCTCAAAGTCTGCCAGAATTTCAAATCCATATTTAAGCTTGCTGGGCTGTCCTTCAATCAGTTGCTCTGGAAGTAAGGTAGCGATCGCTTCAATAAATTCTGCTCCTCTTACTTCAGCCAAGCCGCCTAAACGCCCTTTTTCAACAAGCACCTCTGTTACCTGAGATTTAACCCGATCTAAAGAACGTTTTAAACCTTCATCTAAAGATAGAAATTTTTGTGATAAATGAGCGCGAATTTCATTGAGATACTTACCATAAGCAATGTCAAAAGCTCCCTCTTCATCACGTCTGATCTCAATCTCTTTTAAGGATGATGGAACTCCTGTATCATCTTTACAGGCTTGGATCGCCTGATCTACTGCTTCTTTGAAATCACGATCATATTCATCTACTTGATGACTTAGATCCCTGAGAAATCCTTCTAGACCACTACTTAGTTGTTTCTGAGTCTCCTCAAACAAGATTTCAAATTGTGATGTTTCTGCGGGTTGTTGAGCTTCTCCTAAAGCTTTTTCTGCTTTCACTAACTCTGCATTGACTGCATTTTGAATTTGTTGCAAACGGTCTTGACAAGAAGAAGCATACTCCCGATCAAGAGAAGTAATATTTGCTGCTAAATAATTCAAAACTGGATCTAAAATATTTGTATTCGCTTCTTCTGGGTCTGCACAATTTGCGATCGCAGATTCAGAAACATGAATATGCTTATTTCTTAGGTCGGCTGCTAACTGTTCACATAGAACAGAGTTATCGCCCAAAGGAGAATTGGTATCTGTTCTATTGAAAACCATAAAAGACCATTTTTCTAAAGGTAGATCTACTAAAGCAGAACGAGCAATATCATAAAGGCTCACATCTACATCGCCTAGAAAGTCACGACCAACATTTGGTCTTCGGACAAACAAAACTAAGTCGATATCCTGACCTAGTGTATTAATTAGTCTTTCTTCATCTCCGATACCTGTATCTCCTAAACCAGGAAGATCAACTAAAGCAATTTTCCCAACTTCAGTGTTAGGGAAATTACAAGTAATTTTAACTTCTTTAACAGCTAAGTAATTATCATAAATTCGTTCTCCTGCCAGATTATCTTGAGCGACATATTCTCGAATTTCATCTCTAGTAATTCGACGGGGTGAAGGTTCCCGCAATAAGTGGCGATATTTTTCCAGATGGGTATGATACTTTCGTAAGTGTTCATATTTAGCTTTAACCACTGCACCCTCTTTATTTTGAGGTAGTTCTGGTAAAGGTTTCTTAGCAAACTCTTCTAAGGTGATTGGTTTTGCGCCTAATTCTAATTGATCATAATATGGTGTAATCACTTCATCTAGAAATGAACGTTCTGTATGAAACCAAACTTCCCCAGAAGTTTCAAATGCTGGATTATGATGAATTGTACTGCGGACTCCTGTGCAATGTTGATTACTTCCATCGGGAATTTCTGCTGCTGTTAGTCCTGTTAAACTTTGCAATAACTTACTTTTACCTTGTCCTGCTCGTCCCACTACACTAATATTGAGAGTATCACGAGAAAAACGTCTTTTGAGTTTGCGAAGAGCTTCTAACTCATTAGAAATCTTAAGCTGAATAGAGGATGTATCAATTTCTTTTAGTTGTCCAGTGATGTTGGGATCATCAACTTTACTGACTAACTCATTTCGATGATTTTCCAGTCTGTAAAGTGCTGAACCCAGGGACTCTAGATTTTTCTCAACCCCTTCAATTTTATTCGCTAGAGGCTGACGTTGTTCTATAATATTAGTTATTTTTTGGACTCTACTCATATTTATTGTCCTGTATTCAATATTGAAAATATTCAACTTAAATTAAGTAAATATATGCTCAAATTGAGCTACTTGTTCTAGAACTAGCTGAGTTGATGAAAACTTAAGTTTATGTCTGCGATTCCTAGATCTCTCGGAAATATCTAGAAAATTATGAAATAGTATTTGAGCTTTCTAAATATTATTATCAGTCTAACTTTAATAATTTTGATCGACAATAGGAATAATTACACAATAATATTTACTTTGTATTGTTATTAAGTGATGGCTACTCATCCGTATAATTACTAAATTCAACTTGGAGATAGTTAAAATCCGCTACCATAACAACGTCTGTTTTAGATACATCTGAGTGAGTTGTATCACTCTCTAACTAACAAATACGACCGATCAAAACAAATGTTGTTACAGATGTCTACACTGCCAGTTTTTGGTGATCCGGAAACTTTGAGATCAATTTTATAGTCTCAATCATAATGGGAGTTCAGACGATTGACTTGATTATTATGAGGTTCTCCCAACATCTTACAAATTTTCCTGAGGTAGGTTACGGAGTATGATTTTTACTTCATTAAATATGTATCGAGTTGGTGAATACTGAGAAAATAAACGATCTATACTGGCTAATTTCGCCTGAGAAATAAGTGCTGTTGCGATAATTAAACGGTCAAATGGATCTTTATGAATTGGAGATAAGTTAACGGCTTGATTCGCGATTTGTGCAGTGATGGGAAATAATATAATACCAGAAGGTTATATTGCCTCTTGAAGCCAAGATTCAGTAGCGCAGGGGAGTTGCAACCGTCCCCGTTGTTGTGCTAAAGCTACTTCATAACATGATACAGGTGAAATACCAACTGTCTCAGAAGTTTCGATGATTTCTCGCCACTGGGCTAGAAATCGCTCAAATTCTTGAGTAATAAACCATATCCAAATGTGGGTATCGAGAATAATTACTTGAGACATTCCCAGTCTTGTTCGTCTATTAAGGGACTGACTAAGTCACCTAACATTTTACCTTTACCCGCAATAGAAGCAGCAGCGTGTTCGACGTAAGGTTTTAGGTTCACTATCTGCAAGAATTGTTACAATAACATGAGCTTTGGATACGTTTGGTACATCTTTTAACCATTGAACTTGACCATTTTCAATTACGGCTTCAAAGCTATGAAGTATTGTTTTCTCCGGGTTGCTCAGGGAATGTTAGAGTATAATCTGAAACAGTTCTTAATTTAATAATAGCATAAAAATTAAGCAAATATATAAGTTACTCCTTCAATTTAAATCATTTAGTCTTTCTTCTCAATATATTCTCGCCAGTAGATGATTTTACCGTCTTCTTGTACTTCAAAAATGATAGCATCTTCTGCTTGCGATCGCTCTCCTGTTTTTTTATTACGTTCGCTCCAGTCCCATTCTACAGCGCCTTTATTGTGTTCAATAATAATTCGTTTAATCGTTACTTTAACATCGGTAAACGCTTTAAAATAATCTGCTGCTGTTTTCTTGATCGCGTCTATTCCTTCAAATGTATAACCCGCCGCTATAAAAGTAGCATTCGGGGCAAAATCCTGAATGATACGAGAAACATCTCCTGTTTCCCAAGCTTTTGCTTGTCTTTTTACCAGATTTTGAATATTTGATTCTGAATTCATTACTCTTGAAAAAAATAAAAATCAGAGATAAGTCATTAAAACGACAACTTTAATTCTCATTTTAAAGAAGTTGACATTGTCTGTCAGTTTCTCTCCGATATTAAAGTAAATATTGGTTTCCAATTTAAACTGATGAGTTTGATCATAAAAGTTTGTGCTGTGCTTAATGTGACAATTTGAAAGAATAATATAGAGACGTTATATAAACGCCTCTACTCTTTTCTAAGAGGGAAATTTTAGCTATCTGAAATGTAGTCATCAACAAGTGAGAAATCACTCACACTACAGATGATCGAGCCATTCTTGTACATCCATTGACAACAGTTGACCCAGTTGCAACAACTTACGAATTTGAGGTAATTCCCACGGCGTTTGAGATTCTGTATCCACGGTAACAGACAAGGATTGGGTTTGAGTGTCTAAATAAGGATCGGACTCTTGTTGCTGTTGACGGTGTACCCAGCTTACACAGATTGGGGCAATGTGACTACTAAAGTGTTCTAAATACAACTCTTGAGCCGGATTAAGGTTGAGGCTGCACTGGAGTAATTCTGCCAGTTGGATTAATCGTTCTAGACTATAAACGTCTTGTTCAACCCGGTGAGGATTGAGATCGTGTAGCAGCAGACGTAGCGATCGCAAAATTAACCGTTCTAAACTGTGGGGTATCTCAGGATTTTTCATGGGACAGCGCATTTGTTGAGCTTCGGTGGCGATCGCCTCTAAATTACTAAGATAATTGAGGCTAATCTGTCCGTTACTACTTTCTGCTTCCAGCAAGCGCACTGTGGTTAAGCAGCGATGGGAGAGGGTAACTTCTGCGGCAACTTGCAACTCTTGCGGCACAGCCATACCATCGCGATGAAATGCCATCATCATGCCGTAATTGTCTCGATAGACCTGAGTGTAAAGTTGATCTAGGCGAGTTAAGGTTTGCTGAGTTAATAGTCCCATAATCCGCTGACGTTCTTCGGCAAATAAATCCTGTAAACCATAGAATTTCTCGCCAAATGAGTCTGCCATCACCCGAATGATTTGGGCGGCGCTGGCTTGTTGGAGGGTGCTAAACAGTAGAGACTTTAATTCTGTGTAGGTTCTGCGGCAGCTTTTGGGCTGAATACAGCAGTGAAAGTCCCATCCCCCCAAATGCAATACGGCGAAGTTATACTGCATTTTCTCGAGGGTAATTTCTGAGACGAGTAACACTTGCCCCACGGCTAAAGTTAACCGCCCCATTTGCCGCATTTGGTAATCTTGTTGTTGGGCGTTATAGCAATAAACCCGTTGTTCTCGGGGATAAGTGGTATACAATGAACTAATCGCATAATGGGCGGCAACTTGTTCTATACTCACTTGGGCTGTTTGTACCAATTGCCGATACACTTCATCCCCGGTTTTAAACAAGTCAACGTTACTATCGGCGGCCGCAATGCGTCGGATAAATTCTGACTCCAGTTGTACCCCTGCCACATCCCCTGCTAATTCCATGGCGCGACTGGCATAGCGCAGAATTTGGGTTCCTTCTGGGCGAGAAAGTTCTTCAAAGAACCAACCACAACTGGTAAACATCAATAAGGTGTGGCGTTGCATCTCCAATAACCGCAGCGCGTCAGTCCGTTCGGTTTCGGTTAATTCATGGGTTTGATGACGGCTAAAAAAGGCATCGAGGCAAGTGATAGATCGATCTAAAATGACTTGAATATAATCATCCCGCGCCCCCCAAGGATCGATAAAAAATTGATGTCCATAATCTTCGTAAATCGGAATTAATTGATCCCGCAGCCAATTGAGGCTATCGCGTAATGGTCGCCGCCATTTTTGATGCCAACCTCCCCCACTGGCGCAACCACAGTCATCCTGCCAACGGTCAACCCCATGGGAACAACTCCAGGCGGTAACGGGTTTGAGTTCCACTTCCCAGGTCGGTTCAGCTAAACTGAGATAATGGGCAAAGTTACTCACCGTCCAGCCTCGGGCCGGAAATTCAGCCGCGAAACAGTAAGCCAGACATTTTTCTGTACCGCCACGATGATGACCAAAGGTTTCCCCGTCGGTAGCAACGGCGAGAATTTGAGAGGGACGATGATCCCCTTGGACGGCCTGCCCTAAACGTCCGGCTAAATGGGTGGAATGACTCAAGACATCATTGAAGCCCATGTCTCGAGAAATAGGGCCGTCGTAGAAGAAGATATCCAGATAACGAGATTTGTCTGTTTCTCCGGTTTCGTCTTGGAGGTAACAACGATAAGGCCGGGTGGGATCGATTTGGCCACCGCCCACTTCTACCCAGTCGGGATCGGTGGCTTCCGGGGTGGGTAATGGCCGACAACGTTGGGCCTGAGAGGGGGCAAGGATGGTGAAGCGAATCCCTTCGTTAATCAGGGCTTCTACAGTCGGGTAGTCTATGGCTGTTTCAGCTAGCCATATTCCTTTGGCATCCCGTCCAAATCGGGATTTAAAGTCTGCTTTGCCCCACCGAATTTGGGTGTATTTATCCCGTTGATTGGCCAGGGGCATAATGATGTGATTATACACCTGAGCGATCGCGTTGCCATGTCCATTCAGGCGTTGACAACTATTGCGATCGCCTTCGAGTATTTTCTGATACACTTCCATATCATATTGTTCTAGCCAACTCATCAAGGTGGGGCCGATATTGAAGCTGAGAAACTCGTAGTTATTGATGATCCCCACAATCTTACCTTCGGAGTTGAGAATGCGGGCGAAGGCGTTCGGACGGTAGCATTCATGGTGAATGCGTTCATTCCAGTTTTGGTAAGGGGCGGCTGTTTGTTGGCGTTCAATGATGCCTAAATTGGGATTTTCCCGAGGCGGTTGATAAAAGTGACCGTGAAGGCTGACATAAATTCCTGTTGCTGTGTGCCGGGGATCGTGGGTAGAATGTTGTTGTTCAATTGAGCTTGAATCACTCAGGGTGGGATGATCCCCAGTTCCAGATGAGAAATTAGACGTTGAAACCATGTGAATTTATACCTAAAATAATTGCAAAATAGTAGATTAGACCTATCAAGGCTTTTCACCCCAGTTGAGGTAGAGATAGATTCAACGGAATACTGTAAAAGTTATAAGTTAGTGAGGCAGGGGAGCATTAGCTACTTTAAATAATTAACCCCTAGGCTCAACTCAGTTCAAGAACAATCCAAGTTTGAAGAGAAGATATGAAGTATCAATTTCAAGTCAGTGGGTTTGGCTTGTATGGTATAGTTTAGCAGAGTTTCTGGCAAGGAGTTTGTTAAGAAAATTTATCCTTTGAAATATTCGTTACTCTTTCCTTAATTATTGAGTGAATTTCTCTTCCGAATAGAGGATAAAAAGGAATGATTAAAGAGTTAGTTTGTAATTGTGAAATTTTGTTGAAATTAAGATGCTAAATGCTCAGGCAATTCTTTCGATTCTGTTAATTTTTATCCCGGTCTCCATTGCGGCTCAGTTTCAAGATTGGGGAGCAGCAGTAATTTTTGTAACTTCGGCTTTAGCCATTATTCCATTAGCGGCTTGGATGGGAACGGCAACAGAAGAAATTGCCGTGGTCTTGGGGCCAAATTTAGGCGGCTTAATGAATGCCACCTTCGGTAATGCCACTGAATTAATTATTGGTATTGTCGCCCTCAAAGCCGGTTTAGTGGATGTGGTCAAGGCCAGTATTACCGGGTCAATCATTGGTAACCTGTTGTTAGTGATGGGGTTATCGATGCTATTGGGGGGGTTACGGTTTAAGGAACAGGAGTTTAAATCTGTTGTGGCTCGTCTGAATGCTTCGGTGATGAATTTGGCTGTGATTGCCATTCTAGTGCCCACTGCCGTACAAGCCACTTCAGCCGGGATTGAAGAAAGCACCATGCAGCGCCTCTCTGGGGCGGTGGCGATTGTATTAATTGTGGTGTATCTCCTGACCCTACTGTTTTCAATGAAAACCCACACCTATCTGTATGAGGCTGGGGTAGCGGAATTAGAAACCGAAGAACACACCACAGGAGAGTCTGGGGAAGGGGAAAAACCTGACGTTAATTTACCCTTGTGGGTGGGTGTGCTTGTGATCGCAACATTAGCCGTTGCAGTCGAGTCAGAATTGCTAGTCGATAGCTTGGAAGAGGCCACCGCTAAATTAGGGCTGACTGCCTTGTTTACCGGGGTGATTTTAGTGCCCATTATTGGTAATGCGGCTGAACACGCTACAGCCGTAACCGTTGCCATGAAAAACAAAATGGATTTATCCGTTTCTGTGGCAGTGGGTTCGAGTATGCAAATTGCTCTGTTTGTTGCCCCAGTTTTAGTGCTGGCGGGTTTAATCTTCCATCAGCCGATGGATTTAAACTTTAACCCGTTTGAATTGGTCGCGGTGGGGGTGGCGGTGCTGTTGGCGAATTCCGTCAGTTCTGACGGCCGTTCTGACTGGCTAGAAGGGGCATTACTCTTGGCAACCTACGCGGTTCTGAGTTTAGCGTTTTTCTTCCATCCTGTAATCGAAGGACTGGCTTAACAATCAATGTCCCTGACTCTCAAAGGATTTGCAGCCATTCAAATTATGCGCTCAAATCAGTTGTTGAGCTTAGAGGTCAGGGATTTAGATCCCCCTTTTATAGTGGTGGGTGTCAAACAGATTGCTAAGATAGAAAGTAATGCTCTAGTCTAGAGTGAAGTTTAACTGGCAACCTCAACGTGGGTTCTGGCTTCTGTGAGTTACTGCCTCAATCCGAACTGCCCCAATCCAGCAGATCCATCCAACCATAAGCGCCGCACTTGTACCCAGTGTGGCTCAGAGTTGTTGCTGCAAGGACGATATCGTGCAACTAAACAACTTGGCGGAGGCGGATTTGGAAAAACATTTGAAATTATTGATGAGAAAGTTAAAGTTCATAAAGTCCTAAAAGTCTTACTGAAAGAACATCCCAAAGCGGTTTCTCTATTTCAGCAAGAGGCAAAGGTACTCAGCCATCTTCGTCATCCCGGCATTCCTAAAGTCGATGAGGATGGCTACTTTACATTTTTGCCGAAAGGGAGTCGAGAACCCATCCACTGTTTGGTGATGGAGAAAATTGAGGGGGACAACTTACAGGACTGGATGAAGTCCCGCAAAAAACAGCCCATTACCCAAGCACAAGCCATCGACTGGTTAAAACAACTGGTTGAGATTTTAGACAAAGTTCATCGACTTCAGTATTTTCACCGAGATATTAAGCCTCAAAATATTATGCGTAAGCCCGACGGGCAACTCGTTTTAATTGATTTTGGCACCGCTCGGGAAGTGTCTGAAACTTATATGGCAAAAGTCGAAGGTGGAGCAAATGTGACGGGGATTGTCTCACCGGGTTATACCCCCCCTGAACAAACTAACGGCAAGGCAGTGCCTGCATCTGACTTTTTTGCTCTAGGACGAACTTTTATTTATCTATTAACCGGCAAACCCCCCACCGCTTATCCTGAAAATCCGAGGACCGGAAAGTTATTATGGCGAAAAGGCGCACCGGAGATTTCTAAGCCGTTTGCCGATGTGTTGGATTATTTGATGGCTCCGTTTCCTGGCAATCGTCCACAAAGTCCTACCATGATTTTGCAGTGTTTGAAGGAGATTGATACCAGCTCAGAACCTCCTAAGCCCAAACCCAAACCCAAACCCAAACCTCCCTATCCTAAACCCAAACCTGACGGCGACGATAAACTAACTCTGCTTATCCGCCATTTATTTGAACTGAAATTACCCGTTATCTCTTTAGGTTGGTTGAGCATCGTCATTGTGTTACTGACTGGATTATTTACTCAAGTCGATGGTTATTTTCGCTACGGATTAATTCCAGCCGATCCGATCTTAATTCTAAGAAGTTTACCCGGAAGTTGGTGGTTACAGCGTCACCTCCGGGGCGATATTGGTCAAATTTATACCCTCACCATCAGTCCAGATGGTCAAACCTTAGTAGCAGGCGGTTTTGGTACGATTAAGGTTTGGAATTTAGCCACAGGTAAACTGATTCATACCATTAAAGCCCATTCCAGTTGGGTCAGAGCATTAGCCATTAGCCCAGATGGAGAAATTCTAGCTAGCAGCAGCGATGATAATACGATTCGCCTCTGGGATCTGGGGCAGGGAGTCCGCAAACGAACCATTGAAGGGCATACCGACAATGTTAACACTCTTGTATTTAGTCCGGATGGTCAAACCTTAGTCAGTGGCAGTCGGGATCAAACTATTATTCTGTGGAATCTGAGAAATGGGGCGCGTCAGTTAACGATTCGTGGCCATGAAGGAGCCGTGAATGCCCTGGCATTTAGTCCAGATGGTCGTACCCTTGCCAGTGCCAGCGACGATAAAACCATCAAACTTTGGGATGTCAATACAGGCACCCGCAAATTAACCCTAAAAGGTCATACTCAGGCGGTTAACACTATTGTCTATATCCCCGTTGGCGATAGCTTAACCTCAGGCATAGGTCAGACCCTCGCCAGTGCTAGCAATGACCAAACGGTTCGACTCTGGGACATCAGTAACGGCGATGTTCGTCAAGTGCTGAATCAGCATGACACCCCTGTTCGGTCTTTAGCGATCGCCCCCGATGGTCAAACCCTGATTAGCGGTGGAGATCGGATCATTTTATGGGATTTAAAGACTGATGAGGAGATTGCAACCTTTTGGGGTCATGCAGAGTCAATTACAGCATTAGTCGTGAGTCCGAATGGTGAATTATTGGTGAGTGGCAGTGAAGATAAAACAATTAAAATTTGGCAAATGCCTATTCAGGATTAATCATTTTCAAGCATAAATAATCTATCAAAATTGATGGGAATCACTAACGAATTAGCAAAGGAGCGAAACCGGGCTGCTGCGGAACGGACTCTCACAGCTTGGATTCAAAATAGTTTATCACTGATTGGTTTTGGCATCGCCTTTGACCAAATCTTTGAGGCTCTGCAACAAACATTTCCTCAAGAAAACTGGGTATTTCTCTTAAAGTTATCTCATTTCTTAGGACTCAGCTTAATTGCATTAGGAGTCGATTTGCTGCTTTTGGGGATATTTCAGTACCGCATAGAAGTTCGATCAATAGAAAGAGATCACTATATTATTACATCAATTCAGGGACTGAATATTGCTGTTTGTAGTGCCATTATTTTATTGGGTGTTGCTGCCTCACTGATCGCTTGGTTTTAATCTGTATTTGAATTCGGGAAGTTATTATGGAATTGATATCAATCCTGATTTAATTCCCTCTGGATATGAACAAGAATTAAGTCATCAATTCAAATTTGGACTCATTACTGTTATCACGATCCAGACTGATGTAAAATCACTCTTAAATTGCTATATTATGAATTTAATAAAAAAACTTTGATTCCTATAGCTCAATGAAAGAAAATCATGACCTTAAAATTAGCCATTTCGTTTATAGTCACTCTAATCACTCCCCTCTAGCTGCAATTATATGTGGTTTTGAACGAGGTGGGACTACGTTGATCAGTGAAATACTGAGGCAACATCCTGGACTTGATAGTGGATTTGAAGGAGGATTTCTGCTGGGAGAAAAACCATCAGATTTTTTATCAATTCAACCTTACTGTAATATGTTAAAAATAAGCTGGGGTATAAATCATCATGAGATGAATTACATTTGTCAAGCAGAAAACTGGTTAGAAGTTTATAAAAGACTGATTGAAAAAGCCAGAAATATTAAAGAAAAAAATATTCAAATATTTGACAAAACTCCCAAATATATGAAGCATTTGTCTACTGTATTGAGTCGAGTAAAAGACGTTCCGTGTATCGTAATAGTGAGAGATCCTAGAGCTGTACTTTGGTCTCAGGCTAAGCGATCTAAATATAAGTCTAAAGACAAAATAGATAAATGGAGACAGAAGGATATGATAGCTCAATGTAACCATTATTTATCATATGCCAACGGTTGGAAGACAGCTATAGAAGATGGATTGAGTTCTCGAATTTTATTAATTCAATATGAATCCCTTTGTCAGAATCCGATAGAAGAAACTCATAAAATCTTTAAATTTATTGGTTGTGAATTTGACAGTGCTTATCTGTCTCTAAAGAGTAAAAAGTGTCAGAATGTATATGATAAAAAAGTATCAGCTAAGTATGTCAATGAATATAAATTTCATTTTTCCGAGGAAATTTGCCAAGAAATACTAGAGAAAACGAAGGCATTTAAGGCATGGTTTTGGGAGGAAAGGGGAGAAGACAAGATCATGACTTCAGATACTATTTCAAGTTTTGCGATTCAAGGAACGACACCTGATTTACAAGCTTATCAAGAAAATATGGCTAGATGGAAAATACAGCTCGATCGGATAAAAAAACAGTTAGAGAAATAGTTGACTTGATTAATGGTAGCAAAAGAAGTTACGAAAATCGACTATAGGATAGCACTAATCGTGTAAAATACAGTTCAGATCGCAAGAACACTGAGAGTCATGGCATCCGAGAAACCATCATCTATCCTGATTATTGCGGGAATGCACCGCTCTGGAACCTCACTGACCGCTTCGGTACTGCAAAGTGCAGGATTACATATTGGCCGCAAGTTGCTCGATCAAAGCCACGGCGCATCAGAACGTCATTTTGAGAACTTAGACTTTTTTGAGTTTCATAAAGCAGTATTGCGATCGCAAGGAGTCAATGAGGATGGTTGGACACTCCAAGAAACCATAGAAGTTGATGATCGTTTCGTAGAACAAGCGAAAGAATTAGTTGCAAAGAATGCAGTCAGTTCTGTTTGGGGATGGAAAGAACCCCGCACCACTTTATTTTTAGAATTTTGGGCTAACTTATTACCAGAAGCAAAGTTTTTATTACTGTATCGGTTTCCCTGGGAAGTGGTTGATTCTCTCTATCGACGAGGCGATCCAATCTTTAAAAGTCAGCCGGATTTAGCCGTTAAAATTTGGCAGCATTATAATCAGAAAGTTATCAATTTATACAATAATTTTTCAGAGCGATGTTTTCTTGTTAATCTTCATGTTTTATTGAATCATCTCAATACTGTTATTCCTGCAATCAATCAGAAGTTGCAGTTCAATTTAGCGGTTCCGAGTTCAACCCTTTATAACCCGTCTCAAATTCATAAACAATCGATAGAGGGGCATAGAGCCAGTTTAATCACTCATTATTTTCCCGAAGCTGTTGAAATGTATCGGGAACTGGAAGCCAGAGCATGGCAGCTTAATGATACACCGGATTTTTCTTGGATCGATCAACTGAAAGCATCTCCTTACAGAAATTGGGCTTTTCAAGATTGGTTAAAACTGGGTAATTGGGAAGGAGAAAAGTCAAAACTTCAGCAGGAATTAGAAAGTAGTCGTTCTCAGTTGCAGCAAACTCAAGGTGAGTTAGAACAGTCTCGTTCTCAGTTGCAGCAAACTCAAGGTGAGTTAGAACAGTCTCGTTCTCAGTTGCAGCAAACTCAGGCAGAGTTAGAAAATAGTCGTTCTCAGTTGCAGCAAAGCCAGACAGAGTTAGAACAATTCCGTTCTCTGTATCAACAAAATCAAGCAGAGTTAGAACAGTTTCAGTTTGATATTAAGCAGACTCAAACAGACTTAGAGCAATCTCAGTCGCAACTCCAACAGACTCAGACTGATTTAGAAAACTCTGTATCTCAACTGAATAAAACTCGGGAAGAGTTAGAGGAAATAAGAGTTGAGTTACCCAATACAAAATCTCAACTACAACAAAGCAAGACAGTACAGAAGCGATCGCAATCTCAACTTTATCAGGTTCAAAGCGAACTGGATCAAACTCAAAATAAACTTCAGTCTACAAAAGTGATGTTAGAGCAGTTTCAAGCTCAAGCCAATCAAAAAGATTTGCAGTTACATAAATCTTTATCAAAGTTAGAAGAACAGTTACAGAAAGCTGCTGCTGAGTCTCAAGAACAGTTGCAAGAATTTACAGCAAAGTTTGAACAAGAACGGGAAAAACTTCAGTCTGAGTGGTATCAAACAAAGCAGGAGTTGAAGCGATCGCAATCTATTTTATTCCAAACTCAAGCAGAATTAGAACAGTCTCAAAGCCAATTGTACCAGACTCAGCAGGAATTCAGTCAGTTGCGTTTAGAACAGGCTTTAACAAATAGTGCAGATACAGAGGAGCAGTTTGATTATCGGCTTTTGGTTTGGAAAGCTTGGTCAGCATATTCTGTTGGAGATTTAACTCAAATGAGTCAGTATTTAAGGAAGTCGATAAAATGGCGACCTTATTCTCGTTCAGAAACTGTTTTAGATTGGATAGAAAGTTTTACTCAGTTTTCGGCTGACAAAGGGGTTCACCTGGACGTAAAAGCTTTAAGCAGCTTGGAAGAGTGGAAGGAGTTGATGCATCAAATTGTTTTACTTAAAGTATATAACCCTAGAAGTTTATTATCTGTTTCAAAAAAGAACAGTAATTTTATTTAAGATGATAGAATTACTATTTTGCTTATAATTTTATCATAGAAAAATAAGATAGCTTATGTCTTTTTGTTACAGTTTTAAAAGAGCTACAAATCAAATCTGTAAGGATCATATTTGTCTTTAACCCATTTTTCTAATTCATGGAACTCTTCTTTTAGGTAAGTTTCTATAGCTTTTGGGATCTCTATCTCGGGATTAGCATTGAATCTTTCTGTATGAATATTATTAAATACTTCAACATTAGGATCTACAGCTAAAAAATGACATACTTTTTTTAGCAATAAAATAGGATTCTCACATATATCGTCATAAAATAGGTATAATATTTTACTGAAATATTTTTCATAATTTTTTGTTATTCTTTTGTAATCTGATTTCTGCTGATAATCTTTCCATGTCTGAAAGTACCTAATCCAATCTTTCTCAGTAATTGATTCTCCTTGGTTGATTTGCTGACGTTTGCTCATTAAAGCAGCAGACCAGGATCGCTTTACCGGGTTCCTCATTATAAAGATAATTTTGATATCACCCAACAGTTCTTTAATGTGTCTAACTCCTTCTTCTGGCAAAGCAGAGTATGCAGGGGTGATTTCTCCTACTATTTGGTTTTCACCTGCCTCTCTAAACAAGGATAAATACCAGCTATCAGTATACTGATCAACAAGTGCAAGTTCTGAGAGCAATCTAAGATCTGATAGCTTTTCTTGTTCATTACCCTTTACTATTATTTTAGTAAGTCTACTATAAAGATTATTAAGTCTTCTTGTTCTAAAGTCAATTTGTAGATGAACTGCATCAAAGTAATGAATTTCTTTACAAGGATGTAACCAAATTTTAGGATGTAAAGTCAAACATCTATGGAGCCAGGTTGTACCTGCTTTTTGAGCACCAATACAAAGGAATGTTGGTTTTTTCATAATTTTACACTTTAGTTTATTAAGTATTTAAACTGTCATAGTTGGTTAATCCGTAAGTGATTCGTTTAACTCGTTCTATTTTTTAATTAATGCCTCCTTGATACTTAAAAGTTACGATTGTAAAAATCCTTTTAAATGTCTCTACAAAAACTATTAATTGAACTTTTTAATCGTTTGTTCCAGTACCAATTGTAAGTCATCTCCCCAATATGTTTTAGCTAGATCTCTAAATTTATCTAAGGTCATCTCTGAAATTTTCCTTCTAATAGTCCAAGGTAGGTAAAGTGAATCTATAAGTGATTTAGTTAATTCTAAGTAGTTATCTGGAGTGATAATATAATATATATTTTCTTTTGCTTGAGGGGTAACTATCCGAAGATTGGTTGGTATTTGATCGAAGAGATATTTGGGCCCGATGCCCAAAATAGGTTTTTGGTGCTTATACAAAGCTAAATCATGATGATAAATTAATGCCCCTCTGTTCATAAACGGTAAAATTGAAATCATATCTAAGGTAGGCCAAGGATGCTGATGGTTAGCATCAATAAAAGCCATATCAATCTTTTGATCCAGAAATTTGTGTTGAACCTCAGTAGAATCGACATTGCGAATATAACTTATCTCTGTATTCGTATTTGGACATATTTTTTCTGCTAAAAAACCTGTAGGCTGACTTCGATCAACCCAAAAAGTTTCTTCTAAATCTATGGTAAATAGTTCTGCATGATTTTTGTTATTACTAAGAAATAAGGCAATAAACCCTGTAGAAATACCTGATGCAGTACCAATTTCTAGAAATATTTGAGGTTTATGTTTTTCTATTCCTTCTTGCAAGAACATAGCTTCTTGTGCAGATATGGATCCATATCCAGGTTTCCAATAAGCCTTATAAATAGTTTGAATTTCCTGTGCGCTAATCATAAATCTCTTCATGTATAGATTGATATTAGATAATCAAGAAAATAAGCTTTAACTTATCTCCAAAATCGGTAAAAGATTCAATATTGAATAAATTTAAGTTTATTTAATATTCAAAATATTGACCTATCACATATGGGCTATTGAGTCGATGATCATGTTTCTCTTTAGATGCACAGAACATCCACATAGAGTCAAACTCCTCTAAGCTTTCGCTGTACTTAGATATGTATTGAAGACCGAAAAAATTTCGTGCAACTTTCTGTCTATATAGATAATAGCCCATCTGACTAAAGAACTCCCAGAACTGTAGAAAAGTCTGTCCTCTATCAGCTTGATGCTTTCCAAATTCGTAGTATATGATTGATGGTATTTTCTGACTTATCAGGTTTTTAGTTCCTTCAAGTACCTCCCATTCATATCCTTCAACATCAATCTTTATAATATCAGGCTCAAATCCTTCTGTGCTTATAGCCCATGAATCTAAGTCAATTTGTTCAACTTCAATACAGTGTTTATGAAGAATACGCTTTTGACCCACTGAAACTTCTCTCAAAGGAACAGAAGCAATCGCACTAACCTCTGAATTAAAGTTAAGCTTAACCTTTTTTCTTGAATTACCTACTGCACAGGATGTTACCGAAAATTGATTGACTTGACTTTGTAAAGACTGATCTACGCGCTGTTTTAATCTATCAACATTACCTGGGAGAGGTTCAAATGCTTGATAGTAAGACGTTTGTTTTCCAAAAACGTTGAGAAAAGATGCTGCCCAAAGCCCTGTATTAGCACCAATATCTATAACACGCAGGTTATTTCTCGAACCAATAAATGGATATAGTGGCCAAACTTCTAAAAGAGTTAGCTTAGGAATATGAAAACCTGATTCAACTTGATTAAATACCATGGTAACTTGCTTTTACCTCAATACAAGATTCAATTTCTAGAGTATGAATATTTGTGAACATAGTTACGTTACAACTTACTTACCGATAAAACCAATCCTTCAGTACAGAAAAGTCATTTTCAATTATCTCCTGTTGATATTTAGTAAAAGCATTAATATACTCAAACGGAATTCTAGATGATATTTCAGGTTTTATCGTGTGAGCATATCTTAAATTTTTCAAGAGTAAATATTCTATTTTAAATTCTATTCCAGTATGATAAAAAATTAAATTCATTGTTTGACGAGTATTCAGACAAATTTCTTCAAGACTAATACACAGGATACTTGAAAACTCATTATTCTGTAAACCCATTTTCCATGGAAGATAGTTATTCACATAAATATTTTTCAGATATCCTAACTTTGGCTTTTTGTATGTCTCATACCAGGTATTGAAATCTTTTCCTTTCCCAGTTCTCTTAAAGTCTGAGAATACAAGTGACCGAGGATCTTTATAGGTAGCAATGAATGGAACTTGCATTTTTTCATAGCATTTGAATATACTTGAAAAATATCTAGGAGTTTTGTCAAAAATATTTTTGACTGATGGCTTCAAAACCCTAGATTTATTCTTCAAGCCCTGATAAAACTCTAAAAAGCTATTCGTATCACAGATTATTCTAAGATCTTCTTTTTCAATCTGCCAACCACCTAACATATTTTTGTAGAAAGGTTGAATATCAGAGAACTGTTTAGGAGACTCACCTAGCAGCACACCCACTTCAAAGCCTGAATCAAGTTCAGGCACTTGTCTAAAAATGTCTGACAGTAGAGTTGTTCCACTATGCTCTATCCCACAAATGACAAACTTAAGAACCATAAAGCTTTTTTAATCAAACTGAAATATAAATAACCTAGGAATTTTTGATCAGAAGAATGCTGCTATCTTTCTTTATCCTGCCTAAAGTATATCCTCGTAAATCTTACATAACTCTCTGACTTGTTCTTCTGTCGTTCGTACATGAACTTCTGCTTTAATCAATTGCTGATACTGTTCAGGTTGCTCATCAATTCGCTGTAAAATATCTATCAGCTCATCAATATTATCAGTTGAAAAAATATCCCCATTCACTCCATCTACAATATCTTCTGCTAATGCACCTTTATCGGAGGCTATCACCCAAACCCCTGCTGCTGCTGCTTCACGGGTAATCAAGCCAAAACTCTCTGGCCAAATTGAGGGAGCAACGAGAACATCTATAGTACTGAAAAATTCAGGCATCTTACTCGGCTCGACCCTGGCAATAATCTTGACGGGAGTGCTTCCCCATTGTTCCTCTCGTAAAATAACTTCATCAGTTTGAGATAAATCAACAGCAATAATTTCTGTCTGAGAGAGATTAGCTTTTTCAACCGCTTCCTTCAATAGATAATAGCCTTTATGGGCAGAAATTCCACCCGCGTGACCCAAACGCACCCGACCTGTCGGAGATGGTTTTCGAGGCAAGACAGGTTTAGGAATGATGCCATTGCGGTTTGTTTCCGTTTGAGGGAAACCATTCTGACGATAAATTTTAGCAAATCGCTGTGACACAGCTAAGATCCGTTGAGCTTTATTTAAGTATTTTGCCAGATAACGTTGCCGTTTGATACAACTACCAACATCTTCTGCAGTTTGAGCGGCGATAATAGGATCATTCTGCTGAAGATTACAGACTTCCCCTTGATTATCCACCAAAAACTGATGTTCAGAAATCCACCAAGCGTCATGCACTGTGATCAGGTAGGGAATCTTGTAATCAAGAGCGGCTGCTAACATAGAAGCGGTTAACATTTGAATACAGTGAAAATGAATTAAATCAGGTTGATTGAACTTTAAATAATGACTAAAAATTTCATAAACTCGATCATCTTGATAATGCAAATCTCGTCTAGCAACTTCTGGCACACTTAGCTTTGTTACATGAATTCCTTCATGGGTATACTCAGACAATTGATAAGGAATTGGGTTGCGGTGATCGCTGGTAAACACATAAATTTCATAAGTATCACGATAATGAGCATTCAAAATATCAACATTATCTTTAACAATTCTAGTTCCGCCTCCAATTTCTTGAGGTGGATAAAATACGTTGACAATTAGAATTTTTTTCTTCGATGAAGATGGTTCTACACTAACATTAGAAGCTGTTGATGGAATTCCTGCTTGAATAATATCTTTTAAATTACTGGCTAAATTTGAGATATTATAATCTGTCCATGCTGTTTTATAGGCAGTTTGAGCAATCTTCTGACGTAGTTGATGATCTATGACCAGTTTTTCTAGGTTTTGAAACCAGTCTTCTACTGTTTTTGCAAATAAGACATCTTTTCCGTGAGTGAGTATTTCTTGATAGGTTTTCGTGATACTGACAACAGAAGGAACACCTAAACTAGCGGCTTCTAACCATTTGATTTCACTCTTACAATCATTTACTTGCTTACTGGAAAGCATGGCAATATTAATATCAGCTTGTGCTAGAAATTCCCAGTAAACCTCTACATCATGAATTGCTTCGATAAAATCAATTCTATCTAAGTATGGAGTTAAAATTTTTGGAAATGTTTTATAACCAATTACAGTCAACCGCACCTGAGGATATTTTTGCATTAACCGAGCAATTGCAGGAGCAGCTAATCTGTGAAAATCTGCATCATGTGCCTTTGTACCACTACCATAAAAGATTGAGATATAGTCCCTCGGCAACTTCTGAGGAGATGAATCCAAAAAGCGAGAGTTGAGGCTATCCAAACCATTTCGATGGACAAAACAGGTTTTTCGTCCTACAATCTTTTTCATTTCCTCCGCTAATGTAGGAGTTGAAGCGATCGCATAATCACACAATGCCATTGCTTCTTGAAATAATATTGTTCCTTTTACTAATCCTAAATACTCTTTTTCCGCAACTTGTCCCCCATAACTCTCTATTGCTTCTGGATATTTCTGACGATCAAAGATGAGATCATCAATATCATAGAATGTGATTTTATTAATCGCTTTAGCATATTGAATAATTTCAATAATATCGGGATAAGCTGGAACTCGATAAAAAATTACGGCATCACAAAAGAATAATTCATTTTTTGCTTGCTGTAGTTCTCTCATAGAAAACAATTTCACTGAAAAATTTACTAAATTAAATTGTTCTATTTTTTGCTGGACTCGGTATCGAAAACATTGAGGTAAGCTATCTTCTACCACTAAAATGACATAGGGATTAGAAGAGTATATTCTCTGATAATCAACTTTAGGTAATATCCAATGAAGCTCTTGTTTATAAAACTCTATCGCTTCTTTATAGTAGTATTCTCCCCGATCAAAATCTCCCTTTTCCCAATATAAATCTGCTTCTTCTATTTTGTAGTTATAGCGTGAAGCTAAAGTATCTCTGTAGGATTTAGCAATAAAGGAACTATAGTCCGGATATAAAGATAAAGATTTATGGTAATAACTGATTGCTTGATTCCATTTTTCTAACTGTGAATAAGCCGTAGCCAGGTTATGAAGAGACCAAAAATAATTAGGTCGTTTTTCCCAAGCCTGTAGATAGTATGAAATGGCTTTTTCCCATTCTTCCTGCTTCAGTAAAGTATCTGCAAGATTATGATAGCTAGCTGCAAAGTTAGGATTTTTCTGAATAGCAATCTTATATACAGGTACAGCTTCAGACAATAGTCCCCTCACTTGTAACTGATTTCCTAAATTATGATAAATTTCCCATTTTTCTAGATCTTCAGGGATTTGGTAATCTATATAAATATTACCATTAGTGAGTACCCAATCATATTCTTTAACGATAACTTTTAGATCACGCGAATCTAATTCAGTTGTCTCTAAAGGCAAACAAAAGCAAAAACCATACTCTCCTGTTCCAATTCCTCTATTCTTTAGATCTGCCCTTTGATTCTTAGCAATTGTTTGAGCAATTTGATTGCCATTATCATCAACTATAACCACATTTAAAGCTTTATTAGGCTGCTGAGAGTTCCAAACCCAGCCTCTAACCACTAACCCGTCAACTTCATCAACATACCCTTCTAAGCCGGCAAACTTCAACTCCTGCTTTAGTTTAGAGAATTTCTTCTTGAACTCAGAGCTAGTTTGTCTAAATTCTGGATCAAGCTTTACATATTGCTCATAACATGATGTTGCTTCTTCTAACTGTTCTTGTTGAACAAAAGCATCCCCAAGATGTTGATAAATAATTGCAGATTCAGGCGATAACTCAATTGCCTTTCGATAACACTCAATTGCCTCTTCCCATCTCTGAAGCACAGATAAACTGTGTCCTAAATAATGATGACAAATAGCTGAACTCGGTTCTAACTTAACCGCTTTTTGTAAATATGCGATCGCCTCCTCTACCTTCCCTTGTTCTCGTAATATCACCCCTAACTTATAATAACCCCAGTGATAGTCTGAGTTAAGCTGAATCACTGTTCTATACTGTTTTTCTGCTGCAACTAAATCCCTTTTGCTGTGCCAAACTTCCCCTAATTTTTGGTGTAGTTCCCAGCTACCCGGATTCAGTTCAACTGCTTTTTGTAAATAAACTAATCCCTCATCTCCTTTCCCTTGTTTGGCTAAAACTTCCCACAAATATTGATAAGCTTTTACAGAGTCAGGATCAAGTTCTACTGCTTTTTGTAGAGTTTTTTCTGCTTCTTCTAATCGTTCTGCTTGCCATAATATCTCTCCTAAACTACTATAAAATTCTGCATATCCAGAATTGATTTCAATGGCTGTTTGAAACACTGCGATCGCTTCCTCTAATTGTCCTTGCTGAACTAACACTTCTCCTAACTGATAAAATGACCATTCTGAGTTGGGGTTAATCTCACAGGCTTTATGAAAACAATTACTTGCTTTTTCCCACTCTTCTAACTCAAAAAAAACCTCAGCTAAATTATGATAATACCAGGAAAAGTTAGGATTTAATTCAATAGCTTTCTCATAGGCTTCTACGGCATCCTGATACTGTTCAGATTGCTTAAACTGATTTCCTTGATTAAAATAATCGTTGGCTGTTTTTTGTGAATTATTTTGTAAAACTGGATTCATCTATTTTTACCTTAAATACTTTTAATATTATTATCTCTGCCCCCTAAATCCCCCATCAAATTGAAGCAGATCATCCGCTGGCCTCCCCCTTGCAAAGGGGGACGGGAGGGGGATCTCTTTGGGGGACTTTGCATAAGTTTCCCACCAGAATAGCAGTAAGGACTTGGAATCTTTTTCCTCCCAAACTCCCCCCTTTATAAGGGGGGAATAAAAGGGGGGTGGGGGCTAGGGGGGCAAACATCACGGTAACTCTATACGCGAATACTATAATTCTGACAAACCCGTGTTAAATGGGGACTATAAAAAGGATCATTATCAATATATTTTTGCCATCGATTTTCCATAATTTGAGATTCTTGCTTTAACCTGGCTTTCTTCTCCGGTGAATCTTCGTAACCACGACTTTTTGACTCATGATGATAGAGTACCACATGGGGAAGATACAAGTTACGATAACCGCTATCTAATAATTTTAAACAGAAATCTACATCATTATAGGCTACGGTTAACGCTTCATCCAATCCCTCCATTTGTTCAAATACATCTCGACGACACATCAAACAAGCGCCTGTTACTGCTGAGACGTTATTAAAGCCAATTAAGTTGCCAAAATATCCCGGCATTTGTGAAGTCATGCGATAATAACTATGACCCGCAATTCCCCCTAAACCCATAACAACTCCAGCGTGTTGTACTGTATCATCGGGAAATAATAATAACGCCCCCACAGCGCCAATTTGAGGGCGTTGTACTTGTTCTACCATCGCCTCTATCCAGTCGGTTGTTACGACTTCTGTATCATTATTTAAAAACAGTAAATAATCTCCTGTGGCTTGACTGACACCGTAGTTATTTAACTTAGAAAAGTTAAAGGGAATATCTAAGGGATAACAGTTAAATCGGGTGGGTTCTTTCTGTTTCCATTTAGCAATTAGCTGATGTGTTTCGGATTCAATACTACCATTATCAATCAGAATCACTTCATAATTAGGATAAGAACTTTGGGTAAAAATCGACTCTAAACATCGTTCTAAATCTTCTGCTAAATCTCGTGTTGGAATAATAATACTAACTTTCTTATAATCTGTAATTTCATAACGAACTAAATGATGTCCCAAATAGTCTGGTATGCCATAAACAGTTCCCTTTTCCCCTCGACGTTCAATAGCATCCTGCAAGGCTTTTAAAGAGGCTTTATAGGCATAGGGTTTTGCATCTGTTCCCCCAGCGGCTGACCCGGCGTGCATTCGCCAACGATACAATACTTTAGGAATATGATAAATCTTATCGGTTTTTTCTGTAAAGCGTAATACTAAATCATAATCTTGTGCGCCTTCATAGCCTAAGCGCCAACCGCCAATATCTTCTATTATTGACCGTCTGTAAGTTCCTAAATGACAGGTATACATCCGAGATAAAAAGGATTCTGGAGACCATTCTGGTTTAAAATAAGGGTTAACAAGTTGACCATCAAAACTAATTTTATCTTCATCAGAATAGATCAGATCAGCATCGGGATGACGGTTTAACAAGAGTGCCACTTCATACAATGCATCTGGAGTTAAAACATCGTCATGATCGAGTAAACAAATAAACTCTCCGGTTGCCAATTCTAACGCTGAATTAGACGCAGCAGAAATATGACCATTTTCAGGACGAAAAGCAACTTTTATCCGGCTATCTTTTGCCGCATATTCATCTAAAAGCGGTTTAACTTCTGCTGCGGTAGATGCATCATCTGCTAAACAAAGTTCCCAGTAAGGATAGATTTGATTAATGACTGAATTGATCGCTTCTCTTAAAAATTTATCCGGTGTATTGTAGATGGGAACAATTACACTAATAACGGGTTGATAGCTAAACAAATCAATGGTTTCTACCATTTTTTCTAAGTCTGCTTGCCGAGGTTCATGTTGTTCTCGCCACAACTGATACATCGGATCAGCTATTGCTGGTTTAGCAAATAAAGCATTCTGTAAAGCTGCGGTATCTAAGGTAAATCTTGCGTCTAATTCCCCGGCACGTCGTAAACAAGCGATCGCTTCTTCAAATTGATCTTTTTTCGCTAGTAATGTTCCTAAATTTTGATAAGAATAAGCAAAATTGGGGTTAATTGCAACAGCTTTTCTATAAGCACTAATTGCCTCTTCTATTTTACCTTGCTGTTCATAAGTATTGCCTAAATTATGATACGACCAATAGAAGCTTGGATTAATTTCAACCGCTTTTTGATAGGCTTCTACTGCATCATCAAATTCTTTCTGTTGCCGTAGTAAATCCCCTAAGTTGTGATAAGTTCCAAAAAAATCTGGATCAAATTTAATCGCTTGTTTATAAGCTTTTTTCGCTTCTTTCAATTCTCCTTGTTTCTGTAGTGCTTCTCCCAGCAGATGATAAGCTTTAGCCGATTTAGGTTCAACCTTCAGTGCTTTTTGATAACAAGCAATTCCTTCCTCTAAAGCATTCACTTTTACAAAGGCTTCTCCTAATTTTAAGTTAGACTGAATATCCTCTGTTTGTAGCTGTTGAATTTTCTGATAAAGTTTAATGGCTTCACGCAGTTGATTTTGAAGCGTTAATGCATTTCCTACAAGATAAAGCAGTTCTATATTTTCTGGCTGTATCTTTAGTGCTTTTCGACCTAATTCTATGTTGTTTTTATCAACCTCAAAGGCTTTTTTATAATACTGATAAACCTCTTTTAAATCGAGCGTTCCAGCTTTTTGAAGTGCATCCCCTAACTTTTCATACACCTGAGGCAGACTAATATCAGATTGAATCGCTTTGCGGTAAATCTCAACTGCCGCAGACCATTTTTCTTGTGCTTCATACTCTTGTCCCCATAGGATAAAAGTATTACCTAACTGTTGACGAGTCAGTTCAAGATTTGGATCAAGTTTAAGTGCCTTTTGGTATTGTGCGATCGCTTTTTCCCATTTTTGCTGTTGAGTTAAAGCTTCTCCCCAATGCAGATAAACCACCGCAGAATCTGGAGTCAGTTGCAGTGCTTTGCGATAATAAGTAATTGCCTCATCCGATATTTGTTGCCTAGATAGGACATGACCTAGGCGATGTTGAAGCATCCCGGATTTTGGCTCTAACTTAATAGCATCTTTGTATGCATTTTCAGCATCTTGCCATTGTTTTTTCTGACCCAAAACATCTCCTAAATTACAATAGGATAATACAGATTTTGGATTCAGTTGAATCGCTTTTTTATAGGCTGTTATCGCCTCCTCTATTTTATTTTGCTGTTGTAATATTTCACCTAATTGATGATAACTTTTCCATTTTCCGGGGTTGAGTTGGAGTGCAGTTTGAATCAACTCAAAAGCCCGATCTAATCTCCCTTGTTGAATTGCAGTCTCTGATAGATTAATATAAGTTTCATCGTAGTCTGGGTCAATTTCTAAAGCCGTTTGATAGCAAGTAATAGCCCGATCAATTTTTCCTTCGTGAACGAATGCTTCACCTAAACTATTATGACATTCAGCGAAATTAGCATCTAACTCGATGGCTTGACGATAACAGGCGATCGCCTCTTGCCATTGTCCCACGTGAGTTAACACCTGTCCCAACTTGTGATATGAATAGGTAGAGTTAGGATTCAGCTCGATAGCATGGCGATAGGCGGCGATCGCACCTTCCCAGTCGTTCTGAGTCGTTAAAGCCTCCCCCAGATAGTGGTAAGACCAAGAAAACCGGGGGTTGAGTTCAATGGCGCGACGGTACTGAGCGATCGCTTCGGTGAACTGACTTTTTTGTTGGAGCAAGTCTGCTTGACTCAACAGAGTAGCAACGGATTCTTGAGGCATCTTTGCTGATACAATGGGCTTCTGAGGAATATCATACACTTAAATGTCAACAACGTAACCGTCTAAATCGGCAAAAAGATAGCTAAAGAGTTACTCTCGTGCTTTTGGGAGAATTGATCATAGTTTAAGGGTTCAAAACGACCTTTGAATGTTCGCTGTTCTTGACACCAATAGCATTGATATCCTAATTCAAACAAAGGCTTACAAATGTCTTGATTCGTTATTTGAAAGGGTGCTAATGTTTTGGGATCATCGAATTCTAGTAAAATAATAGGTTTCGACTGTGCAAGTGTAGATAGACTACCAGGAATAATCTTAGCTTGGTAACCTTCTACATCAATTTTTATCAGATTAGGTCGAAAACCACTAATTCGGCAAAAGTCATCCAAGGAGAAGATATCTATCTTCGTTGAATTCTCAGATATTTTATTTTCTCTTAAGTGAAATCCTTTGGCTTCTACAGCTTTTTGCAAGTTTGTTTGATCGGAAAGACCGATGTTCATACATCGTGACGATGGAATTCCCAAATGCTTATTGCTGTTGATATTTTTGCAAAGCGCGATATAACTTTCAGGATTGACCTCAAAACTGAACACTGTCGTTGTCTGAAATATACTTTTACTAATTAAAGAAAAGTAACCGTAAAGAGCACCGACATCAAAAATAACATCTATTCGATTAGAATAATTTTTGTAAATAAATAAAAGAGCTGCAAGTGTAGCTGGTTCATGAATTAAACCATTTCTATGCTTAATTTGAAGCCAATTACAAGAACCGTTAGCAATCGGTCCTCCCGCACTATTGTCAAAGTAAATGGGAGAAAAATTATTAATTTTTAAATGACCCTCAAATCTATCTTGCTGAAAAACTGTATTGATATCGTTAAACTGACTGTTTAATTTTTCTACAATTAAATCTTGCATTTTGATGATATTTTCTAAAATTATATGGCATTTAGCCTTTCATAATACCATGATTGCAAAGCTATCTTTAAAATTTTTATCTAAATATTGAGGGTGATGAAGTCTCCTTTGCTATCAGGCTTTCAATCAAGTTAAAGTTTCCCTGTCAAGTCAAGAATGTACAGCGAATGACGATTTTTAACAATGACTAGGTTTAACATCTGAAAAAATTAGGTCTGAAATGGTACAATCAATGTGATCTTGAGAATCTTAACAGTGTTCTATCTAAAAAAAAATAGCGATAATGAATAATCAAAATGTGAAACTAAGTGTCTGTGCAATTATGAAAGACGAGGCATCTTACCTGGAAGAGTGGCTTGAATTTCATAAGATTATCGGGGTTGAAAAATTTTACCTATATAACAATAATAGTACGGATAATACTCTTGAGATTATTCAGCCTTATATAGAATCCGGGGAAGTAATTTGTCATGACTGGCCTTTTCGTCCCGGACAAATGGGAGCATACGAACACTGTTTACAGTCTTATGGAAAGGAGTCGGAATGGATGGCTTTTATTGATTTAGACGAATTTTTATTTCCCAGTGAGGAAGATGACTTAAAAATAATACTAGACGATTTTAAAGACTATCCTGCTGTTGTTGTAAATTGGCTAACTTTTGGATCGTCCGGCCATCTAAAAAAACCAGAAGGATTGCAGATAGAAAACTTTACTAAACGAGCAAAAACTGATTTTGCTAATAATTATCATGTTAAATCAATTGTTCGTCCAGACCAAACATTAAAGCCTCGAAATCCACATTATTGTCAATATATTGAAGGTTCTGCTGTTACAGAAAATAAACAGCCTGTACCCGATTCATTTTCTAAAACAGTTTCTGTTAAACGTCTCCGAATCAATCACTATACAACTCGTTCTAAAGAAGAATTTGACAATAAAACTAAACGAGGGAGAGCGGATACAGCACAAGCGAGAAATCCAGGATTATTTAAAGCACAAGATCGCAATGATATCGAAGATTTAACGATTCAACGATTTTTGCCTCAGTTGCGAAAGGCATTAGCAATTACAAAAATCAAAAGAATTAAAACACAAATGCAGCAGTGGCAAACCCAATTAAAGAAACTTCAATCTCAACTGCATACAGAAAGTAGGATGATGGTAAATAATGACCCGTTCAATATTGAAAACAGAGCACCTAATTCTCAAAATAAAAAAGTTACAACTATTACTAATATAGATCTTAATGAAGAAAAAGTTTTTGGTATTGGATTGAGTCGAACGGGTACATTGTCCTTAACAAAAGCCTTGATTATTCTAGGATATAAAACGGCACACTGGACAAATCCTATCACAAAAAAAGTATTAGATACAGAAGATGTATATTTCTTTAATGCACTGTTAGATGTTTCTATATCTTATCGATTTGAAGAGCTATACTATCAATTTCCACGTTCTAAGTTTATCTATACTGTAAGAGATGAAAAAAACTGGGTTGAGTCCCTGACAAAACATTATGGTACAAACCACAATACTCCAACTTTAAAACAATTTCGTGAATTTTTACATCAAGTTCAAAGTGTAGATAAAACTTTGACGAATCGACACTATGAAGAACTTCAGTTTAGAGTTTTTCATGAGTGTATATACTCCGATTATAAAACCTGGGTTGAAGCTTATCAAGGATTTAGCGACCGGGTATATCATTTTTTCTCAAATAAACCTAAAGAGCGGTTTTTAGTTATGAATATTACAGAAGGAGATAGATGGGACAAGTTATGTCCATTTTTAGGAAAAGAGATTCCTCAAGCAGATTTTCCCCATGCTCATAAGCTATATCATTGAACCTGATAACCATCTTGCGCTACTCTATCGTTATAGGCGATCGCAAACCAGGCTAGAAGCAGTGAGAAAACAATTACCTGTTGTCTAAATTGGCTGGATTACGTTAGCCTAAAGATAGCGATTTCTTCATCCTATCATGGTACAAACAACTATCGAGTTCAGACCTGAACTTCCCTATAAGTGTTGGACGGTTGAGGACTATCATCAGATGATCGCCACAGGCATTCTAAGCACGGATGACCGCGTTGAATTGCTTTCAGGACAAATTATTGAAATAGTACCTCAAGAACCGCCTCATGCCTCAAACGTCTCTTCTTTCAACACTGACCTGGTGGTTCGGTTTGCAGGTTTAGCTTGGGTAAGAACTCAGTTACCCATTACAATTTCACCCAATTCAGAACCAGAACCAGACCTAGCTTTGGTTCGTATTGATCCACAATATTATCGCAAACGCCATCCCACTCCAGAAGATGTTTTTCTATTAATTGAAGTAGCTGACTCAACACTCAAACGTGATTGTATTTACAAAGCTCAAATTTATGCCGAAGCTGGTATCTTAGAATATTGGGTAGTTGATGTGAAACAGCATCAAGTCATTGTTTATCGTCAACCTCAAGGTAATACTTATCAATCAGAACAAATTCTCTCAGTAACAGATAAAATTGCTCCCCTGGCATTTCCAAAAGTTATCATTAACTTCAACAATATCTTAGTTTAAAAAGCTGCTGCTAAGCTGTAGGTGTAAAGTTGCAAACGGAATTTTTGTGTTATTTTCAAGGATTGCGAAGAGTATTAACTCGGTAAAACAAGAACTTGAATTTATTTCAACTGTGGCAATAAAACCACTATTTTCAGCATCAGTTACTTGAGGGAAATTTTGAGCGATATCTGTACGCAGTTGATTAACAGAACATTGTCTAATTATCTGTTTTTCGTGAATAAACTGCACTTCAACCACTGGGGAAACTTTACCCATTACCCATCCTTTGATTTCTAGCTTTTCGGGTTTAAATAACTCACCTACTTGAGGATAATCAATTCCACATCCCCAAAAGGAGGCTTGGTCTTCGGATAAAGAAATTGCTAATAATTTATTGTTAAAATCATTAACACCCACAATACTATAATCGGGTCTACTTTTAGTTAAATGAGGACTATAACAGGGATCGTTCTGAATAATCTCTTGCCATCTTTTCTCCATTAACTGAAACTCTTGCTTTAATATTTTTCTCTTTTCTGGACTTTTTTGATAACTTTTACGACTCTTAGATTCATGATGATATAAAATCACATGAGAAAGAAATATATGATGATAACCTAGTTTTCTAATCTTCAGACATAAATCAATATCATTATAGGCGATCGCTAATTCTTCATCAAATCCACCTATGCTTTCAAAGACTTCTCGACGACACATTAAACAAGCAGCAGTGACGGCAGAAACGTTATTAATTCCGAGTAAGTTACCAAAGTATCCGGGTATTTTAGATGGCATTTTATAGTAAGTATGACCGGCTACACCGCCTAAACCCATGACCACTCCGGCGTGTTGAATCGTATTATCTGGGAATAGTAATAAAGCACCGACTGCGCCAATAGAAGGTCGTTGTACTTGTTCTACCATCGCTTCTATCCAGTCGGATGTCATCACTTCTGTATCGTTATTTAGAAAGAGTAAATATTCTCCGGTTGCTTGACTAACACCGTAGTTATTCAGTTTAGAATAGTTAAATGGAATATCCAAAGGACAGCATTTAAATCTTTTAGATTCTTTCTGGTTCCATTTCGTAATAACTTTATGAGTATTTTGTTCAATACTACCGTTATCAATTAAAATGACTTCATAATTCGGATAGGAACTTTGAGTGAAAATAGAAGTTAAACACCGATCTAAATCTTCTGCTAAATCTCGGGTTGGGATAATAATGCTGACTTTTTTATAGTCTTTAATTTTATAGCGAACTAAATAATGTCCTAAATATCCTTCTACTGCTTGAATAGTTCCTTCTTCACCCCTTCTATCAATCGCATCTTGTAATGCTTTTAGAGAGGCTTGATAAGCATAAGGTTTTGCTGTTGTGCCTGATGCGGCTGAATTAGAATGCACTCTCCAATGATATAATATCTTTGGAATATGAAAAATTTTATCTGTTTTTTCTGTAAATCTCAGGACTAAATCATAGTCTTGGCTGCCTTCATAACCGATTCTAAAGCCACCCATTTGATTAATAATTTTTCGTCGATAAACGCCGAAATGACAGGTATACATTCGGGATAAAAAGGAATCTGGACACCAATCTGGTTTGAAGAAAGGACTGTTAAATTGATTATTCTCATCCAGTTTATCTTCATCGGAATAAATCATATCGGCTTCTGGATGTTGATTTAATAAAGAGACAACTTCATAGAGTGCATCTGGTGTTAAAATATCATCATGATCCAGTAAAGCGATATATTCCCCTGTTGCGAGATCTAAGGCAGAATTGGAAGTGGCGGAAATATGACCATTCTTATTTCTAAAGCTTAGCTTGATTCGATGCTCTTTTGCTTGATATTCTTGCAATATTGGTTTAATATAAGAATGAGTCGAAGCATCATCTGCAATACATAATTCCCAATAAGGATAAACCTGATTCAGTACAGATTCAATTGCTTCTCGCAGAAACGCTTCTGGTGTATTATAAACAGGCATAATTATACTAATTAGCGGCTTATAACCAAAGGTCTCTACCGCTGCTGTCATGCGGTTTAAGTCTTCGGATGTTGGCATATTTTCCGCTAACCATATTTGATAGGAATTATCAATTATTTCAGAAGGTAGAATCTGAGAATCTAACCCATTTTTTTTTTATCTAAAATCTGCTGTAACTTTTCAGAAATATC
Source organism: uncultured Lyngbya sp. (assembly GCA_964401105.1). GTDB lineage: Bacteria > Cyanobacteriota > Cyanobacteriia > Cyanobacteriales > Microcoleaceae > JAAURB01. Next base: position 3,171 of record CAYNXM010000279.1, on the reverse strand, counting down.
AGTTTCTTCCGGTTCTAACTGTTGCGCGATTTGATAAAATACAATTGCACCATCTAACTGATTTTGCTTTCCTAAGGCTGATGCAAGTTGACAATATAATTGAGCATCATCCGGTTTAATGTCAATGGCTTTGTGATAAATTGCAATATGCTCAGGTTTACGCTCTATCACGTTACGATAATAGCCCAACGCTTCTTCTAAATCAATCATCGCCCGTTCTCGCAATGCATCAGCGAGTTTTTCTTCTATTTCGGGTAAGTCGGCTTGTAATTGTTTCGCGTAACGATAAGCTTTAACGGCTTCTTCCCAATTGTTGAGCTTCACACAACATTCTGCTAAATTGTAATATGACCAAGGAAAGTCTGGGTTAAATTGAGTGGCTTTCTGGTATGCAGTAACCGCTTCTTGCCAACGTTCTAATTTAAACAAAGCATCCGCTAAACTATTATAAGACCAGGGAAATTCTGGATTTAATTCTAAGGCTTTTTGATAACTTGTAACAGCCTCTTCCCATTTCTCCAACTTAAACAAAGTATCTGCTAAACCGTTATGGGTCCACCAAACATCGGGATTATATTCTACTGCTTTTTGATAAGCCGTTAAAGCCTGTTCTAAGTTCTCTTGATCTCGTAACAAATCCGCTAATTTTTGATACGCTTCTCCCAACTCCGGATTTAACTCAACCGCTTTCTGATAAGCATTAATCGCTTCTTCTTTTTGATCGATTTTAACTAACCCATCGGCTAAACCTTTCCAGGTTTCTGCGTCGCCATTGCCATCTAATTGTATTGCTTGACGTAGGATGTTAACCGCTTCTTGCCAATTGTCTTGTTTAACTAAAACTTTTCCTAAACCATAATAAGCGGGGGCAAACTCTCCATTAATTTGAATTACATGACGATAGGCATTTGCGGCTTCATCTAAACGCCATTGTTGGTGAAAAATTTCTGCTATTTTGTAATAAGCTAAAGATTGATTTGGATTAAGTTGTAATAGTTTTTGATACGCTTCAATCGCTTCTCCCAGTTGCTCTTTTTGAGTCAAAACTTGAGCTAAACTATTATAGGTTTCACTACGGTTTGCGTCTAATTCAATGGCTTGACGGTAGGCGGTAATGGCATCATCGAAATCTCCTAACTGACGGTATATTTCCCCCATACCATGATAAGCAGCCGCCAACTTCGGATTTAACTGTAAGGCATTGCGATAACAAGCCATCGCTTCATTAAGTTGACCTTGTTGTAAACGGTCATTCCCTAAGTTTAAATGATCTTCTGGGGTCGCTTTTTCCGGTTCTAATGCATAAGCTTTTTGCAAGCATTGAGCCGCTTTATGGGTTTCGCCAATTTGAGAGAATATTTTAGTTAAATTACGATAAGCGCCTGCAAAATCGGGTTTGAGTTGAACAGCTTTTTGATAATAGGAAATTGCCTTTTCTAACCGTTCTTCGGTTCCATACAAACTGCCTAAATTCGCATAAACTTCTGGATAATTGGGCTGTAATTCTAATGCTTTTTCATAACACCTAACAGCCGCCGCAATTTCTCCTGTCATTTGCAGCGCGTTTCCCTGAATTTTATAAGCAATAGCCGCATCTGGACGTAAACGCAATAATTTTTGACAAGTTGAAATCGCCGCTTCCCACTGTTGAATGGCACAATAAGCTTGAGCTTGTTTGAGTAAAACTTCGGGGTTTGGTGGTGGACTCACAGCCGCTGTAGTGCCATTCGTTGCAGCATGATTCACGGTTTGAGTTGCGGCGGCTAAAGTATCAGCCGGGTTAGGAGTTGAAATGGGTTGAATATTATCCGGTTGTGAAACAGCGGCTAAAGTATCAGCGGCAGTAGCAGAATTTCGGTTATTTAATTCAACGGCTTTGCGATAATAAGGGGCGGCTTCTTCCGCTTTGCCTTGCTGTTGTAAAGCTTCCCCTAATTTATGATAAGCAATTGCCCAATTACTATTTTGTTGAATGGCATTACGATAACAAACAATCGCCCCATCAAGATGTTCTTCTTGTCTTAAAGTTTCGCCTAATTTTAAATGATCTTCTGCACTAATACTTTGAGGATCGAGGGTGTAAGCTTGATACAAGGTTTTGGTTGCTTCTACGGGTTGATTAAGCTGAGTCCAAACCTTGGCTAAATTACGATAAGCTCCGGCAAAATCGGGTTTGAGTTGAATCGCTTTTTGATAGGTATTTACAGCCGCTTGCCATTGTTGTTCTCGAGCGTATAAACTGCCGATATTGGCATAAACTTCTGCCCAGTCCGGTTTGAGTTTGAGGGCCTGTTCATAACATTGTTTCGCTTGTTCAAACTGCCCTGAACGTTGCAGTACATCCCCCAACAACTTGTAAGCCTTGACATCATCGGGTTTGATTTTGATTAATTGCTGATAAGCCCGACTAGCATCTTCCAGTTTTCCTTGCTTAACAAACACATCCGCCTGTTTGTGCAGATAGAAGACACTTTTTTCAATGATCTCGTTAGCTCGCATAGCTTAGTAGGGTTCAGACTAATGGATTGCTGCAACTCAATAGCTTATTGTAGTCGTTTCCGGCTCTATTTGAACAAAATTTTTGATTATTATATTTGTTATCAATGGGAGTGTCGTTTCTTGTTCCGCTCTAATAAACCTACCTAAATCTACTCACGAGCAGATCAAGGTGTTATTTTCTTGCTTCATTGTAGCAGTGTCGGCACTCACTACTCCACAAGCTGACACGGCAGAGCTTGCCGCCAAAGACTTTAAATTAAGAGCTGCATTTAAGTCCCTTTCAATTTCAAACCCGCAGCAGCCGCAATTAAAAACTCGCTCACCTAAACTCAATTTCTCTTTTTTATGACCACAATTAGAACAAGTTTTTGAACTGGCAAACCATCTATCGGCAATGATCACTTCAGACCCATACAACTGACATTTATATTCTAATTGCCGTCTAAACTCGTAAAATCCCATGTCTTGAACGGCTTTTGCCAGTTTTCTATTGGCCAACATTCCTGATACATTTAAATCCTCAATCACTATCTGGCTGTGGTTCTTAGCCAAATATGTTGTGAGCTTGTGTAATGTATTTTTGCGAATATTAGCAATGCTTTGATGCAGCTTGGCTATTTTTTTTTGAGCTTTCTGCCAATTGTGAGATCCTTTCTCCTTATGGCGGCTCAA
>CAYNXM010000278.1:0-10107 GCA_964401105.1 uncultured Lyngbya sp. | reverse complement strand
ACGGATCGATCATCAAGTCAAAATTCGGGGTTTTCGGATTGAACTGGGAGAAATTGAAGCCCTGCTTAATCAGCTTAATACGATTCAGGATACAGTCGTTGTAGCCCGAGAAGATCGTCCCGGAGACAAGCGATTAGTCGCTTATTTAATTCCATCCCCTGGGAAGTTACCTCAAGATTATCCTACCCCAACTGAGTTACGAGATGGGCTGGCTCAACAACTCCCTGAGTATATGATTCCAGCCTATTTTATGTTCCTGGAAGCCTTCCCTCTCAATTCTAATGGCAAAGTAGACCGCAAAGCCTTACCCGCTCCCGATCATAGCCGATCTGATTTAGAAGAGAAGTTTGTTGCGCCGCAGACCGTTCTCGAACAACAAATGACTACAATTTGGAGTGAACTATTAGACATTCATCCCTTAGGTATTGACGATAATTTCTTTGAATTAGGGGGAAATTCATTGTTAGCGGCAAGAGCGATCGCACTGATGCAGGATACACTCAAAGTGGAAATTCCTGTGCGACATTTGTTTGAACAGCCCACCATTGGTCAACTGGCTCAACGGTTAGATAATCAGCAAACAGTTGAGACTGAATCAACGACAGTTAATTTAAAAGCAGACGTTGTTTTACCCGCTGAAATTCGTCCCCAAGGCGTTATCAACTTTGAAAAAGTTAGTCAACCGAATCATATTTTCCTAACGGGTACAACGGGGTTTTTAGGGGGATTCTTACTGGATGAACTGCTTCATAAAACCTCAGCAACCCTCTATTGTTTGGTGCGGTCTGCTGATGCAGGGCAGGGGATGAAAAAGCTGCAAAAAAACCTCGAAAAATATCAGTTATGGAATCCTGAATTTTGCCATCGTCTTGTTGCCATGGCGGGGGATTTAGAGAAGCCGTTACTCGGACTCACTGTTACCCAATTTGAACAGCTTGCTGCCCAAATTGATGTGATTTATCATAGTGGTGCTCAAGTCAACTTTGTCAAGCCTTACTCTGTGGTGAAAACCGCGAATGTTCTGGGAACTCAAGAGGTGTTAAAACTGGCAGTTCAAAATCAGGTCAAACCCCTGCACTATATTTCTACTGCGGGTGTTTTCGGGCCAGTGAGTTACTTTGAAGACTGTCCGATTTTGCTTGAAGATGAGGACATTGACGATTATGAGGAGTACGTTGCTTTAGATTTAGGCTACTCTCAAAGTAAATGGGTGGCAGAACAACGGATTAAAATGGCTCAATTGCGAGGTTTACCGGTTACTATTATGCGGCCTGGATTTATGTTCGGGCATCCGGAAACCGGGGTAACCAATACCAAGGATTTTTGGTCGCGCTTTATTCAAGGCTGTCTTCAGATGGGCTATTTTCCGGAGTTGGTGAATCAAAGGCAGGAATTTATTCCGGTTAATTATGTCTCTCAAGCCATCGTTCATTTGTCGATGCAATCTAACTCTATTGGTAAAGTCTTTCATCTGACTCCCCCAGAACATAATGCCACCACCATTGAGTTATTTGAGTTGATTCAAAGTTTAGGTTATCCATTGGAATCTTTACCCTATTCTCAATGGAAACAAATCCTATTGCAACAGACTCAACAGTCTCCGAATCATGCTTTAGTGCCGCTGCTACCAATGTTGACTGAAAAAGTGTACAAAGATCTCACCATCATGGAGATCTATCAAAATAATCCAGAGTATGATTGTAAAAATACTCTAGCTGGATTACAAGGAACCTCAATTCACTGTCCACAGATTAATCAATCGTTGATGGAAACCTATTTATCCTACTTTATGCAGATTGGTTTCATCGAACCACCTGTTACTGCCAAGGTTGGATAAATCTGATATCAATTGTAGAGGCGTTACATACAACGCCTCTACATAATCATTAATTCCCCCATCTCCTTCTCTGTTTGTCAATCCCGATTCACAATTTGAATACGTAACAACTTATCTCTGTTTACCCCATAATCGCCGAGAAATCATCAATGCAGCCAAAGCAGAAATGCCCCAACTTAAATCCGGTTCAGGTACCGTCATATTAGGAGAAAATGTCAATCCAGCGGGAACTAAGAGTTGTCCTTCGGTATTGACTGCATCCAGTACAACTTCCTGAAACAAACCAGTGATACCGTCATATCTCAATACCTGATTGGTGAGTTCTTCATCCCCTTGATTGAGTAAATTAGAACTACTAACATACAGATCACCTTCTGGCCCAAATACCAGATTAATAGGGCCGTTGAGGGGACTATTCGCATCAGAGGCAAAAATCCCTAAAAATTCACCCGTCATACCGTCATATTGAAGAATTTCATCCCCCACATAACTATTGACATAGAGGTTGCCATCGGGGCCGAATTGTAATCCGGTAGGGGTATCCAAGCCACTGCCGGCATTAGAAGCTTCTCCAAAAATCCCTAAAAAAGCGCCAGTTGTGCCATCATATTGCAGCACTTCACTTGTGCCGAAACTGGTAACGTAGAGATTACCATCAGCACCAAATATTAAGTTATCCGGACTTGTTAAGCCACTATCGGCATTAGAAGCCTCACCAAAAATCCCTAAAAAAGTGCCAGTTGTGCCATCATATTGCAGCACTTCATCACTGCCGAAACTATTAACGTAGAGGTTGCCATTGCTGCCAAAGGTTAAACCGACCGGGGTTGTCAGTCCGCTATCGGCATTAGAAGCTTCTCCAAAGACTCCGAGAAAAGCGCCGGTTGTGCCATCATATCTGAGAATTTCGTTAGATCTAAAACTACTGACATAGAGGTTGCCGTCTACTGCGAAAGTGAGACCATCAGCCCCCATCAGTCCGCTGTCAGCATTATTAGCTTGACCAAATACACCAAGAAATGTTTCCGTGGTTTCGTCATAACGGAGAACTTGATCTGACAAAAAACTGCTGGTGAATAAAGCGGCTTCAGTAGCAGAAGCAACTAAGCTGGTAGCAATAACAATGGCAGCGCTTCCTAACCTCCGACGAATACGTTGTTCAATTGTTTCGTTAGCAGAAGCAAAATGATAATGGTTTGTTGTAAACATCTCAAACACCTAAGAAACCATCACTTTGAATTCCCTTTAATTATACCATACTGTAGGGGAAATTGGAGTTAGGAGCAGTGGCATTGCATGACTGTAGGATGATTTGTGGCTTTTTCCTAAATTTAACAGTTTTTCATTTATAGCGCGCGCGCTATAATACAACTCCAATATTTCACTTAAATTGTCTGATAAATGTTCTTCTAAACTCACTATTTCTTGATTTGCGGTTTCTGGCTTCACCAAAGTGGATTCTGAGTGTTGTAAAGCGTACATAGACTATTCTAAAAATTTTGCAATTGTAGAATATAAGATTAGTAAAATAGAGATCAAGATTGGCTCACTCGTCTACAAGAATTTTACCGACCGCATCATCAAAAATTAGAAAAAATTATAGGACGAAAGTTTAATGGGAATTAAGAATAATTATCTGGATCAACTGTGCCACTGTAATGAATGCCGTTGAAAAAATTAGATGATTGTACCTGAGGCTGATGCTTTTATGATACTCTATATTCTGTAGATTGTATCAGAAAGTAATGCCCTATCAGAAATATGATCGCTACAAAACCCCAATGGCTACGAAAGTTTAATTTATTCAAATTCTCTACTCTCTCTCAACAGATGATGATGATTGGGCTAGGAATTACCCTATTTTTTATTTTAATTGCTGTATTATCTCCTTTCTTTCAACAGTGGGGATGGATTCAAAATCCAACAGAATTTTTATCAAACCCGGTTCATAATCCCCCTTCGTTAGAATATTGGTTTGGAACCAACCGCCAAGGCTATGATGTCTTTTCCCGTACCTTATTCGGTACACAAGTTGCCTGGAAAGTTCTACTCCTGGCCACAGCCTTAAGTCTATTTATTGGCGTTCCTTTAGGATTAGTGAGTGGTTACTTAGGAGGAAAAATAGATCGAATATTGCTATTTTTAATGGATACAGTCTACACTTTACCCGGATTATTATTATCAATCACTTTGGCATTTGTGGTTGGACGAGGTATCCTTAATGCAGCTATTGCCCTCAGTATTGCTTATATTCCTCAATATTATCGGGTTGTTCGTAATCATACCACTTCTGTAAAAACGGAACTATTTATAGAAGCTGCCCAAGCGATGGGGGCTAATACTTGGACAGTCCTTTCTCGCTATTTATTTCTAAATGTGATTCAAAGTGTCCCTGTACTGTTTACTCTCAACGCCGCCGATGCTATTTTAACATTAGGAAGCCTGGGATTTTTAGGACTGGGACTGCCTGAAGAAACCCCTGAATGGGGACATGATTTACGCCTCGCTTTGGAAGCATTACCCACCGGAATATGGTGGACAGCATTATTTCCGGGTTTAGCCTTAACTTTAATGGTTGTCGGTTTATCTTTACTGGGTGAAGGTCTGAATGAATGGATTAATCCTAAATTGCGAAATCAATAAAATTAAGTGATTTAATCTTCTTTGTAGTTTTTCTTTTAAACTAAGTTAACGAACAAGGTTGATGAATTGCTTTTTGTAAGAGTAATTCATACTCACGACTTTTAATCAGATAAGCCCCAAAACGTTCTAAATGAGGATTATTCATCTGGGCATCAAATAGTATAAAATCTTGTTCTCGTAATCGATCAACTAACTTTACCATTGCCACTTTTGAGCCTTCAGAAATTCGATAAAACATTGATTCACCAATAAAAGCACCCCCAATCACTAAGCCTAAAATTCCCCCTGCTAATTCGTCGCCTTTCCACGTTTCAAAGCTATAAGCCCAACCGTTTTGGTACAGAATATGATAAATTGTTTTCAGTTCTTCTGAAATCCAAGTGGTTTCTCGATTTGCACAGCCTTCAACCACTGCTGCAAAATCCCGATTAATATCAACAGTAAATCGATTTTGATTCAAAACGCGTTGAAGCGATCGCGGATAACGAAACCGTTGATCTAAAGGAATCAGTGTCCGTTGACGGCTGGTATACCATCCCAATGTCTCGTCATTTGCCATCAGAAAATAGCCTTTGCTATAGCCTTCAATAATAGCAGCAACATTGTATTTTGTCATTTTTAAACTAATTTGATATAATTGCTCAAGCTCATTTTTTAGGAATTAATCAATGCTGAATTTAGGATTAGATTCGATGATGATACTGGAATATACTCTAACTAAACTCATTAATAAAACTGAAAAAAATTGGGGATATCTACAAGTTTGTAAACGAGGAGATTTTCACAGTTTAAATCTTTTGGGAAGTCGTGAGCCAGTGCTCAAATTTAAAAGTAATGAGTCCACTAATTCTTATCGTTTATTTTGGTATCGACGTTCAGAACCCTCCGTATTTGTTCAGTCTAAAACTACAAAAAATTATAATCGAGCCACCCGTACTTATGATAAGTATAAAACTTACCAAGTGTGTTGTAAAGTTGAAGCGAATTCGGTGGAGACTGCGATTAATCAATTTTTTGCCGAGTTAGTCAAAGCTAAAATTACTCAACGCCATGGTCAACCTGGGTCTTCTGTGGTTTCTGTTGTCCGGCAATAGTTATTTATTCTTGGCGTTAGGGTACAATGAGGGTATGCTAACTTTTAATATGTAGCCCAGTGTAGAACAATGGCTGAACCGATTCAACCGATTACCCTTCCGACTGCCATTCATCCTGAAGAAGAAGGAGAGTGGTTAAAAGCAGCGCTACATCAATGGTTGGATCGAGAATTTATTCCGGAACAGGTGAATCAAACGATTGCTGAACGAGCGGCGCAGATTTTTGCACGTCAGCGGATGGAAGGAGAAAATGATCTCGGAAGTCTTGTGATTGCAATTGTGACGGAGATGCAAGCGTTTGACTTCTCAAAAAGCTTTTTTGGAGAGTTTGCAGTTGCCAATGCAGTGAGTGATTTAATTCTCGATAGCCTTGGCATTGAACGCTGTTGTGGTCAATAATCACTGTTTGGTGAAATTAGGTTAACGGGTACAAAGAAAGTACCCGCATTGTCAGTCTACCAGCTTGATTTGACCACACCGGGTAATAAACCTTTGTGAGCCATTTCACGAAGCTGATTTCGGCAAAGTCCAAAGTCACGATAGTAACCTCTAGCACGGCCGGTAGCCCAGCAGCGGTTTCGGACCCGAGTGCGAGAACTGTTACGAGGTAGGCGCTGAATTTGTCGATGAATTTCCATCTTTTCAGCCTGAGTATCGGCAGTCGCAAATTGCTCTTTCAGTGCTTCTCGTTTTTCTGCATATTTTTCAACAATTCTCTTGCGCTTTTGATCGCGCTCAATCATACTTCTCTTTGCCATATTAGTATTTAGAACTCCTAAAAATAATCGACTTATTGTTAAAATTAACCACTACAGAAACTTTAAATCAGTTATTGGCTTACCGTAGCGGTGCGACCCCGCGTCGTCTCACGGCGCCCCAGAACGCGCACCAAGAGAGGAAGATTGCCCTGATTCTGCAACAATCGCAGAAGGACATAAGTCAGACAATTGACAATCATAACACATGGGTTTGCGTGCTGTACAGATTGCCCGACCATGGTAAATCAATCGAATTGACCAATTTTCCCAATCCGGCTGCGGCAATAACTGCATTAAATCCCGTTCAATCCGAATCGGATCATTGTGTTGGGTCAATCCCAACCGCTGAGTGAGGCGCTTGACATGAGTATCAACCGTTACCCCCATATTCAGACCATAAGCGTGAGCCAATACAACGTTAGCCGTCTTACGAGCCACTCCCGGTAGTTCTAACAGTTCTTCCATCACTTTTGGCACTTGATGGTTAAACTTGTCTACCAACAGCCCACAAGCCGCTTTAATATGACGGGCTTTATTGCGATAAAATCCAGTTGAACGCACCAGGGTTTCAAGTTCCTCTAGATCGGCTGAGGCCAGAGACACGGCATCGGGGAAGCGACTAAACAACCCTGGAGTCACCTTATTCACCCGTTCATCGGTACATTGAGCCGAGAGCATGGTAGCCACTAACAATTGTACAGGAGTGTCGTAATCTAGGGTACAAGTGGCATCTGGATAAAGACGCTTGAGGCGTACCAAAATCTCTAAAGCAGTTTGTCGTTGGATAGCCCGTTTACGAGTCACCATTAGCGATTTTCTCAACTCTCTCCTACAATTGCAGCAGCGATCGCACCCAAGGCAAATTCACTGTATCTCGAATAATCAGAAAAATCCCTAAACCCAACAACAACATCAACCCCGTTTGCATAACACTTTCTTGAATCCGGTTGGGAAGCGGTTTTCCCCGTAAAGCTTCAATCAATAAAAACGCCAATTGACCGCCATCAAGAGCCGGTAACGGCAGAATATTAATGAATGCCAGGTTAATACTAATTAAAGCCGCAAACTGAAACAAATTCCCAGCATCCGAGCGGGCAATATTGGCTCCCATCGCCACAATTCCCACTGGCCCGGAGACTTGCTCAGCGGTTTGTTTAAAATTATTGATCAATTGACCAAAACCCTGTACGGTTAAGCCGATAATGCGCTGAAACTCTTCTGCACCGGCTGTTAAGGCTTCAATCGGATTATCTGCACGACGGCGAATAATATTACGATTTGGGGTGAGTTGAACACCAATCCGTCCCTTGCCTTCGCTGGTTTCATCTGGGATGACTTCAACAGAAAGCGTGCGATCGCCCCGTTGTAGGGTCATATCCAGGGGTTGATTGGGGCTGGTTTGAATGGTCTCAATTAAACTCTTAATCGCATCCTCAGAGGCTCCTAAGGTTTCACCATTGACAGAAAGAATGATATCACCCGCTTCTATCCCCGCTTCAGCCGCCGCCGAACTGACATCAGTTGCAACAGTCGGAACGACTACCCCAGGATCATAGCTTACACTTTGTGGAACACCGATGGTTCCTACCTGAGCTACCAGCAGAAAATAAGCAAAAATCAGATTAGCGATCACCCCAGCACTAATGACAATGGCTCGGTCGATCACCGGACGGTTACTGAGTAAATCCGGATCATCTTGGGGAATTTTGCTATCGGGATCTTCATCTGGAAATCCCACATATCCCCCCAGGGGAATGCCCCGCAGAGCATACTCTGTTTCAGCTCCTTGAAATTTCCACAGGATCGGGCCAAATCCAATTGAAAAACGGTTGACGTGAATATTTTGCAGTCGCGCTGCCATGAAGTGACCTAGCTCATGGACTCCAATCAGCACACCAATAACTGCGATCGCTGCCAGTACGGACATGAATAAGTTGTGTTTAATTGTATACTTCTTGATTCTTTTTATTGTGACACATCGCGAGCGCAGTCAGGGACAAGTTGCTCTGCCACCCCAGACATTCAGTCATACAAAGCTGTTGAAAAGGGGATCGCTGAGATAGCTGCTATCAATTCTGTTTATAAATCCTTTTTATTCATATTTTCAACCGATCAATCCCCATTTAAATTCGGGAACACTATTAAAACATCTTGCAATTAGTCTGTTTTTATTGGCTCATCAAATAATCGATGATTAACTGAAGATAATTTTTAAAAAATAAGTCTATTCTGATTTTTAATTTTCAGTCAAATCACCCATTTATTTATATTTAAGTGTCGAAATTACTACAATCATTATGAATACAGTAATTTCCATCGAAAATTATATTAACGAACATTATATTGTTGAACAAATTTATTCAGGTTCTCAAACCCTTGTATCTCTTGGAATCCGAACCGGCGATCGGCATTTAGTCATTTTGAAAATATTGCAAAAGGAATACCCTCATTTTAATGAATTAATTCAGTTTCAGAATCAGTATAAAATTGCTAAATTCTTGCAATTTTCGGGTATTATCCAAGTTGACGATCTAGAACATTATAGAAATGGCTATGTTCTGGTGATGGAAGACTTTTGGGGAATTTATCTCTGTAAATTTGCTCAGGGAAAGCCTGTATAAGTCGGCACTTTTTTGGCGATCGCAATTCAGCTCACCGATATTCTTTATCAACATTAAAATTACCACTGCTTTAGTGGATCAGCATCGTGTTCAAATCCGAATTACAGATAATGATTTGGGAAGGCCTGAAGCCGTTAAACAGCAGATTTTTGCTCACTTATATACCATCAAAGGAGTCGGTAAAGGTATAGGATTAGGTTTAGCAATCGCCCGTCAAATTGTAGTTGAAAAACACGGCGGTTTGTTAACTGTTGATTCCACTTCTAACCAGGGGTCTAAGTTCGTGATTGAGATCCCTGTTGAGCCTACCTATTCTTAAGCGTGAGGCAGACAGGGAGATGCCTATTAAAAGTTAAAAATGATATCAATCATACAAAGCCATAGAAAACAGGATAACTCATCAGCTTTACATCAATATATTCTTTAAAAATCTTAATGATCATTGATTTTGTAGTTGCGGGAATACTGTGGTCAAGAGAATCAAACGTTAAACGGATAAATATATCTTTATCGCCTAGAGTTCGTTAAGGCGATTTTCCATCTCTTGCTTCACGTTTTACTTCAGTAAAATTACGTAATTTTAGACATTATCTTAAGAGATTTTTAACCATGAATAAAGCAGCTCAGGTTGAACCAATCATTACCGGCTATCACATTACTGAACCACTTTATACCAGTTCAAGAACATTAGTTTATCAGGCTATTCGGCTCTGTGACGAGCATCCAGTTATTCTGAAACTATTACAAAATCAATACCCCAGTTTTACTGAATTAGTTCAGTTTCGTAATCAATATACTATTGCAAAAAATCTGAATTTACCCGGAATCATCCAAACTTATAACCTCGAATATTATGGCAATAGCTATGTCCTCGTGATGGAAGACTTTGGGGGGATATCTCTGGGGCAATTTGCTCAAAAACAACCCCTGGATATTACAACATTTTTAGCGATCGCCATTCAACTGGCTGATATTCTGCACGGACTTTATCAACACCGTGTGATTCATAAAGATATTAAACCCGCTAATATTCTGATTAACCCTGACACAAAACAAGTCAAACTGATTGACTTTTCCATTTCGTCTCTACTGCCGCGTGAAACTCAAGAAATTAAAAATCCTAATATTTTAGAAGGGACACTTGCCTATATTTC
>CAYNXM010000277.1:0-7740 GCA_964401105.1 uncultured Lyngbya sp. | reverse complement strand
AAGTCTTCAGGTTGCATATACTTAGGAAAATCAATTCCCCAGTAAGTTAAGCACATTGCCAAGCTAGTGACATTGCAAGAGGCGTAAGGTTCATATACGTTATCTAGTTGGGTCAAGTGAGGGACATTTAGAACTGTCATTTTGATTTGTCCTTATTCTTTCTTCGTGAACATTAAATACAGCTATTCTCTGGTTTTTATCTACTAAGTCGTAGTAAAATTGATTGTTACTACAGGAAACTTTGCAGACAAATAAATAAACAATGTCATCAAATATGACCTCGTCGTCTTTTTTGAATTTTGGGGAATTCATTATTGGTGTTTATTGGAAATTTTTCTGGCAATAAAAGATAGATAATCTCAACTAGTTTGTCATCTCTAGAGCTAAGTTCTTTCATTAAGACTCCAATAAGTCGAAATAAGTTAGCTATCATAATAATTATTGCTATATCACCTCCTGCTTCAATGTAGTCTTTTAGTAAAGGTAAAACTTCAATCATTATTGTCGTCTCTAAAATGTTTTATAGATGGAGGAAAAAATGGTCCTCTTTCCATTAAAGCTGATTCAATGTTGCTGATCCTTTCTTGGGTTGAAATTGTGAAATTATCAACTCTTTTTTCGAGCCTTTCGGTCTGTTTGCGAAAGGCTTGTCCTAATCCGTCAATGTCTTTTTGATTGTTTGATATTCGATTTTCTAAATTACCGCGAATTAATCCAATTTTGTAAGTTAAACCTGCTAAACCTAAAGCATTAACAATTATCCATATTGCCCATCCTTCCGGTATATTCATTGTTTTAAGCGCTGTAAATATTTATGATTTATTTTTATCCATAAATCCACGTTTTAATAGTTAATGTTTGCCATATATACCAATGATGAGGGTGGTATTGCAACCAATAATATTCTGTGTCTTTTGGGATGCGAAAAACCTTAGCAACATTTACTGGTACATTTTCTATTGCTGTGGTTCGAGGGAAGGCTGTTGTATTAGGGTTTTCTAGTGTGCATTGAATTCTTCCAGCTGATCGCCATGTTTTAGGAATAGAATCAGCAAAAGCTAATACTTCGATGACATGACGATCTAAAGGTGGATGAATTATGATTGGAGGAATAGGAGTATCATTATTTCGATAATGCTGACTATGAATAGTTTCCCAATCATTGTTATTCTCCACGATTTGGCTTGGGTGTGCTATCGTCGGTTACTTTTGTTGATAGTACTCCTAGATCTGCTTTTTCTAACTTTGATAACAGTTGAATTTCGGAGGTAGAAGTACAGAAGCTAATCGGCCGCTGCTCTGCTGTGCTCATGTACCAGAGAAAATAATTGATACAGTCAATGCAGACAATGTCTGGTACTCTCATCGTTAGAGTTTTACGAATTCTATTTGCGTTTTTAACTTGGTACGCAATCCCTTCTTTGAGATGTATTTGAACTTCTTTAAGGATTTTTTTTCTGCTACTAATTGATTTTGTCTTTTTTAGTCTTCTGTTTGTCGTATTTGTTGAACTAGGTGGTTCTGCGGGCTTGTATACGTGAGCTTTATCGAAATCCGCCAGCTCGTCTTTAGTGAATCCCAAGGTTCGGACAACAATTCCTGGACACCTAAACAAGGTAACCTGATCGTTATCAACGGGAATCCAAAGCGCAACACTTCCTGGTGCTGAGTTTTTGTTATTGGCATTCCACTTTGCTTTCAGTTTGTCGATTTCTGCTTTAACGCCTTGATCTTCTGCCATTTCAATTTCTGATTAGTGTTGTCAACAGTTAAGATAATTAAGCTGGGTTTGTGAATACTTCGCTCGCTGAAATTAGAGTGTTTCCGTTAGCATCTTGAGTATCTTCTGTATTGATAGCGATACTACAAGAAATGATTTCTGTTGCCATATTTCGAGTGTACCCGGAGATTACCGCTTCGTTATTGGGATTTTGATCGGCAGAAGCTTGCACTGTAGAGATTGCTTCAATAATCTCCATTAATTGCCCTTCAAGAGTTGTGGATCTTGTTGTAATTGCAGAAGCCATAGATTGAAGTCCTTTGTTTAGCTTGACTATTTCACCGTAGCCGTTCAAACTTTGAACGTAAAGGGTTTATAATTATTTTGCATTTGTGTCAAGTCTATATAGACGCAAGTATTATTATCATCTTTTTTATAGAGTATCTTTCAATGCTTTGGCGACTTGATCCTTCCACCATGACGGCTCGGTTGTGAAATTGCACGCTATTTTTTTAATAAGTCGTTTACGATCTGTGGGACTCGCTTTTCCTTTGGCTTTTTCAAACTTAGTTATTCTGTCCCAATTCCAAATTTTAATACTGGCTAAATACTGCTTATGATTTTTTTTAGCAGCATTATTAGACTGTCCTTGTAAATGACCTTTTCGAGTTGAGAAAAAGATAGGAAAAACTATTTTTTCATGAGTGAATTGAGACAGGTCTTGAGCTATTCTTTCTCCCTCTTCAGGTGATGCCGCCCAAATACCTGTTTTCCTCCCATTGCTCCAAGTTACAGTCGTTTTGACATCTCCTGTTTTGAACGGTATTTTTCTAAAGGTTCGCCATAGTTTGTCAAATGTAATAGTAGATTTATTTACATTGTACAAGTGTATTCTTTGCCTGCCGTTATCTTTCCTCCTCTCGTTTGTCCAATATGGCCCTTCTTCAAATCTATAAAATTCAAACTCAATCTCTACTGCTCCATTTTCAGTGACTGGTATTCTTCCCCATTCTTCCGTGGGTAGCGATAGTGTCACTTCTCTGTTGTCAATTATTTGAGATTGGTTGATTGTTCTAATCATTTCAGCTTTTAAGAACTCTTCTTTTCCTGCTAGGACAAATTGCTCATCTTTAACGTCTTTGTTTGGAGTAAACCTTACAATCCTATCTCTACCTAGTGGATTCATTACATCTTTGGCGTTAGCTTGCATAGAGAAAAACTCATCTAATCCTCCAGCGATAATATATCCACCTTCAAAACAAGCATCCCCAAGTTCATCGATAAATTCTTCTGCTGAATCTTGCCACGTTTCGGGTAGGTTTTCTATCTTTCTTTGTGTTCTAGATGCAAAACTAGCATCTTTTTCGGACTTCTCGCCCCATTCATCTATTTTTTTTGTATCAATACCTCCTTTAGTTAAAACTTTTCTGATTAATGGATTCCTAGCGGCTGCTTTAATCATTCTTCTTCCACTTTTATAAAGAAATCTAATAAATTGAACGGCGGCTGTTTTGGCAACTAATTTTAAAAACTCGGCTAAACTATGAGCAAGTTCTGTTACTGCTTCCTCTCCAAATTTTTTTAACAGATAAGCCCCTAATGCTTCGTTAAATACGGCAATAGAAAGAGCTGGCAAAGCTCCACAAACCAAGTAACCTACGGCTCTTCCTGCTAAGCCTGCGGCGGCAACTTTAACTTGTTCCCAGGCTTCTTTCGTTTTTTGATCTAACTGAGAATCCGTTACGTTCCAGTCAAACGTCCATAGGTCGTGGACTCGATTTGCTATCCATTCGTAAACATCTAACAGGCTAACGCTTCTTATTTTTGTCCACAATTTCCCAATAGCCCATTTACCAAATCCTATTAATGCATTTTTTATTTTTCCTAAAGCACCTTTAGGAGAATCAAATAAGTCTTTTCCTATTACTCTTGTTCCAGACGTATCTGTAAATGCTTTTCTGACTTTTCTAGATTTTAAAACAACAGATAAACTCATTATTTAATGCGCCCTCTAATGTCATCAATGTCTGGTCTGTTTTCTGATTTTGAGTGGAGTTTATACTCGTCTTCAATATATTTTTTCCATACATCCCAATCTTTGTCTGCGGCTTCTTCATCAAACTCATCTGCAATAGAAGCCCCTCGTTTAAGATTGTCTAACATCCATTTTACGGCTTTTGTTTTATCTTTACCCAAAGGCCTAAAAAAGCGTCCTCTAATAACTGCGGCGGCTTGAAGTAATTCGGCTAAAACTGAAGATAAATTTCTTGATTTTTCATTAAATTCTTCTACTGTAACGTCTTGTTTGGATGGAGTTAAGAACTCCTCTATGGACTCTTGCTTCTCTATATCAAATAGTTGATCGAGGTTAACTGTTTTATTGTTTGTGTCACATCCTAGATAATCTTGGATTGATTCTGATATGTAAGATAGTTTTAACAACTCTTGTCTGTTAAGCCCTCCTGTTACTAACCCTTTGATTATTATCTCTTGATTTAAAGAGACATCCTTGACTAGCTCATATAACATTCCGAACATTTCAACTAATAATTCAGCTTGGTTTGGAATGGGTGGTAGTTCCTCATCTTCAATTTTTATCTTGATAGGATACTGTCCTGATAACTCGTCTTGATATTCAATTTGTTTAAGCAAAATATTAGGAATAGTTTTGACGGTTTTAGTCACTGGAGTGTCGTTTTCGTTAGTCAGCTCTTCAGGGAGTTGTACTTCCCAATCTTCCCCTCCTAGGCGGTCTAAAACTTGTCTTAATAGTGAGCAACATTCTTGATCCATAATTGGTAGTACGTCTGGTGTTTTTTTTCCTTCTCTTTTATTGTTACATTCTAGGAAAGGAATCTTGTCTTTGTCTGGGCCGTTTCCTCCATTCGTTTCTGTATTGCGATCCCAAACATAAATAATCGATTGAAAAATTCTTGTTATAGTTGTTGATCCTTCTTTGTCTGAAGTTTTCCCCGAGTAAGCATTATTAATGTAATCTTCGATCCATTCTTTGTCTCTGTAGTGATGATCGGAAACATCAGCCCAATCAAAAACCTTGTGATAGTTCCATTGTGGATCGTCTGAGGTTGCCCTGTTTGTTAATTCCCCATTCTTGTAAACCCAGGCTGTCCCACTACTTTTTCTTGTGAGCGTTCGTTGTTGTTCATAACTTCCTGATTGGGTTTTTCTGACTTCGTGAGTATCTGATATCTTTTTTTTGTAGGATCTACCTAATACAACAGATTCTTTTGTCTCTCTGTCATAGTAAGACCAAGAAGGGTTATTTGCTGTTAAGGTTTCTTCATGTCCACGAAGCCAATATCCTTTTGTTGGTGCCGAATTACCTTTGGGACCTGGTTTTTTAGGCTCTCTTACGCAAGTTTCCTCTTCCGGGTTTTCCTCGTCATCATCATCGTCATCACACTGTTTTAACATCATCGTAGGAATAGAGACTGCCGGAATTGCAAATTTTAATTTAATCCAGTCTTTTGTAATTACTTTGTCATGAATTTCAACCTCAAATGTTATTAATCCATTGTCAAAATTATAGAACATATAAAGTTTGGTCCAGTCTAGTAATTCAAACTGATAAGTGAAGCCCTCGCAAATATCGAACTCAATATCATAATTAAATAGCGAGGTTGAAACTTGAACTCTTGCATGTCCCTTGGCTTTGATATCTACAGCAATTTTTAAGCTATTGATATAACTTATGAATGTTTCCCAGTTCATCTTTGCAGCCAACAAGTTGAAGTTAATAACTGTTTCCCACTTGTCGATTTTTTGTAGTGCTAATGCTACTGCACCTTCCGCGAGTTCTCCAATAATAGGTAGTTTTGTCGCTATTTCCCAGGCTGATTCCACAGCCTCTTTCATAGCCTCAGTCCCAGCTTGAAACCCTTCTCTAAACTCTCTGGTATTCTCTTCTAGATCTCTAACGATCGGCATTTCTCTGACTTGGTCTCTAATATCGTCTTTCAAGTCTCCAGCTATCTTTTCTGCTTGTTCTAAGTTCTCTTTGGTTGAGTCTGCTAGACTATCTCTAGCATCCCTTAGATTTTCGGTTATTTCTCCAGCTATTCCCATTGATGAAGCAATCCGGTTTGATACTATCTAATATTTCCCAGGTTAACGGAAATAATGAAGTTGTCTTATCCTGCGTCCTGAGAAGACCCTCACTTTCAGTGACGGGATGAATCAGGACAATCTTGATTTTCTACATATTGCTTCAACTGTTCAATCGTAACGCCGCCACAGCTAGCTACAAAGTACGAACCAGTCCAAAACACTCTTTTGTTGTAAAACTTAGATACATCTATTTCAAATTCACGCCACATTGCTTTTGATGTTGTGGCTTTTAAATTAGCTATTAGATTGCTTAAAAGCTTGTGTGGTGGATATGAAATGAGTAAATGGACATGATCGCTTTCTCCATTAAATTGAATTAACTCTGAATCCCAACGAATAGCAACTGACTTAAAGACTTCATGTAGTCTATCTAACATCGGTTGATCAATGACTTGTCTACGGTATTTAGTTACAAAGACTATATGTACAGTTAAATTAAATACTGCCCTACGGCTACTACGATAGTTAGATTTCACAGGTTGCTAAATTTGTACAGTTAGCGTTACAATTAATATATTAGCAAATTGTAATGGTCGAATAAATGCTAGTTTACGAATTTAAACTAAAAGGGAAACAACATCAGTATCAGGCGATAGATGAATCGATTCGGATAGGGCAATTTATCCGTAATAAATGTTTACGTTATTGGATGGACGCGCCTAAAGAATTGAAAGTTAATCGATTTGAATTGAACAAATACACTAAGGTGCTAGCTGATGATGTGAGTTACCCTTTTGTTAAGCTTTTAAATTCAATGGCTCGTCAGTCAATGGCTGAAAGAGCATGGGCTAGTATTAGTCGATTCTACGACAATTGTAAAAAGAAAGTTAAAGGTAAGAAAGGATTTCCACGGTTTAAAAAATTCAGCCGCTCGGTTGAATATAAGACTAGCGGATGGAAACTATCAGATGACAGGAAGTATTTAACCATTACTGATAAAACCGATATTGGTAGACTAAAACTAATTGGAACTCATGACTTACATTTTTACCAAAAAAATCAAATCAAAAGAGTTAGATTAATTCGTCGCGCTGATGGTTACTATGCCCAATTTTGCCTTGATATTAATCGTGAGGATAAAGTAGATAAAACAGGATGTTCAATTGGTTTAGATGTAGGCTTGAATCATTTTTACACTGATAGTTTTGGACAAACTGTAGAAAATCCCAGATTTTTAAGACGCTCAGAACGTAAACTTAAACGGTTACAACGCATAGCCTCTAAATGTACAAAGGGGTCTAACAATCGCAAAAAAGCTAACAATCAATTAGCTAGACAACATTTAAAAGTAAGTCGCCAGCGTAAAGATTTTGTCGTGAAATTGGCAAGATGCGTAGTAATGTCTAACGATATTGTGGCAATTGAAAACTTAAATGTCAAAGGTCTAGTTAAAACAAAATTGGCTAAATCAATTAGCGATGCTAGTTGGTCAATGTTCAGAGATTGGTTAGACTATTTTTGCCGTTGGTTTGATAAAGAATTGATTGCTGTCAACCCTAATTACACATCTCAAGACTGTTCTAATTGTGGCAATCGAGTAAAGAAGTCGCTAAGTACTAGAACTCATATTTGCAAGTGTGGATGTGAATTAGATAGAGATCATAATGCAGCCATCAATATTCTTAATAGGGTAGGGCATACCCGATTTTAAGCTTCTGGACAGATTAACCTCTGAAATATTGATGCAAATTAGTATTTTAAGTTAGCTGGATGAAAGAAGAATCCCTCGCTTTCAGCGACGGGAGTGTCAAGATTGAGATTGATTCTATAGCTGAGTCCAATCTCTACTCTGCCCCTCGTAATTTTGGGATTTCTGTTAACCAGGAGGTTAAACAAATAGTCCCAGCCAATCTATACCGAGCGAGGTTGCATTTTGTCAATTCGGGTGCTTT
>CAYNXM010000276.1:0-4617 GCA_964401105.1 uncultured Lyngbya sp. | reverse complement strand
CCCGGTTCTCAGTTAGCAGCAGATCCAGAAGTCCCCTTTATTGCGGTAACGACAAACTTAGCCGCCGCAGCCGGTGGTGTAGCAGCAACCGCAACCTCCTGGATAAAGGATGGTAAACCCGATCTATCTATGATTATTAACGGGATACTGGCGGGACTCGTGGGAATTACCGCTGGATGCGCCGGAGTCAGCTATTGGGGTGCTGTCATTATTGGTTTAATTGCTGGTATTTTGGTCGTTTTCTCTGTTAGCTTCTTCGACAGTATTAAGATCGATGACCCGGTGGGGGCAACTTCGGTTCACTTAGTCTGTGGAATTTGGGGCACCTTAGCCGTCGGCTTATTCGATACGACATCCGGTTTGTTTTTCGGCGGTGGCTTTGGTCAACTGGGCGCTCAAATTATTGGTATTCTTGCCATTGGAGGCTTTACTGTTGTTCTGAGTACTATTTTCTGGTTGGCACTCAAAGCAACAGTAGGTATCCGAGTTCATCCCGAACAGGAATACGAAGGTTTGGATATTGCTGAACACGGCATGGAAGCCTACAACGGTTTTCTGAAAGAAGTCGGCCCTGCTAGCATCGGTGGTACCGAAACAGGTCTACCTACTGGTAGTATCGGCACCAAATACTAAGCTCAGTCAGTGATTGAGTAAGTAGAGACGTTGCATGCCAGTTCTGTACGGGAGTAAGGAGTCAGGAGTAGGATTTCTGATTATCCTCAAAGGTTTATACTTCTTACTTCTTACTTCTCCCTATACCCATCTCCCACCACGCTCTCATTTTTCCGGGATTAAATAATCCATTGGGATCGACTTTTTGTTTAAATTGTAATTGTTCTAAATTAATTGTTTTCATACCGCCATCTTCTAAAATATAGGTATGGGGATTAAAGATCACTGCGCCTTGTTCTTCATGATAACGAATAATTTCATTCAGTCGTTCTTCTGTGGTAAACTGAACAATTTGCAACCCAATCGGATAAAGTTTTCCTTGCAGTTTAACAAACTCTAAATGCATCATCACTTCCTCTGCAAAATGATGATAACAATGTTCCACTAACTTTAATTCTGGATCGTCCGGAAATAGGGTTTGTAAATAGGTCAAATTTGAATCAACACTACGAGCGTGTAATGTCGTATGATTCCAAGTCAGCTCTAAAATTGGAGTTCTCTTATTACTCTCTTCTGGCGATTTTTGATAACAAATGTCACCGTTGTATTCTTTCACTAACTCTTGAAACGGTTCTAAACTCGGTTGAGCAATCATTAATAATGCAACAGATTTATGCTCGGGAATAATATCTTTAAAAGCCGCAAAATAACTGGGAATAGGAGGAGCACAAATACAAATTAACTTTTTAATAATACCATCTGATTCCCCTAAGGTTTGAGCGAACCCCGCCGCCGTCATAAAATCATCAAAAGTAACAATTAATTCAGTCCAAGCATAAGCAGGTGCCAGGGGAATTTCTAACTGAGTAATAATCCCATTGGTTCCATAAGCATGGTTCACTTTTTGAACATCATCCCCCCGCAATTCTATCACTCTGGGTTCATCTTCTAAAGTGACCACTCGAACGGCATGAAGGTTACCGCGATCGCGCAATTGTCCATAAGTAATAGAACCAATTCCCCCACTTCCACCCTCAATAAAACCGCCAATAGTTGCGGTGCGATAGGTAGAAGGAACCATGCGTAACTCCCATCCTTGTTGACGGGCAATTTTATCAAAAGCCGCCATTTTCACCCCCGGTTCAACACAAGCCAATCCCGGTTGAATGGAGTGAATTTGATTCATCTGAGATAAATCTAAAATAATCCCCCCTGATAAAGGAATACATTGCCCATAATTCCCCGTTCCTGCCCCCCGAACCGTTAGGGGAACGTGATATTTCACACAGATTTGAGCCACTTTTAAGACTTCTGCAACAGTTGTAGGACGAACCACTAAATCTCCCACTTTTTCCTGTAATAACGGCTGCAAAACTGGGCTAAAGTGATAATAATCTTGAGAGAGCTTTTTCACTTGAACCGGATCGCGAATAATGTCTAACTCACCTAGTTCTGAAGCAATTAAATCCCAATCAAATTTTGAGGAAGTTGTAGCCATAATAATTGAATTTAATGATGATCTTCCAGGACATAAAAAACTTGAGACGTTGCTAAATCAGAAGGAATTTGAAAGTCTCCTAACACATTGCATAATTCTACCCGTCGCCAGTACCTTCCTTGGGGATCTTGACGAACTTCTCCATTTTGCCAGTTGTCAAAGCTTTCTGAAGAAAAGCAGCCATTTGCATTTAACCACTGGCGGTTCACTGTCCATTGATCCAAACTGGCTGCTAAAGGTTGATCCTGGATGAATTGAGAAGATGAAGATGAAACTTGAGGAACGGTTGAAGCATTCAAGCAATCAAATAACCGACCGACCAAATGGTAAAGATGATTAATATCAGTTTGAGTTAGTTGTTGACTGGTTTGAATTTGTAAAAGCTGTTGCTCAATCGTTTGCTGAGATTTTTGCTGGTTTTCAAGCATCTGATTCCAAGGTTCAAATGACAGAGCTGACTGAGTAGAAGTTGTCGTGTTTGCTGATTGTTCCTCCTTCACCTTCATGTTGGATGAGCTGTCTTCAGAAATAGCTTGATCTTCTGGGGAATAATGTTCAAGTCCAATTTGAAGTAACTCAATTAAAGTGGAAGAAATTTGAGGTCGCTTGCTACGGGAATTAATTTTTGCACCGTTTGCCCTGGCGATCGCTTCAATTTTCTCATACAACGGTTGAGGAACTCGAAGATTACATCGGGTAAAGTCATTTTCTACCACAGGTTTCTACTCAAACTCCAAGACAGCTTCTATGTCTCGATTGTATCTAATTTTTTAATCAATTCTAGGCTGATACAACAGCAGAAATGTAGCCATTATTGACACCTTGCCCTTACGCCTACTCCTGTGATCCCCGAAGGGATATCGTTGCTTGGGAGTAACCCATAATAAATCACTAATCGATCGCTGCCATCAGTTCATCATATTTGCGGCGAACCGCTTGAATATCTTGCCACATCAACCATTTAGGTTTTCCTTGTTCACGCGACGGGTTACGCAGTAAATAAGCGGGATGGAAGATTGGCATACATAAACGTTGATTCCATTCCATCCATTCACCCCGAATTTTAGTAATTCCTCGTTTATCTCCAGTTAAGGATTTAACAGCAGTTGCTCCCGTTAATAAAATAATTTTAGGGTCAACCAGGCGAATTTGTTCCAATAAATAAGGTTTACAAGCCTCTAACTCAGCAGCATTTGGTGTGCGATTATTCGGCGGACGGCAGCGAATGGCATTAGAAATATAAATTTCTCGTTCAGTACTCAACTCCACCGAAGCTAAAATTTTCTCCAACAGTTGTCCAGATTTGCCCACAAAGGGTAAGCCTTGTTCATCTTCATTCTGTCCCGGTGCTTCCCCAATAATCATAATAGGGGCTCTCCGATTGCCTCGTCCTATCACGGCATGGGTGCGATTCTGACCCAATTGACAACGTTGGCATTGATTACAATGATTCGCAATCTCGTCAATCGTTTGGTAGGTCCCAGTCGGAATAGGAACCGTGGCATCCTCAGGAATTTGAGCCGGGTTAAAGGGAATTTCTGAAGTCGGAGATTCAGTAGCCGAGAGATTAAATAGATTCAGTTGTTGATCGTTAGACATAGATAATTTAAGGGATAAACAGTGTTTTCTTGTGGATCAAAGTTGGGATTGAGCCTCGGTCTAGACTTTAACAGTTGTCTTGCTACAGTTCAACTAAAATCAGCAAGCGTTAATCACCCATCTTTCAAGCTTATAGCTGTTCTGACCCTGAGCCACAACAATTGATCGGAGGGCAAGTCAATGTTATTAGCTGAGTTAGGAGAGATGTTTAAAAGAAGAGCAACAGGTTTTGAATGATTATAAAAGATTCAGAAACTTCATATATAAGTGGAATTTGTGAAGCTTTGATAAATCGCCGATTCCTTTATACATCGTAAGTATGACTCCTGTTTTTCATGATTTATTAGAGAACAGGTGAATTTTATGGGGTTAGTTAGGAGAGATGTTTAAAAGGAGCTGAACAGGCTTTAGATAATCGAAAAAAATTAATTAACTTTATATATAAGTGGAGTTTGTAAAGCTTCGATAAAATCTTAGTAAACCTCTTGAAATTGATCGAACTTGTATGTCATATTCAATATCAAGTCGAGCGAGTTCTACGAAATTTCCTAGACATCTCACTCAGGAATCGATCACACCATAGTAATTTTTTCAATAGATTCACCTAGGTATCTAGGGCATGAATCTCAGGGGTGTTACAAGACTCACTTAAATGTGATTATTCAACTCACACTCAATTGTCGTAATGTTTTCTTTGGGGGAAACCTAAATCATGTCCATCCTTAACGCACTCAAAACTTCCGCCGTATTTGCTGGTTTGGCAACTGTTATGTTTGCTGGCGCTGCTGAGGCTGTCTCCTTATTTGACGGTACAATTTCGACAGGTGCTCCACACATCCCGGTTTATGTAGACTTAATCGATGGCGTTACTGAAACCACCGGAAATACCTCACCTGTCATCACTTTTG
>CAYNXM010000275.1:0-19733 GCA_964401105.1 uncultured Lyngbya sp. | reverse complement strand
TTTCCCAGGCGGCTACCCACCAAGTATCTTTGCCGTTTTAGCGTTTCACATCCGAGTTCGGGATGGATCGGTGTGGTTCCACTAAGCCATCAGCACCAGGAAAGCTTTTTAATTCTTTCTCGGTTGGCTTTGGGTTAACGTATTTTTTTGTTTTCCCTTGCACAATTACTAATTATGCGGCATCACTTTTTAAATGTCAACCCTTTTCTCAAACTTTTTTTTGAGTTCCCAGAATCTGCGAATATCATAGTGACAGAATAACTGATTTTGAGTGGTTTAGATTCAACCATGTTAAAGCTTGAGTTACCCCCGATGCCGACGTTTGAGACAGTTGAAGCTGAACGCTTACACCGTCAACAACGACTGGCAGCCGCTTTCCGTTTGTTTGCCCGTTATGGGTTTGATGAAGGTATTGCGGGGCATATTACCATGCGTGACCCAGAATTGACTGACCATTTTTGGGTTAACCCTTTCGGCGTTTATTTTGGTCATGTTCGGGTTTCGGACTTGTTATTGGTGAATCATCACGGAGAAGTTGTCAAGGGCAACAAGCCTGTGAATGCGGCTGCATTTGCTATTCATTCACAAATTCATCAAGCCAGACCGGATGCGATCGCAGCAGCTCATGCCCATTCATTATACGGCAAAGCCTGGTCTTGTTTGGGACGACTGCTTGATCCGTTAACCCAGGATGCTTGTGCATTTTATCAAGATCATGCTTTATTTAATGATTATACGGGGGTTGTTCTGAATTTAGAGGAAGGCAAACGTATTGCTGAAACCCTGGGGGAACGTAAAGCGATTATCTTAAGAAATCATGGGTTACTGACGGTGGGTCATTCAGTTGATGAGGCAGCTTGGTGGTTTATTACCTTAGACCGTTCTTGCCAGACGCAATTGATGGCAGAAGCGGCTGGAAAACCGATTAAAATCGACCCAGAAGTTGCCCGTTTAACTTATAGTCAAATTGGCAGGTCTTATGTGGGTTGGTTCAGTTTTCAATCTTTATATGAAAAGATTGTACGGGAAGAACCGGATTTATTAGAATAAGCGATCACCTTTTATTATAATTATTTGAAATCATGGGAGAACTATATCCAGCGATTGAACCTTACAGTCAAGGTTATCTTCAAGTGAGTGACCTTCATCGGGTTTATTATGAACAGTCCGGCAACCCCGAGGGGAAACCGGTGGTGGTATTACATGGGGGGCCTGGGGGAGGTTGTTTACCGGAATATCGGCAATATTTTAATCCGCAACAATGGCGAATTATTATGTTTGACCAACGGGGGTGTGGTAGAAGTAAACCCCATGCGGAATTACGAGAAAATACAACATGGGATTTAGTTGCTGATATTGAAAAGCTGCGGCATCATTTAGGGATTAAACAATGGACGGTATTCGGTGGCAGTTGGGGAAGTACTCTGTCTTTAGCTTATAGTCAAACTCATCAAACGGCTTGTAATGGTTTGATTTTGCGGGGAATTTTTATGTTAAGACCCCAAGAAATTCGCTGGTTTTATCAAGAAGGGGCGAGTTATATTTTCCCAGACGCTTGGCAAGAATATATTAAACCGATTCCGATTGAAGAGCGAGATAACTTTTTGCAGGCGTATTACAAGCGTTTAACCAGTGATAATTTACAATTACAGTTGGAAGCGGCAAAAGCTTGGTCTATTTGGGAAGCGAGTACGAGTAAGCTATATCCGAATACGGATTTAATTGCCAATTTTGGAGACAGTCAATTTGCCACAGCGTTTGCCCGAATTGAATGTCATTATTTTGTCAATCAAGGCTTTTTAAACTCAGAAAATCAATTACTGGAAAATATTGATCAAATTCGTCATATTCCAGGAGTCATTGTTCAAGGGAGATATGATGTGGTTTGTCCGATGAAAACCGCTTGGGAATTACATCAAGTCTGGCCCCAAGCAGAGTTAATTGTTGTTCCAGATGCCGGACATTCGATGAGTGAACCGGGAATTCTGAGTGCATTAATTGAAGCAACTGATAAGTTTGCAACTCAGCAATTATAATTCACTACAGAGATTTATCAACTATTCAATAAACTCTAAAATAGCATTTGCGGTTAGATTGGGTTGTTCTAAATGGGGCGCATGACCACAATTTTTCATCCAAATAAGCTGAGAATTGGCAATATTTTGAGAAAAATAATCAGCATCTGCTGTTCCTAAGATCTCATCATCTTCGCCCCATAAAATTAACGTTGGATGGTTGATTTTAGCAATTCGAGGTGCTAAATCCCAATAGCCGCCACTTTTCATAAAAGATATCATGGCTTCTTGCCAATAAGGCATTTCTAAATGGAGTGAAACACATTTTAAGGCTTCAATTTGACTGGTATTGATACCCAAAAAAGGGGCAAAGTTCAAAGCTTGTAATTTACGTTGTCGCCAGAATTCAGTTGCTATAGAATCTATCGGTGGAATCAATATTTTTCCTATTGGGAAACTACCCGAATATCCCACACTATCAATTAAAATAAGCTTTTCAACTGCCTCAGGATAGGTTAAAGTAAAGTCAATTGCAGCCGCACCTCCCATGGATGCACCCACTATAATTACTGGGCGATTAATTAAGGTTTTCCAGGTTTGATAGAGATGAATTTTAAGATGATATGGGTTATAGGAAATATCAGGAAAACGCTGAGTCAATCCAAATCCGAGTAAATCAATTAAGCAAGTTTCATATTGATTAGAAAGGTAAGGGAGAATACGGCAAAATTCCAACAGAGAACTATCAAATCCATGTAATAAAAGTAACGGCTTTGTACTCACTCCCTGACGAATATAAGCGGTTTGAATCCCTTGAGAATAGAATGATGTAGAGATCGGAATTCTTTGAATATTTTTTGCTAAACTAATTGAGGTAGATTCTTGTAACTCTCTAACCTGAGGCGGCAGAAACGGCGGAAACATTTATTCTTTAGCTAACTGACTTTTACTCTGTTGTTCAAACCAAGCAATCACTTGTTTTACCGTCAAATCTTCTAACGGTCTATTTTCTTCTATTGCAATTTGCTTTAACGGCTTTAATGAAGAAATTACTAACTTTGTAAAAAAAGTCTCAAAACTACTATCGAGTTCGATTTGTTTTTGAATCGTCTCATCTTGCTGCACCCAAGCCTGGATTTGTTGCGGTTTAATCGATTCAATTGCCATACTTTTTTCTTGAGAAATTTGCTTTAAACATCTCAAGGCATAAAGCGCTAAACGAGTAGAAAACTTTTCTTTAGAAGATAACAAGGCAGCATCCACTTGAATCACTTCTTCTTGTGTTAAAAATTCCATATTAATTGAATTAAAATAAAAGCAAATCACATTAATAATAAGCAATTTTACTTACGATTGCTGCGTAATTAAATAACCACAGCGATGTTCACCATTAACAATCCAGTGGGTGCGTTCTACAGTACAATCGGACAGTACTGCACTAAACATTTCGAGTTCATGACCGCAAACACTGGGAAATGACTCAGCGACGTTAGAAATCGCGCAATTATGTTCAGTCAAAATATATTGTTGTAGGCTTGCATCTGAATTCTGAGGTTCAACCCCATACCATTCTGCCATGTATCCTTCTGCTTTTCGCAGTTCGACTAAGTTTATCACTCGTTGTTTGACAGAACCATTTCCGACTTGATGACGATATTCTATTGCTTTACGTTGCCATTGTTTTTGCAGAATTTGACTGACTTGTTCTTGTCCCATCGTTTCCGTCAGGGTATCTAAGAAAGAAATGGCAAACTCATCATAACGATTGGGAAAGTGGTTGCGTCCCTGGGGAGTTAGGCTGTAAAAATGTTGAGGTCGTCCCATCCCCCTTTGAACAGATTCGTACTCAATCAACCCTTCTGCTTCTAGGTCTTTGAGATGGCGACGAATGGCTTGGGGTGTAACATCGAGGGACTCAGCTAAGGTCTGGGATGTCACTGAACCTCGCTTTAACAACTGTTGTAGGATATCTTGTTTGGTGGAATGCTGCTGGGAGGTGGCCATCATCTTCACAAAAGTTTACAGATTTGGACTTTGACAATTCACTTGTTGTTAATGTAGCTTAAAATAGACATAAGTAACAAATCTGTTGTTTTAGTCATGGGTTATTGGTTCTTCCTCATGGGTCATGGGTCTACTCCCTGCTTCTGTTACTGCAGTAGGGGTGTATTATCCTCTATCTCCTCTGCCAACGAACCACTAATGACTAATAGCAAACCCGTCTGCTTTCGTTTGAGAACATTCCTGAATCGAACACTAACACTATAAGCTTATGAGCGCGTCTGTTAAAACCCTAGTTAACCAACCGTACAAATATGGCTTTGTTACCGATATCGAGTCGGACACCATTGCAGCGGGATTGAACGAAGATATCGTTCGTCTGATTTCAGCCAAGAAAAATGAACCTGAATTTCTGCTGAACTTTCGACTCAAAGCCTATCGGCAATGGTTGAAAATGGAGGAACCCACCTGGCCCCACGTTCATTATCCCGCGATTGACTATCAAAATATTATCTACTATTCTGCCCCCAAACTGCAAGAGAAAAAGGGCAGTTTAGATGAAGTTGACCCGACGCTGTTAGATACGTTTGAAAAGTTGGGAATTCCTTTATCCGAACAAAAGCGGTTAGCCAATGTGGCTGTTGATGCTGTATTTGATAGTGTTTCAGTTGCTACGACTTTCAAAGAAAAATTGGCTGAAGATGGAGTGATTTTCTGTTCTATTTCGGAAGCAGTGAAAGACCATCCTGAATTGATTGAAAAATACCTGGGAAGTGTTGTTCCTGTTGGGGATAATTTCTTTGCGGCATTGAATTCTGCTGTATTTAGTGATGGGTCTTTTGTCTATATTCCCAAAGGGGTAAAATGTCCGATGGATTTGTCTACCTATTTCCGGATTAATAACGGAGATTCAGGACAGTTTGAACGGACATTAATTGTGGCAGAAGAAGGCAGTTCTGTAACTTACCTGGAAGGTTGTACTGCGCCGATGTTTGATACCAATCAACTCCACGCAGCAGTTGTAGAATTGGTAACATTAGATAATGCTGAAATTAAGTATTCTACGGTGCAAAACTGGTTTGCTGGAGATGAAAATGGTAAAGGCGGAATTTATAACTTTGTGACCAAACGGGGATTGTGTAAAGGGGTTAATTCTAAGATTTCCTGGACACAAGTAGAAACCGGTTCTGCGATTACTTGGAAATATCCCAGTTGTGTATTAGTGGGGGATAATTCGGTTGGAGAATTTTATTCTGTTGCGTTGACGAATAATAAACAACAAGCCGATACGGGAACTAAAATGGTTCATATTGGCAAAAACACCCGCAGTACAATTATTTCTAAAGGGATTTCTGCCGGAAATTCTTCTAATAGTTATCGCGGCTTAGTCAAGATGGGGCCGAAAGCAAAAGGGGCGCGAAATTATTCTCAATGTGATTCGATGTTGATTGGGAATACATCTCAAGCCAATACTTTCCCTTATATTCAAGTGGATAATAATACGGCGAAAGTTGAACATGAAGCCTCTACTTCTAAAATTGGAGAAGACCAGTTATTCTATTTAACTCAACGGGGAATTTCTGAAGAGGATGCAGTTTCCATGATTATCAGCGGTTTCTGTAAAGATGTCTTCAATAAACTGCCGATGGAATTTGCCGCAGAAGCCGACAAATTATTGAGTTTGAAGTTAGAAGGAAGTGTGGGATAATGGCTGAACCAGGGTTAGAAACTCAATATAGTGGCGGCTATTTTTGCAACAATATCCCCTACCCAATATTGAGTCATCCAGACTGGGGTGGTCAGGGTCACTGTAACATTTGTCGGCGAACTTCTGGGGCAGCGTTTGCATCTTGGGCTTACTTTTAAATCTCCCATTTTTCCCTCAATCAAGAAGCAACTGCCTTTAAGTCTTCTGAATCTGGAGAACGTCATTTCTGTCCGATTTGTGGTACACAATTATTATACAAAGATAGTCGTGTTCCCCAGTATATTAGTGTAACTTTAGGTAGTTTAGACCAACCCAATCATTGTATTCCTCAAGACCCAGTTTGGACTTCTAACCAACTGCAATGGTTACATCTCAACGATAACTTACCAAGATATCCTCAAGAACATCCCATTGAAGCAAAATTACTCAACCCATAACGTACAAATATAAACAGATGATTCAAGAAAATAGCGAAGTGATTTTATCGGTTAATAATTTAACCGCCAATATTGACAACACTCCGATTCTCAAAGGCTTTAACCTAGAAATTAAAGCAGGCGAAATTCACGCCATCATGGGTCAGAATGGTTCTGGAAAAAGTACCTTTTCTAAAGTATTAGCCGGACATCCTGCTTACGAAGTAACCGGAGGAGAAATTAGCTTTTTAGGACAAAATTTATTAGAACTTGAACCGAACGAACGGGCGTTAGCGGGAATCTTTTTAGCCTTTCAATATCCCTTAGAAATTCCAGGGGTGAGTAATCTAGATTTTCTCCGCGCCGCTTATAATGCTAAACAAAAAAGTAAAGGGTTAGAAGAATTAGATGCATTTGACTTTGATGATTTAATTCAGGAAAAGTTAGATGTTGTCAAAATGAAGCCAGAATTCTTAGAGAGAAGTTTAAATGAAGGCTTTTCTGGAGGGGAAAAGAAACGCAATGAAATCTTGCAAATGGCGTTACTCGAACCTCGGTTAGCGATTTTAGATGAAACCGATTCTGGCTTAGATATTGATGCCTTAAGAATTGTAGCCAATGGTGTTAATCAACTGGCAAATGAAACCAATTCAATGTTAGTGATTACTCATTATCAGCGTTTATTAGATTATATTGTGCCGGATTATGTTCATGTTGTAGCCGATGGACGGATTATTAAAACAGGTACAAAAGAACTCGCCTTAGAATTGGAAGAAAAAGGCTATGACGAGGTAATTGAAGCGGCAATGGCAGGAGTATAATTCATGGTAACAATAGTTCAAGATAAACCGGAAATTCTTTATCTCAATCAGTTGCTTCGCCTAGCTGCTGAAGCTTCAATTTCTGATAGTAAAATTGCCCAGATATTGCAACCTTTGCGAGAAAATGCTGCAACTTGGGCAAAAGAATTAGCCATTCCCACGAAAAAAGATGAAGATTGGCGGTTTACAGATTTATCATCTTTATTGGATATTAAATTCCAATCTGCTGGAAAAGTTCAACTAGATGCTGAAGCCATTACGCCCTTAGTTTTACCCGAATGTGATAAAAGTCGTCTGGTATTTGTGGATGGACAATATGCGCCTAATTTATCCTCTGTTGCCGATATTACTGAAGGCATTTTTATTGGGAATTTAGAACAAATTCCAGCAGACTTAGAAAGTAACTTAGGTAATTATATTGCCCGTCAACCGGGAGGAAAAGCCACATTTAGCGCCCTCAATACCGCTGCTTTAACCGATGTGTCTGTGGTATGGGTGAGAAAAAATAAAGTCGCAGAAACCCCAATTCATCTATTATTTATTTCCAGCAGTGGAGAAACCTCAACCATTTCTCATCCTCGTGTTTTAGTCGTAGCAGAACCCGGCAGCGCCGCAACAATTGTAGAACATTATGCTACCCTAACAATGGGCTGTTCTGACAAGGTAAAGACTTCTCCCTATTTAACCAATACTGTGAGTGAAATTTGGCTAGAGGAGAATGCCGAATTAAAGCATATTCGTCTACAACGGGATGGTGGCAGTGCCTTTCATATTGGTAAAACGGCAATTTCTCAAGCTAGAAATAGTCGTTATATTGGTTATGCCATTAGTTTAGGCGCAAAATTATCTCGCCACGAAATTGATATTAATCAAACGGGAGAAGCAACCGAAACAACCCTTAATAGTTTAACGGCAATTGAACAAAGACAGTTAGCTGATACCCACAGCAACTTACTGTTAAATCATCCTCATGGTACTTTGAATCAAATCCATAAAATCATTATAGATGATAGCGCCCACGGAGTATTTAATGGTCGAGTTGTTGTGCCACAAGCCGCCCAATTAACCAATGCAAATCAACTCAGCCGTAACTTATTATTATCACCAAAAGCCAGAGTTAATACGAAGCCACAATTAGAAATTACAGCCGATGATGTTAAATGTTCCCACGGCGCAACCATCAGTCAATTAGAAGAAGATGAACTCTTCTATTTACGCAGTCGAGGACTAGATGATACCAGTAGTCGTCAACTGTTAATTGATGCCTTTGCTGGAGAAATTATCAATCAATTGCCCTTAGAGTCTCTGCAAAAAATGCTATCTCGTTGTGTAGCCTGTCGGAGTTTTTAACTTAAATAGAGGCGTTTCTATCAACGTCTCTGTAAGCCCGTCTGATTATGATTCAATCGTTAATCTGTATATTATGGCAAATCGTACTGGTATATTTACAAATCGTAGAGACGTTATATATAACGTCTCTACCTAGAATTGCTTATTCATTGCCTAAACTAAAGGATTGAGAAAAATGACATTAATTCAAGAAAAAACATTAGCCGATAAAGTTCGTCAAGACTTTCCGATTCTGCATCAACAGGTGAATGGTCATCCCTTAGTTTACTTAGATAATGCAGCAACCTCTCAAAAACCATTAGCTGTTTTAAATACAATACGGGATTATTATGAACAATATAATTCTAATGTTCATCGCGGTATTCATGCATTAAGCGCTAAAGCAACCGATGCATACGAAGCTGCCCGTCAAAAAGTAGCCCAATTTGTCAATGCCAATTCCTATCAAGAAATTGTCTATACTCGTAATGCCAGCGAAGCGATTAATTTAGTGGCTTATTCTTGGGGTTTGAATAATCTCAAACCGGGGGATGAAATTATTTTAACAGTGATGGAACATCATAGTAATTTTGTTCCTTGGCAAATGATTGCCCAAAAAACAGGGGCGGTTTTGAAATTTGTTGAATTAACAGATACTCAAGAATTTAACCTTGAACAGTTTAAAACCTTAATTTCCGATAAAACTAAATTAGTAACAGTCGTTCATGTTTCCAATACCTTAGGATGCATTAATCCCGTCGAAAAAATTATTAATATCTCCCATAAATATGGCGCTAAAGTATTAATTGATGCCTGTCAAAGCTTACCTCATCTACCAATAAATGTTCAAAAAATAGACTGTGATTGGTTGGTGGGTTCCGGACATAAAATGTGTGGGCCTACAGGAATTGGTTTTCTGTATGGTAAACGAGATTTACTGTTAGAAATGCCTCCCTTTTTAGGCGGTGGAGAAATGATTGAAACCGTGTCACTAGAAGGCTTTACAACCGGTGAACTTCCCCATAAATTTGAAGCCGGAACCCCTGCCATTGGTGAGGCAATTGCTTTGGGGGCAGCGGTAGATTATTTAATGGAAATTGGTATGGAAAACATCCATGCTTATGAACAGGAACTCACTGCTTATTTATATGATAAATTGAAAGACGTTCCGGACATTACACTCTATGGTCCTCAACCTAATGCTAACGGAGAAGGACGGGCAGCATTAGCTACCTTTACCGCGGTCGAAATTCACGCCAATGACTTAGCCACCCTATTAAATGACTCCGGTATTGCCATCCGTACCGGACATCATTGTACCCAACCCTTGCATCAATATCTCGGTGTCAGTTCAACCGCAAGAGCAAGCTTTTACTTCTATAATACCCGTGATGAAATTGATCAATTTGTCAAGGCTTTAAAAGAAGCAATTGCATTTTTTAGTCAAATTTTAGGTTGAATTTGATTGATTTAGCGATCGCGCCCGCCTAGACTTGCCCGTATCGCGCGATCGCTATTTTCCTTAAATTTACTGTGCTCACCAGACAGATATGGCAGTACCCCAATCTATGATAGAGATTGTTTCACGAGTTATGAAAATATCCGAACATACAATCTGATTGCTACATCATTGTAGTCAAATCACCCTATTTTTGTAGTCAAATCCATCTATTCGTAACACCACCTAATTGACAAAGTTTTCTGAAAATAGTATATGTTATAACAGAATTATTAAAAGAATCCTGTAACATAGAAGCGAAGAAATGTACCTAAGAATATTGAAGCAAGGGGTTAATACTTGGAATCAATGGAGAGAAAATAACCCAAATGCTCAGCCCGATCTAGAAGGGGCTTACCTTCGTGGAATCAATCTCAGTCAAGCTCACCTTAAAGGAGTCAACCTGAGTCAAGCTAACCTCTGTGAAACTCAACTTGAAGAAATTAACCTCAGTCATACCAACCTTAGTTATGCTAATCTCTGGAGAACGGATTTCAGTAGATCCCAGCTCATAGAAGCCAATCTGACGGGAGCCTACCCCATTGAAGCCAACTTTATTGGAGCCAACTTGACGGGAGCCAACTTGACGGGAGCTAAGCTCGATAAAAGTCAAGTCACACAAACAAAATTTAGCAGCAATAGTATAGGAATGAGCGAAGCGCTCAAACAAGACCTGATTAACAGAGGAGCCATCTTTGAAGACACCCTAAAAAAGCCTGTCATTCTAACCCCAATGCATCACTATAAACCCAGGCTGAGACTGGTTGAGTAGCCTAGAAGATAGTTAATTTGAATTTTCTCCTGACCTCTCTTTTGTTACTTTGAACCGATTCAAATAACAGACCCACTCTAAAACCGACAAACGTAGCTCAATCGGTGAAGTTGTCTATTGGCTAGGGCTTTATATTTTCCTCTGGCGAGAGTAACAAAAGGGGAGTTTCAACAGATCACTTTCTACAATGATTGACTCGACCAAGCTGCTTCAAAAAAATCCCGCTCACACTGCATAGCATAGCGATAAATTGAACGGGCTTCTGCTTGTTGATGTTGAATATAGCGGTTCATCAAGCTTTCTAATTGTTGCGCTAATGTTTCAAAAGCGGCATCATTATAAGTCTTAATCCAATCACTATATTGATGGTGATGAGTTTGAGACTGTGCTAAACTTTGACCGAGAAAGGCATATAAGCGCAAACAGGGTGTCATGGCGGCGGTGGTTAAACCCACAGACTCACCCCAAGCCGTTGCCAGTAAAAAGTCCGTGTAACGGCGAGTCGCAATGCCGGGTTGAGTTTGTTGTAAATTCACTCCCCACTCAGCAGCATAACTTTGATGTAAACGCAACTCTTCTATCACCCCATCTCCTAAACCATGAAACACGCTAAAGCCTTCCCAGTCTGGGGTTTTAGCCGCAGCAATACTGTAAGCGCGCCCAAAAGCAGTCAGAAAAAAGGCATCCTGGCTAATATAATAGCGAAAACAAGCAGGGGGTAAAGTTCCTGTGGCAATTCCTTGAACAAAAGGATGTTCTAAACAAGCAGTTTTTAAGTCTGAGTTGGCGTTCCAAAGATTTCTCGATATCATAAAAGAGTGTATCTTAAAATTAGCAATAATATTATGATTGATATCATTGAATGAATTAATTTATTATTTTAGCTTAAATCCGTCTAATTTTTATCACAGTTAAGAATATCACGTAGATCACTATGACAGAAAAACAAGTTTTTCACCTGATTAATCGCCTGAGTCTCGGCCCTAACTTAGAACAAATTAAACAGATTGAAAACCAAGGAGTCGATGCTTATATTCAATCTCAACTTCAGCCTCAGAATCTATCATATTCGGCTGATTTAAAGCAGAAGTTGCAGGCATTAGATACATTAAGATTGACACCGGCGCAAGCTTTTAAAGAACGAGACAGAATCAAGAAAACGGCTGATGACTTAAAACTAAGTCGGCAAGAGAAACAAAAAATTCGTCGTAAACTAGAGCAAAAATTTCTTCAGCAAGCTCGCCAAGGTCGATTATTATTGGCTTTAGAAAGCCCTCGACCACTAGAAGAAGTGATGGTAGATTTTTGGTATAACCATTTTAATGTATTTGCCAGAAAAGGAGAAATCGCTAAACTTCTATTCAGTTCTTATGAACAACTTGCGATTCGACCTCATGTACTCGGAAAATTTCGCAAACTTTTAGGGGCAACCGCTCATCATCCGGCGATGTTATATTATCTGGATAATTGGCAAAATACTGATCCTAAAAGTAAGAAAGCGAAAGGACGATTTAAAGGAATTAATGAAAACTATGCTCGAGAACTATTAGAATTACATACTTTAGGAGTGGATGGGGGATATAGCCAACAAGATGTGATGGAACTGGCTCGGATTTTAACAGGTTGGGGATTACCCAATAATCCGAAACGTTCGAGTGATGAAGATGGGTTTCATTTTGACCGCGATCGCCACGATTTTACTGATAAAGTATTCTTAGGAAAAGCCATAAAAGGACGAGGGATTGAAGAAGGAGAAGAAGCCTTAGATTTATTGGCGAGTCATCCTTCAACGGCGAAATTTATTAGTTATAAACTGGCTCAATTATTTGTAGCGGATTATCCCCCAGAATCAATCGTTAAAAAGCTGTCTCAACGCTTTCTAGACACAGACGGTAATATTGCTGCCATTCTCAAAACCTTATTTCAAAGTGATGAATTTTGGGATACTCAATACTACAATACTAAATTTAAGACTCCCTATCGCTACATCACCTCTGTGATGCGAGGAATTGGCACAGTCAGTAACTATCAACGGATTGATGGTATTTTAAGCCAGTTAGGAATGCCCCTTTATGGCTGTCCCACTCCCGATGGTTATAAAAATACTCAAGATGCTTGGCTAAACCCGGATACAATGATCAAACGCAGTAGTTTATCGGTGCCTTTGTCCAGAGGATTATTGCATGATAGTAAACCGGTTGATGCGGATCGACTGTCTCAAACCCTAAATGGTTTATTATCTGCGAATACCCGGGAAGTGATTAATAATAATCCAGACAATTTGAAAGCTGCATTAATGTTAGGGAGTCCTGAATTTATGCGATACTAAGTTAGGGGGAGATGGAATATCTTGAGGAAATGCTAAATTATCAGTGATAATTCTATTCAATCTCACAACACCATTCCCGTGGTTAATGTCTCGTCCTCTCAGCCAGCCCCTGATATCCCGGCTTCTGTGACTCCTCCCTGGATTGATCCTAACTTACTTTGGATCGCTAGACGGCTTTACCGGGACTACTTTCACGCCCATTCTCAACAGATGCGTCGTCCCCTAGGTGTAGCGGTTCATCGCCGTACCCATCGGGCAATGGTGATTTTTTCCAGTAAACCCATTCTACTCTGGGATGAGTGTTTTATCCCATTTGAACAGATTGAGTCAGAGTTATCTTAAAATAATTAAACATTACATCACCTCCATTTTTGGGGGAACTATAACGAGTTATTCTTGGGATGAGGCAGGATAGCCCAAATGTTGCCAAGCGGTTGTAGTAACCACTCGTCCGCGCGGGGTACGCTGTAAAAAACCTGTTTGCATTAAATAAGGTTCATAAACTTCTTCAATAGTTTGGGCATCTTCTCCTGTTGCTGCTGCCATAGTTTCCACACCCACTGGCCCCCCATTAAAGTTTTCTATCATCATGGTTAATAACTGCCGATCTGTCCAATCTAAACCCATTGAATCAACATTAAACAATTCTAAGGCTGTCGCCGCCAAAGTTTGACTAATTGAACCCGCTGCTTTCACTTCCACATAGTCCCGAACCCGTTTTAATAGGCGGTTAGCAATACGAGGAGTCCCTCGCGAACGTCGGCCAATTTCCCTAGCCCCATCTGCTGTAATCGGAGTATATAATAATTTAGCAGTGCGTTGGATAATTTGACTCAATTCATCCAGTTCATAAAATCTTAACCGTTGAATTAAACCAAAGCGATCGCGCAATGGTGAAGTTAAGGCCCCCATGCGAGTGGTTGCCCCCACTAAAGTAAAGGGTTTGAGGGGAATACTGCGGGTTTTTGCGGTTCTCCCTTGACCTATAGTAATATCTAAGCGACCATCTTCCATTGCCGGATAAAGAATTTCTTCGGCAACCTTTGATAAACGATGAATTTCATCAATAAATAGAATTTCTCCCGGTTGTAAACTCACCAATAACCCGGCAATATCTCGTGGCTTTTCCAAGGCGGGGGCGGTAGTAATTTTACAAGACACCCCCATTTCTGTAGCTAAAATCATCGCCATTGTGGTTTTTCCCAATCCAGGGGGGCCATATAATAATAAATGATCTAAAGGTTCCTGTCTGGATTTTGCCGCTGCGATCGCAATTTCTAATACTTCTTTTAAGGCTTTCTGTCCGATATAATCTGATAACCGTTGCGGACGAATGGTATCTTCTTGTTTAGGATTAACTGTCTCTTCTGTGGTTGCCTGAGGTTCAAGCAGGTCAGTCTTTTGAGACGATTTTACTGTTTTGGCTTTCTGGGGTTGAGTGGGAGGTTCGTTACCTTCAGGAGAAGATCGACGAGAAGAGATAATTGCCATAATTGCTGCTAGTCTAACGGCTATTGATTTAATTGTACTATTTAGGGAAATTTAATCATACAAACCCCCCTGCGCCCCCCTTATTAAGGAGGGATTTTACCCTCTTCCCATCCATCGTAACCATACAAATCTTAAAATATTTTATCTCATTTATGCCTCATCTGCATCCGAAACTTACCTTTATTCCCCAACAGTTTAATCCAGTTGTCATCAAAGTTGTTCAGATTTTCTTACCCTTAATTTTACGATTTCGGACTCGTCCGTGGTTGCGGGGAGGAATTATAAAAATTGAAGCTACTTCTGTGGAAAATCTGGTTCATCTTTATCAACAATTTCAAGCGGGAAATATCAGATTTTTAATGGCATTTCATCATCCGGAAGTAGAAGATCCATTGTGTTTATTGTATTTGTTTTCTCGACTGATTCCCCGAACTGCAAAAGAAATGGGAATTCAATTAAACTCTCCTATTCATACTCATTTTATATACGATCGCGGTATGACCATTTGGGGCGGGAAGTGGTTAGGCTGGTTACTGTCTAGAAGTGGTGGAATTTCTATTCATCGAGGACGAGTATTTGATCGTAATGGATTACGTTCTATGCGGGATTTATTAATTAATGGAAAGTTTCCTTTTGCTATTGCCCCAGAAGGGGCTAATAATGGACATAGCGAGATTATTAGTTCGTTAGAACCGGGACTGACACAGTTAGGATTTTGGGGGGTTGAAGACCTGAAAAAAGCCAAGCGAACTGAAACGGTTTGGATTATTCCGATTGGAATTCGATATTATTATATTCAGCCGCCTTGGTTGGCATTAGATCAATTATTAAGACAATTAGAAAGAGATAGCGGTTTATCTACTGGTAATTTTAATACTCAGATGAACCCCGAATTGCAACTCTATCCGCGTTTATTGAAATTAGCAGAAAAAATATTATGTGAAATGGAGACATTTTATCAACGTTTCTATCATCAGGATTTACCTGAACTAACTTTTGATTTATCAGTGAGTTTGAATCAAAAAATTAAAGATAGGCTAGATCGGTTATTAAATATTGCGTTAAAAGTGACAGAAGATTATTTTGATATATCTCCGCAGGGAAGTATTATTGATCGATGTCGTCGTTTAGAAGAAGCCGGATGGCGCTATATTTATCGAGAAGATATTGAAGATATTAGTACTATTACACCCCTACAATATGGTTTAGGAAATTGGGTGGCGGAAGAAGCAGAAATCCGTTTAAAACATATGCGTTTAGTTGAAAGTTTTGTCGCCGTAACTGGAAGTTATATTCAGGAAAAACCAACCGCTGAACGGTTTGCTGAAACTTTGTTAATTTTGTTTGATTTGATGGCAAGAATTAAAGGCATAAAAATTCCTCGTCGCCCACAATTGGGGAAACGAGGGGTTAAAATTACCGTGGGAAAACCGATTTCTGTGAGTGATAAATGGTCAGTTTATCAATCCAGTCGTCAGGCAGCCAAACAAGGGATTATTGACTTAACAAATGAGGTCGAAGCTGCATTAACTGATTTAGTTAAAGATTGAGGAATAGGGTATCCCAGGCAGCATAAAGGTCAGCCACAACGAGTTAATAATGATACTCTAAATTAAACAAACAGCCTGATAGTACTCAATCTTGTTGAGATTCTGACTCAGAATTCAGTTGAACTTGTTTTTGTTCAATTAAACGAATATTTTCACGCACAGCAGCTTCTGCTTCTGTATCTCCTACTTCTTGTAGTAGGGTTAAGGCTTGCTGAAAGCTTTCTAAAGCTTGTTCATAATTTCCTAGTTTTTCCTGAATTTCTCCAATTTGATTTAAAGTTTGTCCAATTTTGGCTTTTTCTCCAACTGCTTGACGGGCTTCAAGTGCTTTTTGATAGGCTTCTAATGCTTGATTATATTCTTCCTGGTTTTGATATATCTCTCCAATTTGAGTCAAAGTTTGACCCGCTGAAGCCGAGTCTTCAACTTCTTGATAAATCAATACAGCCTGTTGATAATTGTCTAATGCTTCTGAATATTGTGCTTGAGAAATGTAAACACTACCTAACTGAGTTAAACCTGTACTTAATTCTTCTTTTTCAGATGAAGATTGAGCCAGTGTAATCGCTTTTTGATAGACTTCAATGGCTTCTTGCGGCTGTTCTAAACTTTCATAAATAGTCCCCATTAAATTATAAACTCGGGCAGCACTGGCTTGAGCATCAATCTGTTCCATCATTTGTGCGGCTTGCTGAAAATGCACCAAAGCCTGGAAATCATCTTCGAGTTTACGATAGATGAATCCCATGTTACTCAGTAATCTTCCCACTCCAGCAACATCACCAATTTGACGACGTAACGCTAAAGCTTGCTGATAAATTTCAATGGCTTTATCAGTTTGTCCAATGGTAAAATAGAGTGCGCCTAAGTTATTTAGAGTTCGGCTTTGATCTCGTAAATCTCCTACTTGTTGGCGGTACTTTCTAGCTTGTTGATAATAATCGAGGGCTTGATCAATCTTTCCTGAACTTGTATACACTGAAGCTAAATTATGCAAGGATTCTCCAATGCTTGCTGGATCATTAACCGCTTGCGAGAGTTCAAAGGCTTCTTGATGTAATTTCAAGGCTTCATCTAATTGAGCAGTTTTTCGATAAACAAAACCCATTAAATTTAAACTTCGACTGGTTCCAATATCAACAACGGTTTGATCTTCAGCAGTCGTCGGTTCTAAATTGCGATAAATTGCTAAAGCCCGTTGTAATGTTTTCAAAGACTCAGTTTCTTCCCCTAAATTGGCGTAAACTTCACCCATATAATTAAGGGTTTCTGCAATAGCAATTTTGTCTTGACTTTTTTCCTGAGTTTCTAATACGTTTTGAAACGTTTCTAATGCTTCTTTAAATCGACCTTGGCGAAATAGAGTGACTCCGGCTTCAAAAGAAGCAACTCCTTCAGAAGGGGTTTCCGGTGTAGCTGATTCTGACTCAGACTCAGTTGTGGTATCCTCAGAGTCAGTCATAGTCGGCAAGTCATCTACAGCTTCAGGGGTCGTCGATTTTGTATTAGACTCTGTATTACTATCCTCAGATTCGGTCACCGTTGGCTTTTCATCTACAGCCTCAGGTGTAGCTGATTCTGACTCAGACTCAGTTGTGGTATCCTCAGAGTCAGTCATAGTCGGCAAGTCATCTACAGCCTCAGGTGAAGTCGATTCTGTATTAGACT
Source organism: uncultured Lyngbya sp. (assembly GCA_964401105.1). Lineage (GTDB taxonomy): Bacteria > Cyanobacteriota > Cyanobacteriia > Cyanobacteriales > Microcoleaceae > JAAURB01. The sequence goes on along the minus strand of CAYNXM010000275.1, from coordinate 2,135 downwards.
CTGTCTCTGTCTCTGTTTCTGTTTCCGTTTGCGTTTGTGCCAGAACAACTTCAGTGGCGAGCAAACTTCCCAGGGGAAACAACATCAGCAATAGTAAACTTAAACTGAGGGAAAAGGGATTTAGCGATCGCCAAGATCCGGATATTAACCCAACGGAAGTCTTGATTTTAGACGGAGAGCAACGGACTGAATGCTGGTTTAACATATCGCAAAAGCATTTGTAAAACAAGCTAAGATTTAAACCTAAAGTTATAACAAAAAAATCCCTATCATAGAATATACTTCTTAGAATTTTTAATTAACTCCGCCTTGACTATGCTCACCCAGACCGTAGATACTATTCTAAATCGAGCGATCGCCGGTAATGATTTGACTCCCAAAGAAGGGGCGATCCTATTACAGCAAAGCGATCGAGCCATTTTGTCTCAAATTCAACAGGTGAGTGATACCCTGCGGACTCAACAAGTGGGGGATACAGTCACTTATGTGATTAATCGCAATATTAACTTTACAAACATCTGTGAACAACATTGTAGTTTTTGTGCCTTTCGGCGGGATGCTGGAGAGGATGGGGCGTTTTGGTTAGATACAACCCAAATTTTGGAAAAAGCCACTGAGGCGATTCAACGAGGGGCGACTGAAATCTGTATGCAGGGGGGACTGCATCCGGGGGCAAAAATTAATGGTGCGTCTTTGCCTTATTATCTTCAGTTAGTCACAACCCTGAAACAAACGTTTCCTCAGCTCCATCTACACGCCTTCTCACCGCAAGAAGTCCAGTTTATTGCCCGCGAAGATGATTTGAGTTATCAAGCTGTTATAGAGGCATTACAGGACGCTGGCGTGGGTTCGATGCCAGGGACAGCCGCAGAGATTTTAGATGATTCGGTACGACGGGTGATTTGTCCTGAAAAAATTAATACCGCCACTTGGTTAGAAATTGTAGAAACAGCCCATCGTTTAGGGGTTCCCACCACCAGTACCATGCTTTGTGGTCATATTGAAACCCCACAACAACAAATTGCCCATCTAGAACAATTGCGATCGCTACAGCAAAAAGCAGTTGAGCATGATTATCCAGCCCGCATCACTGAATTTATCGCCTTGCCTTTTGTCGGTCAAGAGGCCCCTGCCCCCCTACGGCATAGAGTCGGACGAGATCAACCCGTTTTAGCTGATAGTTTATTACTGACTGCCGTTGCCCGAATTTACCTGGGAAATTGGATTGTCAATCATCAACCCAGTTGGGTGAAATTGGGGTTAGAAGGGGCAACAACTGCCTTGAATTGGGGTTGTAATGATATTGGCGGCACATTAATGGAAGAACATATTACCACGATGGCAGGGGCGCAAGGGGGAACCTGTATGGAACCGGAAACGTTACAGACAGCAATTCGTGGGCTAAAAAGACCGGTTCAACAACGAGACACTTTGTACCATTGTGTTAATTCTTAGTGATCGTCAATCCTTCATTTTTGGGAATCCTGTTGCTCACTTGCAGTAGGAAAATAGTAAGCTCCCTAAACTCGATCTACAGCCGTTTTACATCTCTGTAATTCTACGGAGAAAGACGACTCTCATCTGATCGAAGCTCATTGCATTTTTCCTACTAATCTTCAGTCAAAGTACCGAAACTAGTATTTTTTAGCAGGCAGACCTCAAAATGAATGTAGCCGCTCGGATTCAACAAATAATTGCTGGATATCAAATTATTGAGCCCCTTTATACCGGCTCTAGAACATTGGTTTATCGAGCTTTTTCCCTGGATGACAAGTATCCGGTTATCCTGAAAACATTACAAAATGAATATCCGAGTTTCAATGAATTAGTTCAATTCCGCAATCAATATACTATTGCCAAAAACCTGGATTTACCCGGAATTATCCAACCCCTAAGCCTTGAACCTCATGGTAATAGCTATCTCCTGGTGATGGAAGATTTTGGGGGGATATCTCTGGGGCAATTTGCTCAAAATCAGCCTCTTGATATTACAACATTTTTAGCGATCGCCATTCAACTGGCTGATATTCTGCACGGACTGTACCAAAATCGGATTATTCATAAAGATATTAAACCCGCTAATATTCTGATTAACCCTGACACAAAACAAGTCAAACTGATTGACTTTTCCATTT
>CAYNXM010000274.1:0-2922 GCA_964401105.1 uncultured Lyngbya sp. | reverse complement strand
TGGATATCCCCATGAGTTTATATCCTTTAATTCCTCAGTTTGAAAAGCCTTTTCCATCACCAACGGAGTTAGAAAATCTAATTACTCAGTTTTGTCAACAAAATCAGAATAATCCTATCTTCATCAATAGTGATTTAGATTTGCTTCCATTATTACAAGCTTGTACCGGACTGCCAGAAGGAGAAATTACTATTATTCTCAACCGTTTGGTTGGTGAAGTCAATACTTTTAATGAACTGGCTGATAATATTCTTGAATATGCTAAACAAAAATTAGCAGGAAAAGGGGTAAAAATTCTACCACCACCTGATGTGACGAGAGCCGCAGGATTAGATTTATTAGACAAAGATATTGATAAAATAGCCTCTTTATTTGACCCTCGTGCTAGTTCTTGGAAGTTACGAAATCCTAATGGTGGCTTGTTATGGGGATTGCCGGGAACAGGTAAATCTTTAGTGGCTAAAATGATTGCCAAGCGGATTCATGCCAAGATGATTTCTGTTGATTTTAATCAATTGGTTGGTTCGACGATTTCTGAATCACTACAGAATCTCAAACACGTTCTTAATTTAGCTGATAATTCGGGTAATGTCGTTCTATTCTTTGATGAATTTGAGAAGAACTTTGTCGGATGGGAGTCGGGTGGAAATAGTGGTGCAATGGCAAAGATGACCGGGGAATTATTGTCTTGGTTACAAGATCATACAACTCCGGTATTTTTATTGGCAACAATTAACCGCTTAAATTTACTTCCGGCTGAATTGGTTAGACGGTTTAAATATGTCTGGTTTTTAGGCAATCCTCACAATGGGGCAATGTATGAAATCTTTAATATTCATATCAGTAAATATTGCCCTAACTTCAAGTTTACTGATTCTCAATGGTTCACTTTACTTGATGAATATCGGGGTTGTTCTCCCGATGAAATTGGTAAGGCGGTTGAGAGAACTTTAGAGACTAACTTTCATCAAACTGTTTCTCATAGCTTAGCACAGGGTCAACCATTTAATCCTCGCAAGTTTTTACCTCAAATAACATTAGAAGATTTACTCGCTGAACGACAGAGATTTACACCTGCATCAGCAAATCAAGCTATTAGTGACCAACTTTATGCCATTAAACAAGATGCTGATTTTGCTCGTCCTACTTCAGGACAAGATACTTCTCGTTTTGCTCGGATTTCAAGGGGAATGTTTGAACAATCTCACTCGCAGAAAGGTAATGAATCTATTACAAAACTCAATCGTAAGCCTTCAGAATATGAGGTGATTTAGTTTTTAGTGATTAGTCTTTAGTTTTTAGTCTTTAGTTCTTAGTTTTTAGATAAAAATTAGCAATCAATAAACAACAGCTAATAGCTAATGACTTAATAATTTAAACTTAACCAAATCTATTTTTAATAGCAAGTACCAACAAATAATCGCTAATAACTTACTACTAATTACCAATAAATCACCATTCACAACCAATAACTAATAACTAAAAAATGATGAATTACAATCAACAAATTCAAACCTAAAAATCTAAACTCAACAGCTCACTACTAATAAGTCTAAAAAATCTAAGCTTAACAGCTCAAAGACAATAACCAAAAGCTTACCAATCGCAACTAATAACTAATAATTCACCACTAATGACTTACTACTGACTACCAACAACTAACAACTAATCACTAACAACTAACCACTAATAACTAATTACTAACCACTAATAACTAATTACTAACAACTAACAACTAACAACTTTAAAAACATGATTACTTCAACTCAAATATTCCGCTCTCTACTACTGGCAATAGCAACTACCATAATTGTGATAAGTCCTGCTGTGAGTAATCCCAATATTAATGTTCAGCAAGTTGCGGGAGAACAAGTCGCAATGCCGGATATGGAAAACTGGACGTTCGGTTCTATGCAGACTCTTCAAGGTGGACAGTCTCCAGCTAGCTTCCTAAATCTAGGGTCGTTAACTTCTTTAGGTGCTGAAGAATTTACCTTAGAACAAACAGCTACTTATTCCGGCTTAGATATCAACAATTTAACCTTAGATCAATTTCCTCTAGCATCGGAACAAACTTTGAGTAATTTAGTGTTAGGGACAGATAATTCTCAAGGGGTTCCTTACTTGGATGAATATGCAGTTAAAGATATTCCAGCGATCGCGAATCTTCTACAAGGTAATTCTCAACTCGGAACAGTTGACCTAAATCAATCCCTAAGCGAATTTTCCGAGAATAATCCTTTAGCTGAAGTCAAACTTAATGAATTGGGGGATTTATCTCAAATCGGTGTAACTGATATTCCTAATCTATCGAATACTCCTTTCAAAGACTTTCCTGACTGGGATGGTTCGCTACAACAGATTAACCCCGATGCGACGTTAGTTGAAAATATCCCTGGACTTGAAAATATTCCTCTGTCTGAATTTCCTAATCCTCTTAATATTAATGTTAATGCGATCGCCCGAATTGATACAGTGCGGGGTGAAGCTGAAGCTAAATGGGAACGAACGGTAACGGGTAGTGACTTAGTTGGGTTTGAATTTCCCTGTACCAAAGGAGAACTTAATACCACCGCCTGTTCTCACCTAGAACTTGATGACATCGAAAACGTGGGAGAAGCCATCAAATCTCCATTTGAGGGAAAAGCTTGGATTAATGGTCAGTATCAATGGGTAGAGGGCGGTTACGGGGCGCTCAAAGCATTTGTTTTTCCCGGTTCTACAATGGCTAAACCCGGACTTGAACCCACCGGACGGCTACCCTTTGGAGAGTTTGCCAAGTTATATGAAATACTTAAATATTTGCTACAGATAACGCCTCTAAAATGAAGTCCCATCCCGTCACAGATTTAATAATTTTTGGAGTGAGCTGCTGTAAGACTATTGAGAGTCGGTTTCTTAAATCATCACGATTCTCAAATA
>CAYNXM010000273.1:0-7815 GCA_964401105.1 uncultured Lyngbya sp. | reverse complement strand
ACTATCAGTCCCTTCTAAAAAATTATTAAAGGGGTTTAAATCATTATTATTGAAACGCATCCTGGTTCTCCTAAACAATTTGATATCTATCGTCTTGCTAAATATTAAAAAAATAGCCTTGATATAGATCTCTATTATGTCTGTTAATTATCAATAAAGACACAAATGTTAACTATTTTGGAGATACTACAATCAGATGGGTTGTGTGACTCTTCAAGTGGTATTGTTGATTGTACAGAAAACTTGCCTCCCACCCAGGGCTTGAGTCCCCATGATTTTCGACGGACGTTTGCAATTTATTGGATGCTGGGATTGATATTGTTACGGCGTAGAAGTTAGGAGGTCATGCGTCTGCTGTGACTTCTGCAAAGTATGATAAGAGAGGGTGAGGAGACGAAGTGGCGGGCGGTGCGAAAGTTGGGGTTGTGAGGTGCGTGGATGCGCAGAAATAGTGCCTAAAAAAGGAGTGAATTATGCACATATTGAATAGTACTGTGAGTTTTGACTACCTGCTATGAAACAGGCAGCCCTCATTATTTTACTCTTATGGTTATGAGTAAAACGAATAGCAAGTAAGGGTCTTAGGCTGTTATCGAACTAATCACTTTTCGCAAATATTCATCATTTGAAGGACGGTTTTCTCTTGTATAATTCCTCACAAAATTAGCAATTATTAAAAGGAAAAAAGGAGTAATAGGAATCAAAAAAGTAGTGATAAAAAAGAAAAGCAATATCCATGGATGTGTTCTTTCTATTATGTTCAAGTTATTTTCATTAATTGCATATCTTGGTGGTTTGCAGGAAAAGTAATACAAGACAAGGACAGTAATAAAACCCAGAATCAAGCCTATGTCACCTATTGCTTGTGCTATTAGCATTCCGGATGCAAAACTTCCAACACCTCCCAATACATAGCTACCATTAAATTTTCGTTGAAGATAACTCAGATAGATTTTTCTATGATGTTGAAGAGATTCTATTGCTTCTAATTCTTCACTAGCACTTATCGCTAGGGCTTTGTCTATCATTTGTAATATACTTTTGACCTCATCCTTATTCTGGTGAGAACCATATTTTTCAATCCATCCATTATAAGCTACAACTAAGCCATCGGCTACTTCAGGATAATTAGGGTTTTGATCATAACATAGTTTTATAATATTTAGACTCTGATCCCAATCATCCATTTTTCCATAAAAAATCCCTAGAGATAAACTATAAAAAATAGAATATGGTTGACACTTTACTGCATTTTGATACTCTTCAAGTGCATCATCATTGCGATCTACTTTTTCGTAAACTTGACCTAAAGAATGGTGAAATTTAGCTTCTTGAGGTTGAATTTTAATTGCTCTTTTATACTCATAAATTGCTGACCCAAACTCACCCTTCCGAAATGTAGCTTCTGCCAATAAAGCCCATGTATTAGGATCATAACCAAATCTTTCTGTTGCCTTTGTAGCTATTTCTAAAGCTTGGGATATAGCTCCTGATGAAAAGAGCCTATAACCTTCTTTAATTAGTTCACTGCTACTAGCTATATTTTCTTCTTGGTAACTTTCAAAAGGAACTTGCTGTTGTCTACTTTCATACTCTTCTAGTTGTTTATTATATCTTTGTCTTTCTGCTGGATTTAAGAGAATTTTCTTAGCTTCAGGAAGAATTTTTAATTTTCTTTTAGCCTCTTCTTGAATATTATCATCAGGATTATTTTGTTGTGCTCTCAATCTTCGAGATATTATCTTATATTGCTGCTCAATCTCATCTTTTTGAGCATTACGACTAATTTCTAGAATTGTGTAGTAATTAGTAATTACCTGATTCATTTATAGCTCCTATAAAGTTTCAACTCAAAAATAAATAAATTTTAAAATTGTATATTGTACAGAGTAAATTTAAATGATTTTAATTCCTTTAGTTTTCTGTAAAAGTACCGACAGCAGAAAAACAATTAGAGATTGATAAATCATTTTTATTTTTTGTGATTTACCAATCAATTAACTATATTCAACCAACAACAAGATCTGTAATTTTCTTGTTACTTTTTTTAATCTCTTCCTCATCCATATTTGATTCTCGTTTGATTTTTAAGTCACCAAGAAATTTTTTAGGTATTACTGCTGTATCATATACTTTCACATGAACAATTCCATTTTCGTCATACTCAAAAGAATGCTCTAAAGGTGAATCCTTAGGACGTGGAGTTAAATCAAGTATTGTTTTACCAATAACTGTGACATATTGAGGATCTTCATCTTCTCCTTCTGTTATTCGCACACTAAGCTGCCTCTGATTATCTTGAATCGTGTAATAAGTATTTGATTCTTTACAAGGAATCGGAGTATTTTTCTTTAGTACAATTGAGTTAATTTCCTTTTCAATACCCATACTGAACAGTTTTGAATCCAGACAAAGAACGCCCATACTATGAGAATTTACATCATTAATTTCCACCTTACTTAGCTTTTTAAGCACTGTTTTAGGCATCGTAGCATCTGAATTATCCTCTAACTCAACAAGATCAATATTACCTTTTTTAACCTGTGATACAACTCCCTGTAATGCTGCTCCTATTGCTACGACCTCATCAGGATGTACCTCACGGGATGGCTTTTTACCTGTTACCTTCTCAACTAAATTAGCAACTGCTTTCATTTTGCTTGAACCACCAACTAACAAAGTTTTATCAATATCTTTCCATTTCAATTGAGCATCTTCTAAAACAGCTTCCATTAAATCAGCAGTTCTTTCTAGCAAGTGTTCTGTTATTTCTTGAAATTTCTCTAGGGTTAAATTTATCGAAATGTTTTTGCCACCTGCAAACAAAAAAATCTTAGTTTTACTTTTAGTCGATAGAGTTTTCTTTGCTGTCTCAGCCTTATCTCTCAAATCCTGTAATAACGTAGTATCATTGAATAAGTCCGCTCCTCCCTGTTTCTTAAATTCATCATTAAGAAACTTCATGACTTCATTATCCCAATCAAAACCACCTAAGTTTTTATCTCCGTCGGTTGCTATTACATCAATAGAATCTTTAGTTATTTTAATAATAGTTACATCGAATGTACCACCACCCAAATCATAAACTAAAACCGTTTGCTCTTTGTCCCCTTTATCTAATCCATAGGCTAAAGCTGCCGCAGTTGGTTCGTTAATAATCCGAAGAACATTAAGACCAGCAATCTCACCTGCATCTTGTGTCGCTTTTCTCTGAGCATCATTAAAATAAGCAGGAACAGTTATAACTACATCTTTTACTTCTTCTCCTAAAAATTCTTCCGAATCTTCTTTTAATCGTTTTAAAATAATAGCAGAAATTTCTTCTGGTTTATATATTTCATCTTCATCTGTAATAAACTCCCAAGTTGGGTCTCCCATTTGTCTTTTAATAAACTGTACAATATTGTCAGGATTAGCAACTGCTGAACGCTTGGCAACACTACCAACAATAGGCATTTCCTCATCAAACATGACGACAGATGGTGTTGTTCTTTCTCCTTCCCGATTAGGAATAATTTCTACTTGTCCGTACTTATTAAGATAAGCAACAGCAGAATAAGTGGTTCCTAAGTCGATACCAATTACTTTACTCATGTAACATTCTCCTATTTTATAAACTAATGTGCGAATAAACTAGTAGGATAAAAAATTAAATTTCCATCGCTTCTAATTTGTGCTTATTAGTGACAACAATATCATCTGCAAGTGTGTTAGATTTCTGCATAATGGATTCACGAGAAACTTGACCGCTCACTTGCTCACGAGTGACAACTTCAATAATTCCATCAGCTGTGTATTTAAGGGTAACTTCGATCTTTAATTCACCTGCTTTATGAGGTGGTAATTTTTTTAATCCCGCTTTACCAATACGATCTACATTAGGAGAACTAGGATTTTCATCTTCTCCTTGAAGTACATCAAATTCAACACGAAATTGATTATCCTCACAAGTGGTATAAATTTTAGTCATTTCACAAGGAATTTGAGTTAATCGAGGAATAATAATGCTGTTAATGTATTTGCTTGTTTGTGTTGATTTAGCCTTAATTCCTAAACTATGAGAAGCAATATCGTTAATAACAATATCGATAGTTTCTCCCTTCTGTGACTTCAATTCTGGAGTTTCTACAGTGGCTTTCTTACCATTAAATTCTTTGTTTGCTTCTTTAGTAGCAACAACGGCTTGAATAGCAGCACCTAAGGCTACACATTCATCAGGATTAGTGTCTTGTACAGGTTCTTTTCCGGTAACACGAGCGATCATTTTTTGGACAGTCGGAATTCTACTAGAACCTCCTACCAGTAGAATCTTATCAATATCTGACCAATCCATATTTGCATCTTGAATGACTTTCATCATATAAGATTTAGTCTGATTCACTAAATCCTCAATCAAATCTTCAAAATCATCTCTATCAATGTTAATACTAGCTGTTTTTTCTCCATGAGATAAGACAATTTTTATTGAAGGTCTTAACCCAATATCTTTTTTAGTTATTTCACTTTTTTGCCATAAATCTTGATGGGTATAAGCTTTTTCTCGTAAATCTATATCATGGACTTCTTTAAAATTTTCAGCCAGATAGTTGACTAATAATGCATCTATATCACTACCTCCTAATTGAGGATCTCCATCGGTGGCTAAAACCGTAAATTCATGTCCACTAACTTTCAAGATAGTGACATCAAAGGTTCCTCCACCAAAATCATAAATAAGAATATTTTGATCTTCTTCTTTATCTAATCCATAAGCTAAAGCTGCCGCAGTTGGTTCGTTAATAATGCGAATAACTTCTAATCCTGCAATATCTCCTGCTTGTTTTGTTGCTTCTCTTTGAGCATCTTTAAAGTAAGCAGGGACACTAATTACTGCTTTTTTTATTTCTTTTCCTAAACGTTCTTCTGCATCATTTTTGAGCTTTTTAAGAATTATAGCAGATAAGGTTTCTGGTAAATAATCTTCTCCATCAACATTAAACCGAAAAGAAGGATTTCCCATTTGCCGTTTCACAAAACGAACAGTACGTTCAGGATTTGCAATTGCTTGATTTAAAGCAGCCTGACCGACAATAGGAGTTCCACTATCTTCCTCAAAAAAAATAACTGATGGGGTAGTTCTTTCTCCTTCTAAATTGGGAATAATTTCAGGTTTACCATAGCTATTTACATAAGAAATAGCTGAAAAAGTTGTTCCTAAATCAATTCCTACAATTACTTCTTTACTCATTTTAATTTTCTATACTTTAAACAATAAACTATTAGTGGCATTAAACATCATGTTTTTATCATTTTTTACTTATATTTTTTTTTAAAACGACAACTTCTTCTGGACGAATAATTCGATTGCCATAACGAAATCCATGCCGAACAATAGAATCTACTTTATTATGCTCAGAATCTTGGAAAGTTTCTTTTGTCTTAATTGCTTTTTGCATTTGGGGATCAAATTGTGTTTCTGGAGCAGTTTGTATTACTTCCACTTCTTGGCGCAACAGAATTTCTAATACCTCTTCCTTCACTGATTCTAGAATATCTTTCATGGCATCAAGATGACTTGAATAATTTTCATGAGTGAGGCTCTCTTTAATATTTTCTACTCTATCTAGGAGAAGAATTAAATCAAGATAAATAGGTTTGACAGTATCGAGTGCAGAATTATCTTTAAGTGTTTGAAGTTCACTATATAGAAGCTCAAAAGCTTTTTCCTTATCTTTATCGTAAGTGAGCCGTTGTTCAAACTTATCATTTAGTGCCTCTAATTTGGCTTCAAAATCATTAAGCTTATTAAAGATCAGATTATCTGTGTCTGAATCGTTTAAAGGTTGTTCAGGGTGAACATCTGTTACTGGAATGTCTGAATACTCTTTATTGTTCATGTTTATTCCTCAAGTTAGTAGGGGGGCAGAGGGGCTTTAAAGCACCATTTACTCATATCTTGCACCTCACTGATAGACGGTTCGATAGATGCTATATTGCAGAGAACGAGTTGATTAGGACATAGATCATTATGGATTCCCGTTTGCACGGTTGGGACAGCTTATGCTTTATCCTAACAATCTCATTCTTTGGTATAGTAGAAAGAAATGGATAACTTAAAGCCAAAAAATCTTCGGAATCTAACTCAGTTTTCAAGCTATAAGTTTTGTCACAGCACAACCTGGCGTTGCCTCACAGCTAGCAACAGCAATTGCCTATTCTATTTCGCAGCACTCCTGAAAAGTTAATGCACACCTATTTGAAAAGAAATAACACAATTCAAAAAACTTGTTACGCTATAACAATTAGTATATTAACCAATATCGAAATCCGCAAGCCACTTAAATGAGTGACAGTAGAAAAACTCCCCAACCCATAAAAAAACGGGACCGGGTCCCGTAGAATAGAATAGCAAAGGGTTAAATCCTTTTTTTCGTATGCAGTTAGCTTTGTGACTTAATAGTTTCGGCAAAGCCAAAATCTAAGGTGGGAGGTTCCAAACTCGGAATCGTTACCTCAAACCCTGGAGGTAAAGGCGGAAGCTGGGGAGTTCCGGTTTCCCAATTTTTTGTTCGATCGCTCAAAGTTGAAATAAAGGCTTGTGAAGGCACTTCTGCCACTTGCAGAGTATTCAATACTTTCGCTAATGCCATTTCAATTTGATTATGGGGATCGATCGCTACCCAGCCTTGGTCGGTCAGTTTCCGTAGTTCAAAATGTAAGTGTGGCCCGGTTGACACTCCTGTACTGCCGACTCGTCCAATCACTTCTCCTTGTTTAACTGATTCTCCGGGCTTAACAAATAGTTCAGATAAGTGACCATACAGGGTTTCTTTCGACTTTTTCGGGTGGTCTAAAACTACGGTGAGTCCATAACCCCCTAGCCAGTCAGCGACACTCACTTTACCGGAATAGGAAGCCACTACAGGAGTTCCGGTATCAGCCCCCATATCCATTCCCGTATGGAAGCGATTATAGCCGGAGACGGGATGTTGTCGCCAACCAAATAAAGAAGTAATGGGTGCTGGGATACTGAGGGGAAATAACAAGGCAATATCTCCATTCCCCGGAATACTGGGCGGACGTTGGGTGCGGTTATAGTAAGTTAAGCCAGAATGACTCATGGCACTGGCATAAATTGGCCCAACTTGAACCGGACTGAATCCACCTACGGGAATGTAACTTGAACCCCCACCATATCCACTGGCACTGTGACTGGGGGGTTGCCAATAAGATGTTGAATGATAAGAGGTTGCATGAGTCGCGCTGCCCGGTTGCGGTGGTGCGCCATAGACCGGTACAGGTACATTCACATTCGCGATCGCATTTCCACCTGGATTATATTGAGGTTGAGGTGTTGGGGCGCAGAATTGACCTGTGGCTTGTTCTCCTAAACCCAAAACAACCTCACACCCGGTAGAACGTTCTGAGAGAATTACAGAAGTCGGAGATTGATAACCGCCGGTTGACCCAATATTGTAGTCTGTTGGATCGATATAATGATTAGCCGGATAATCTGCTTCTGAAAGAGTTGGCGGAGAAACCGGATCGAATTGTTTTTGAACTTGTTGTTTATCGGGGAAAGCAAGCTGTTGATTTGATGGCGGTGCAATTTCCCGTTCTTTTGGTAAGTATAAGGTGGTCGGAGTCTCTAAAGATGGGTCAGAATAGTAATAATCTTCCGCTGGCGCAGAATAGGACTCGGTTTGAGGTTCGCTATAGTAATAATCTTCCGCTGGCGCAGAATAGGACTCGGTTTGAGGTTCGCTATAGTAATAATCTTCCGCTGGCGCAGAATAGGACTCGGTTTGAGGTTCGCTATAGTAATAATCTTCCGCT
>CAYNXM010000272.1:0-54185 GCA_964401105.1 uncultured Lyngbya sp. | reverse complement strand
CGTTTTCTATTCATAGGATTTATTAATTAAAGATGCAATCTGATTGATAACTTTTACCGCAGGGTGTTTGGGTTTGTAAACCGCTAGAGGGAGTCGCTCTTCTGCTGCATCAGGAAAAGCAGTACTATCTGGAACAGGTGGAAATACGGGAGCTAATGCGGTGAGTTCCTTCTGCATCTGTTCGTAAGTCCGGGTATGCTGCGATCGCCGTTTGTCATATTTCATCGGTACAAATCCCATAAAGTTTAAATTAGGATTGAGATGTTTACGCACACGAGCCACAGTGTCGAGTAGCAATCCTGTCCCAAAGTAACTCTTGAATTCGGTTTCAATCGGGACGAGAAGGTGAGTAGCAGCAGCTAAACCTAAGATGGTGAGGAGTCCTAGACTGGGCGGACAGTCGATTAAGATATAATCATACTTGTTCACCACATCCGCTAAAGCTAATTTCAATCGTTGTTCTCGGTTCATTGCCGCGACCAATTCCATTTCAGCGGCACTCAAGGTGATATTAGTCGGGACTAAATCAGTTTGGTAATTAGTGGTATGAATGGGTAAATTCGCACTATCGAATAGTGCGTCGTAGAGGGTTACATTCAATTCGGTTGGGTCAATATCATAAAAGGTTGTCAATGACGCTTGGGGATCGAGATCGACCAATAGAATTTGCTTGCCTGTTTTGGCAAGGGCATAACCCAGATTCATCGTCAGACTGGTCTTTCCAACTCCCCCGCATTGGTTAAATGTAGCGATGGTGAGGCTCACTTGAATCTCTCCTATGGGTGTGACATTTGAATGAATCTATTCTCTCAGATGAACTGACATGATTGTAGATGATTGATAAATAAAACTCTTATTCTTGTGGTAATTTACCAAGCCTGAAGATGAATTTGTTGATAAAAAATTTGCGAAGCGCGTGGTGATTGCCGAATTGCGTTCAAATTCAATTTAATTTCCATTCTTATTGCGTCTAATTTCAACAATCTTGACATTAAAACTTTCCCATTTTTGAACTGCGGAAGGCAGTCATCGCAGGCACCGGACTTCACGTAGGCGTGTACCGATGACTGATATCAAGTTACCATTTTCTTCCAGGCTGACACAATACTGTTAGCCTTAATGTAGTATCCCTATTGGTGTGCGAGTAACAAACAGAGGTACTCTTCAATCTTTAGTTTTGAGGAGACGAAACCCATAAATGCCTAGATTGATAACAAATACCGATAGACCCAGGAAGATTTGTATTGTCCGTGTCAATTCTCCAGGATAAATAATAGGCAAGATATAGTGTTCAATGAAACTGCTATCATAACCGCTCATCCCGCCCCGTTCTCTGAGCCAGTTTTCTAATGGTGTGAGGGGACAGACCCAACCGAACAGAGAGATGGCTATAGCCAAAGTCAAGGCTGGCAAATGGATAAGCGCACAACGAGGATACTTCAGTACTAATAATCCTCCAAGGCAAGCGAATAAGATGAATACCAAATGGATAAGGACAACTTTCGTTAGCGGTTAGGCGGTAAATCAAATTGAAGAACTCATAGATGATTGGTATTTACATGATGTTATAAACCCACATTCCACAGATTCTTGGCATTAGTTTACAGTATTTTAGAAAGCAGGCAGAATAAGAATTATGAGAATTCAGCTAATTTTTCATGAAGTTGAGAGAGTTCCTCATTGTTGACTGACTGATTGCCTTCGGTCTCCTGAAACCCAGAAAGTGCGATCCTTCCTAAGGTGGTGATATGAACAAGTCCACACTCCGTGAACACCGAGATCAATTTTTGAGCAACCATCATATTCTCAAGATTACTAAACGCTAAAATTAGCAAGGACTTGAGTCGATGATCGCGCTCACATGACAATAATCGTATCGCGCACTGGGACAAAAAATAGTAAAATGCTTACAGCATAAAGATTATAGCCTCTTAAATAAAAGATTTCAGTACTACTGTTAACCTATAGAATGTGGGTTCAATAAATTTTTGGTAAAATTCACAAAATGTTATCATCCTCCAAACTCTATAAAATAGAATCACTTCAATTTGCCGAGTAAGGCTTGAATTTCTCAATTTCTGTGACCCATTCTCGACGACTAGAATGTTCTAAATTTAAAATATCTTCTAAAGACCAGTGAAAATGAAATGCAATGCAAGCTACCTCCTCGCGGAGTTGTTCTGAGGGGTAGCTTAGGACTCCCCCGACAATGCTAAACTGACTTGAAATTCCTGATGACATTGAGGACATTGAACGCCAAAATAGGCATTGTTTTGTTGATTAATTCGATTATAAAATTCACGTAAATAAGCGATATCAAGAGTAAATAGATTTTCTAATATTTCTGGTGTGACTGAGGATAAATTCCCAAGCTGTGTAATCACTCTTGATAACCGGACTAGAACACTGTAGACTGGCTCTATCTGGGCGCGAGTATTTTTCTGAACCAGGATTTCGTCTTTTGCAGTTGCTAAGCGCATCACACCCTGACGATGAATTTGTCCTTGGTCGTCAATTAAGCCTTTTGGGAGGGTAAAGTTAAATTCTGTTGAGGGTAAGCTAGAATGCATTATTCTTTAGTAGGGGTTGAATTATTTTCTTCTAAATCATTAATATGACGATAAAATTTAATTAAATAGTCTAAATCACCCGCGTATAAGTTTTCAATAATAACAGGATTTACCTCCTCTAATGCACCGAGACGAGTGACAACTCTTGATAAAATTAACACCGTTGCATAGGCAGGGTTTGACTTCACCCGAGGGTCACGTAAGGGAATAATTTCATCAATTGCTTTTGCTAAGCGCATGATACCAATACGATGAATATTCCCATCAGAATCTAAATATCCTTTAGGTAAAGTAAACTCAAACTCAGTTTGTAACATTAAAATTTATTGAGTTCGCATCAAGGTTTCAACCGCTAATTCTAGTTCCTCAATTTCTATCTCGGTACTGCTTGCACTGACATCCATTGCACTATAAGTTGTTGGCCATGCACCTCTAAATTCAAACCGAGCCTGTTCATTCCCTGCTTGATCGTAAATCACTAAAGAACCATCCCGTAATTGTTTCGCCCAGTTCCCTTCTTCAACCGCATTAAACCACTTCCAAAGGGTCATTGAATTAGTCATTCCTCGCCGTAAAACAATATTTTCAGTCTTAGAATTACCGGGAATTTTTGTCCGAACCACCCGACCCAATTTAGCAGGTTTACTGCCCCACTGTTGAGGGGTAACCTCGCAAAATTCGACGACTTCTTGAGTGCGTTTAAACCCTCGACATTCTAGAAATGTAGCATCAGTTGGCTCCTGACTTCCGTCAAGTTTTAGTTCGAGGTAAAATCGAGCAGCCGTGAGTAGTTCAGGAAATGTAGCCATTATTTTTAGTCAATTTACTCTCTTAACTATTGCACTCGTGTAATGCCTTCGTGAACTAATTCTAAGGTTTCATTTGCCATATTTGTATCCCCGGCGGTAAATTTTGGGCCTTCATATTTACAGGGATAAGCATTCTTAATTTCCCAACGAGCTTGCATCGTACCCGCTTGGTCATAAGCTGTAACAGATGCACCTTGACGCATACTATCCCAACTTGAAGCACCACCATCGTTGGTATTACAATCTTTATACCAGATATACAGATCCTTGTCCGTTGTTGCAACCAGCTTCACGGTGACTTTAGAAAACTTTTCACTGGTGGGAGTGGCTTGACGAGTTTTTGTCCCCCCTTTTGATGACCCTAAAACCCCTGCATCTCCGGCGACAGGAGACTCAACAGATAAACCTGCAACTTCTAAAATTTGTTTCTCTTGGACTTGATCCGCCTCAAAATAAAACTTACAAGCCGTCAAAAGTTCAGCCATTTTTTTAACTCCTTAATATAATTGATGGGTCAGCAATTTTTAACCTCTATTGAATGGGTTTTTCCCTTAGCAATAGCCACAGACTTGAGCCATTATTGATTGGGTGCCCATTGACTAACTCGGAACACAACAAACTCAGCCGGACGAACTGGACGAACCCCAACTTCAATATATAATATTCCCAGTCTCATTGTTTCTTCTGTATTGAGATCTCCATCACATTTCACATAAAATGCTTCTTCCGGAGAACTTCCAAATAACGCTCCTTCTCGCCAAATTCGTTCTAGGAAATTATTAACAGTTCGTCGAACCCGCGCCCACAGATCTTCATCGTTGGGTTCAAAAACAACCCATTGGGTTCCCAATTCAATTGATTTTTCAATATAGCTCATTAAACGACGAACGCTAATATAACGCCATAAAATATTATCAGGTTCAACTAAAGTTCGAGCGCCCCAAACTTTAATTCCTCGGTTGGGAAATTGGCGAACACAATTAATCCCTTTAGGGTTGAGAAATTCTTGTTCGCGGAAGTTAGTATCATAAGCTAAACCAATCACGCCACGGGGGGTAACATTCGCAGGCGCTTTGTATACCCCTCGGCTTTCATCGGTTTGACTCCAAATTCCCATCATGTGACCACAAGGAGGAACATAAATTCCCTTGCCATTATCTCGCGGATTAGGAACTTTCAACCAAGGATAATATAACGCGGAAAATTGGGAACGACGACCAAAATTATTCAGCCATTCAGCCACATCTTGGGGCTTACTTTGGTCTGGAGAAACCGGACTATTTCCTCTTCTGATTTTAACCGGAGGTGGATCTAATACAACCATCCGAAAAGGAGGACTAGGCGCTGAATTTTCACAGTTGGTCATCATCATTTCCATCAGACTTTGAACCTGTTCTAAATTCAACAAACCGCGCTGATAAGCTAACATTAAATCCGGACAGGCAATCATTGCCACTTCATCCGTTTCAAATAAACCTTGAATCCCAGTACGATTATTACGACCCCCGTAAGTTTTGCGATAAAGCTGATCGGTGGGATACACTTCAGGAGGTGTACTGATTTCATAAATTCCGTTTGCCGGCCGACGAGACAAAGGCAGTCCATTTGTGGCTTGAACTTCTATTTCTAGATAGTCAGAGTCTTGAAATGCAGTCTCTACAAATGTTCCCGCTTCCGGTTCAGGACTCATCGATAGGTGTCTGTGAGTTGAAAGAATATCATCACCTTGTCTTAAAGTCACCTTAAAATATTCACCGGTATCAAAAGGTTCTTCCTCTGGGTCATCTGAAGGCTGGGGTTCATCCGGTTCGATAATGACGTTAATTCGTCCATTTTCCACTTGCTCTGGCTTCATCTGAAAGGCAAGGGATGGTCGTTGACTCACAGTTGTGATGCTTGTAATGGTTTGATTTTCCTCTACCTGAGCTTTCTTGACATCGGCTTGAGGCAGTTGAGTCCCAATACTAACGATCCAGCAACGACCCCCGCCATTATCAAACCATCCTCTTACTGCAAATGGTAGATAAGCGCCAAAATCTGTAAACCCATCAGAACCGGGTTTACCAAAACATTCTAGATACTGACTCCAGTCTGTAATCAGTTGAGGTTCAAATAGTTGGGCATCTCCACGAATATCTTCCGTAAAACCAACAAATCCTGCAACATTCATGGTGATCCCTTGAATAGGGCGACCACCTCGCTCTATCTCTTCAACGTATACACCGGGTGCGAAGTAATCTAGACGAGCCATTAGGATCTCTCCTTAACGAATCTTCAATTGTGTGAGTCAACTTGAAGTGCTTTTATAATATATCAACTTGAGCCAAAAATTAAATTTTCATTCCATAAATTTGATTAATTTTTTTTTCAAATTATTTCAAATCTAATCAATTAAGTTAAATTGAAGCTGCTTAAACTGCCGATTGAATTTTCGATAAAATTTGTGAAGTTGAAGGAAAAACGGCAAAACCAATGAGTAATTATTTGGCGATCGCTACTGTTACCGCTATTTTGCAGCAAATGTTACAGACAGGCATCGCTAATGATGTACCTGGAGCTAGAGTCACAACCATTCGTCCTGACAATGCCGGGAGTGGCGTTCCTGATACTGGGATTAATATTTTTCTTTATCAAGCTTCTCCCAACCCAGCATGGCGCAATGCGGATATACGCACTCGCCGTCCCAAAGATAATCTAATTAAACAAGCTCAAGCTGGACTAGATTTATATTATTTATTAACTTTTTATGGTAACGAACAAGAACTCGAACCGCAACGGTTACTTGGGAGTACAATTCAAACCATTGTCGATCAACCGATTATTACACCCGACATTATTAATCAAGTGATTGATAGCAGTTCTTTTCCGTTTCTAGCCACTTCCACTTTAGATCAACAAGTACAATTAGTCCAGTTTATCCCCCTGCCAATGACTACAGAAGAATTATCGCGTCTTTGGTCAATCTTTTTTCAACTTCCTTATTCACTCTCTTTTGGGTTTCAAGCAACTGCCATTATCATTGAGGGAAGAAAATCAGGAAAAGCGCCATTACCTGTGCGATTACGTCAATTTTATACGGTTCCCGATCAACCTCTAATCGAACAGATTAAATCTTTAGAGGGTATTAATCAACCCATTACAGTCAACAGCACTTTAAAAATCACAGGAAAACAGCTTTTAGGAAATCAAACACAGATTCAGATTGGCGAAGCTAGAATCATTCCTCAAGAGATTACTGAAGCTAAAATTACTCTACAACTTTCTGCGTTATCTGCTCAAGAATTCAATAGTTTGAAAGCAGGAGTACAGGGTTTACAAGTAGTACATTTAATTCAAAATCGTTTAATTGCTAACAGCAGTCAAAGGATAGAATCCAACGTTATTCCTTTAATTTTACGTCCAATAATTACGATTAATCCTCAAACTGATAATTTAGAAGAAGTTGAAGATGATTTATACTCAGGTATGATAGAAATTCAGATTGACTTGAGAGTAGGATTAAAACAACGAGCATTTTTATTACTAAATGGAATCTCATCAGATAACTTAAAATCCTATATTTTTGCTGCCAGACGACGAAATCAAAATAGTCATACTCTCACGTTTTCACTTGAAAATGTTAAACAGGGAGATTATCTCGTCCGAGTGCAAATTGATGGTGCAGAAAGTATGTTAAATGTGGATAATGATAGATATTCCGGCCCTATTCTACACATCCCATGAATTCTCCAGACTTCCTAGACTGGCATACAGCTAACACTGAGGTTTTAATTATAGCCTTAAATCAAGTGCGTCAAGCATTAAAACGTCAGATTTCTTACCTAGAAAATCAACCTATTGAGGAGCAAAATATTCCGTCAAAACAGCAATTTCATGCTTCAAGTTTAGATCAACCTTTAGCACTCGATCAACTTTGTCAACATTTTAATTTATCCGAATTTGAACGAGAAATATTATTACTTTGTTTAGGAATGGAATTCGATCCCACTTGGTCATCATTATGCGCCGCAGCACAAATTGATTCTCAACAAAATTATCCGACATTTAGTTTAGCACAAACCCTTTTTGAGAATCCTAACTGGAAAGCGATTGCACCAGAATCTCCACTCAGACGATGGAATTTGATCGAAGTCGGAGCGGGAAATGCTTTAGTCAATAGTCCGTTAAGAATTGATGAGCGAGTCTTGCATTACCTTGTGGGAACCCATCAGTTAGATAAACGATTAATTAGTATTGTTAAATTGCTATCTATCACTGAAAATTCAGTAGAATCTCATCAAAAAATAGCTGAAAATATTACTAAAAACTGGATAAAATTAAATCAGATTGATCTAGAATTACAAACAATAGAATACCCGATTTTACAACTTTGTGGCAATGAAAGAATAGGAAAAAAAGCAATAGCCAGCCATATCTGTCATCAGTTAGGATTCAATCTATTTTCTCTGTCTGCTCAGGCCATCCCTACCCCTTTAAACGATTTACATCAATTTATCGAACTTTGGCAACGAGAAGCTATTTTGAGTCAAGCTATTCTATTATTAGATATTGATCAAATAGATACAATAGACACAGCTCAAACCAATGCGATCACGTTAATTCTTGAACAAATATCTACTCCTCTGATTATCACCTGTCAGGATAGGCAATCGCCACAAAATCGTCCTATAATTACTTTTGATGTGAATAAACCCACTACAAATGAACAACGAGAAATTTGGAATCAAGCATTAGGAAAATCCGCAGAAATTTTAAATGGATTTATCGATCAATTAGTTTCTCAGTTTAATCTCAGTTTTACCGATATTCAAGGCGCTTGTCTTCAAGTGAAATCAGAAAACCCTATTAACAAAAATAAACTATGGAATGCTTGTAGAATTCAGGCGCGACCCAAATTAGATGAATTAGCACAAAGAATCGAGGCAGGTGCGAATTGGGAAGATTTAGTTTTACCTCAAACTCAGCAACATATTCTGCAAACAATTAGTAGCCATGTTCGACAGCGAATGACCGTTTATGAACGTTGGGGATTTGCGAAAAAAGGCGAACGAGGATTAGGAATTAGTGCTTTATTTGCCGGATCAAGCGGTACCGGAAAAACAATGGCAGCAGAGGTTTTAGCCGGAGAATTAAAGTTAGATCTTTATAAAATAGATTTGAGTACAGTTGTGAGTAAATATATTGGGGAAACTGAGAAGAATTTAAAGCGAGTTTTTGATGCCGCAGAAACTGGAGGTGTAATTTTATTATTTGATGAAGCCGACTCATTATTTGGTAAACGAAGTGAAGTAAAAGATAGTCGCGATCGCTATGCGAATTTAGAAGTGAGTTATCTTTTACAACGGATGGAAGCTTATCAAGGATTGGCAATTTTAACAACCAATTTAAAAGATTCTATCGATACAGCATTTATGCGGCGCATTCGATTTGTTGTCAAGTTTCCTTTACCCGATGTCAACCAAAGAACCGAGATTTGGCGAAGGATTTTTCCAAAAGATACGCCAACGCAAAACTTGAATTTTAAAAAATTAGCAAAATTAAATATATCAGGAGGAAATATTCGGAATATTGCTTTAAATGCTGCCTTTTTAGCAGCCGATGAAAATCAACCCATTGCAATGACACATTTATTAAAAGCAACAGAGAGCGAATATGCTAAACTAGAGCAAACCTTAACCGAAACTGAAATAAAAGGTTGGGTATAGTTCTCAGCTTTCACATCAAAGAAAAGGAGGATTTATGGTGGGTAAACCAGCCGCCCGCTTGGGAGATATGACAGCACATGGTACAGTTCTTAAACCCGGTTTAGGAAGTCCTAATGTGATGATTGGAGGTAAACCTGCATGGCGTGGATTAAGCCCCGCAGCCGCCGCTCAACTCGCCAAAGAAATAACAGAAATCATGAAATCTGTTACTCAGTTTACCACAGCAACAAGTACTAATAATGCGACCGCCGCTGCTGATGCTTTAAAAGAGATGGAACAAGGAGTTTCTAAAGCTATCAAAATAATGGGTTCTGTCGATCAACACTTTTGCGAAATGTTATTAGTTCCACCTGTTCCACCCCCTCATGCAAATGGTGTAGTCATTAATGGCAGTTCAACCGTTTTAATCAATGGTTTACCAGCTTGTCGTCAGGGAGATACAATTCAAGAAACGGTTTCTGTTAATACAATTATACTCGGTTGTCCGACAGTTTTAATTGGCTAGTATAACCCGTTCCAAAACCTGTAAACTGACGCACTTCAGGTTCATGAAATGCTAAAATAATATCTTGTTTAGGTACTCCCATTTTAACTAATTGGTTAGCCAAACCGACTTCTGTACCATCATGCTGAATCCAGATTTTTCCATCCTTGATATCAACATGAAGAATACAACCAAAATCCCGTTTGTTTCCACGCCAACCAACATACAAAAGTTGATAATGATCTTGCTCTTGATCAAAAACAGTCTGAAACTCATATTCTAGTTCAGTTCTTTGACGCGAAATACGCTCGGCACGTTCAGAAAGAAGATGTCGAATATACTGACGATACTGCTCTACAGCCATTGAACAATCACCTCCTGTTTGACATCATAAACTATCAATCGCATTTGATACCGTTCAACCGCTACCAAAATGAAGCGTCTCTGAAAGAAACTCTCATAAATTGGTACTCGCACAGCTAGAAAAAGTTGACGACTTGGCTCAAATTTTACAAGTGCATCTCGATAGTTGAGGAACTGACCCAATGCAGTATGAAAATCGGAAACATTGGACGGGCTGATAAAACTTTTCACTTCTACAGCAATCTTATTATTTTCTCGTTCTGCTGCTAACAATTATTCTGCTGCTAAATCAATCTCGAAATTAACGTCATCAATACTAATTTCATAAGGATCATCTGTAATTTTCCAGTTGTCTTTTTCTAAAGCAATTTTAACAACATCATGAAATCTATCTTTTACCATAGAGGCTTTTCAGAGGTAAATCACTCCGACGATTAACTTTATTTACCCTATCACTTCTCTGTTAAAAGACATGCTCTAGAGAATATTTCTCTGGGGTAAGGTACAAATAAAAGGGTTTCAAGTTGATGTTTAATCCGACTAACAAATTTATGTAAAGATTTTGTGGCGATCGCATGAAACTGTGCGAAACTATGTTATGTGGCTAAAATCAACCGGGAAGCCAAACATGACTCAAAAGTTTATCTCGCGGCAAAAGAGCCAATCTCCAACTACTTCCCAAGCCGTCCAAACCAGTCGGTTTGCTAGCCGTCCCTTTGCTGAACCGGTTCAACAAAAAGCGGAACAGTCTAACCTGCAAACCATTCTACAACGAGCTGAGCGGGCAGGCAATCCAACCGCAAAAATGGCTTGGGGAGACTCACAGTCAGCAGTTCAACGTCAGGAGGTAACGGAGAACGAAACAGAAGAGTCGAAAGTTCAGCAGCAAAAATCTCCAGAAGAAGAACAGAAAGATAGCGAAGTTCAAACTAAAGACTCAGAAGAACAAGTAGAAGAAGAAACTCTTCAAAAACAATCATCTCCAGAAGAAGAACAGAAAGATAGCGAAGTTCAAACTAAAGAATCTCCAGAAGAAGTAGAAGAAGAAACAGTTCAACAGCAATCAAATCTAGAAGAAGAACAGAAAGATACTGAAGTTCAAACTAAAGAATCTGAAGAAAAAACAGAAGAAGAAACTCTTCAAAAACAATCAACTCCAGAAGAAGAACAGAAAGATAGCGAAGTTCAAACTAAAGGAAGTGAAGAACAAGTAGAAGAAGAAACAGTTCAACAGCAAAAATCTTCAGAAGAAGAACAAAAAGATAGCGAAGTTCAAACTAAAGAGTTAGAACAAAAGCCAGAAGAAGAAACAGTTCAACAGCAATCAAATCTAGAAGAAGAACAGAAAGATAGCGAAGTTAAAACAAAATTAAGCGTTGGTCAACCGGGAGACAAATACGAAACAGAAGCAGATAATGTGGCGGCTAAAGTAATGGCAATGCCGGAGACAGAAACAGAGGAAAATACACCTCAGTCTCAAGATGTGGAAAAAGAAAAATCCACTGTTCAAAAACAACCTATTGCCCAATCAATTACCTCAGTTCAACGACGGTTAGAGAGTCAGGTAAACCTTAAATCAGTAAAGGATAATAAAGCCGGAAAAAAACCAGTCGCACCCAGTTTAGAAAATCGCTTAGCTAGTCAAAAAGGAGGAGGAAGTCTCCTACCGGAAGATACTCGATCCTTCATGGAGTCTCGGTTTGGGGCAGACTTTAGTGAAGTGCGAATTCATGATGACTCCCAAGCTGCCCAGATGAACCAAGAACTGGGAGCGCAAGCTTTTGCCCACGGAAACGATATCTATTTCAACTCTGGAAAATACGACCCCAGTTCAGCGAAAGGCAAGGAATTATTAGCCCACGAACTGACTCACACCATCCAACAAACGGGCGGAAAAACTGCAAAATCAAACAATAAGAAATCCTCCAAAGACAACAAAGTCCAAACCAAGCCGAGCATGACTCCGTTGGCTGAACCCACCATTCAAAGACGAGAAGACCCCTCAGCCGCCGCTCCAGCCGTTGCTACACCGTCTACCGTGGAGGGGGGTACATTGGATGTTCCGGAAGCCGCAGGAGGCGAAACAGCACCCTCTGCTCAAACTCCAGCAAGTTCGGGTTCAACTCCTCCCAGTGAAGGGGGTGGTGCATCATCAAGTTCAGGAGGAGGAAGTACAGCCCCCAACAGTCCAGAAGGTGATCCCCAATTTCAGGCGGTCGTTTCCAACAGTAAAAACGTTGCAGAAGATCAACAACAACACGAACCTGCCCCAGATGAATCCCAGGAAGCCCAAAACGCCGCCAAGTCCCCCAGTAGCGAAGTTGAAAGTCAAGCCCAAGATCAACAGGTGGGCGAGATGGAACAACAGCAGCCCGGAGAATTTGACCCGGAAGCCTTCAAAAGCGCAATTTTTAACAAACTGAAAGAAATCACCCCCAAAAACGAAGAAGAAGCCCATAAGTTCAAGGAAAATAACCAAGTTGATCAAGTGCGGGACTCCATTTCCTCTCAGGTGGGAGATGAACAGGAACAGGCAACCGCTCCCATTGAGGAGAAAACCGAGGAAGAACCCGATACCAGCAGCATTGAACCGAGACAAGACACTCCCATGTCAGCCCCCAATACGGGAACGGTTCCGGGAGAGGTGAATGCCGAGAAAGCAACACCCAAAGCCAAGGGCAAGGCGGAGGTTTCTGGTCCTTTAGAAGCCAATAGCCGAGAACTCGATCAACAAATGGCATCGGAAAACATCACCGATGAACAACTGTCAAAATCTAACGAACCGGAATTTCAAGCCGCTTTAGATCACAAGAACAAAGCCCAGACAGATGCAGTTGAGGCTCCCAAAGAATACCGCCAGAAAGAACAGCAAACCATCGCTCAAGCCAAATCAGAAGCCAAAAGTACCGCAGCCAACCAAACCGAGGCGATGCACGCTCAGCGACAAGATTCCATGTCTCAGGTGGAAGGTTTGCAGGGACAGACAAAAGATAACGACGAACAAAAACGCACAGAAATTGCCGATCATATTAATGGTATTTATGAACGGGTGAAGGGAGAGGTAGATAGTAGCCTCAGCAGTTTAGAACAGGATGTGATTAGCAAGTTTGATGAAGCGGCAAATCAAGCCAAACAGGAATTTGAAAACTATGTCGATGGCAAACTGGCTGACTATCGAAACGAACGGTATGGTACACCCTTCATTGGTGGGGTTTTGGCGGTTGTAGATTTCTTTGCGGGAATGCCGGATGAGATTAACCAGTTCTTTGAGGACGGACGAAAATTGTATCTGGATAAAATGGATGTCGCCCTGACTGAAATTGCCAACACAGTTTCCGAACGCCTCACCGCAGCCAAACAGAAAATTACCGAGGGTCGCCAGGAAATTAAAGACTATGTCACCAGTTTGCCGGAAGATTTACAACATATCGGTCAAGAAGCAGCCAGCAATATTCAATCAAAATTTGACGATCTCGAACAACAGGTTCAGGACAAATACGATCAACTGGTTGATACTTTAGCAGAACGGTATCGCGATCGCTTACAAGAAGTAGATGCCCGCATTGAGGAGATGAAAGCGGAAAACGAGGGGTTGATTGATAAAGCCATAGATGCCATTGCAAGCGTCATCAAAACCATTCAAGAGATCAAAGCCATGTTGGAGAATATTCTCTCCAAGGCGAAAGAGGCTATTACAGCCATTATCCAAGACCCCATCGGCTTCTTGAATAATCTGATTACAGGTTTGCGTCAGGGTTTAGAGAACTTCCTGGGTAATATTACGAATCACCTACAAAGCGGTTTAGTCGGTTGGTTAACCGGAACAATGGGTTCTATGGGGATTGAAATTCCAGAAGATATTTTCAGTCTCAAAGGCATCTTTAGCCTGACAACTCAAATCTTGGGACTAAGCTGGAACACCATCCGAGGTAAAGCGACGAAGATGTTCGGCGAGAAAACTGTTACGGGAATGGAAGAAAGCGTCGGAATGGTTCAGGTTCTCCGAGATAAAGGGCCGACCGGACTCTGGGAACAGGTTCAAAGTGACTTCAGCGACCTGAAAGAATCGGTGATGGGCGAGATCAAGAATCTGCTAATTGTTCAGGTGATTCAGGCCGGGGTGAAGTGGATTCTGGGGCTATTGAACCCGGCTTCAGCCTTCGTCAAGGCGGCAATGGCAATTTATGACATTATTATGTTCTTCGTCAACCAGGGTAGCCAGGTGATGGAACTGGTAAATGCGGTGATTGATGCGGTAATTGCGATCGCCCAAGGTGCCGTTGGTGGGGCGGCGAAATTGGTCGAAAATGCCCTGGTGAAAGCCCTGCCCGTGGTGATTGGTTTCCTCGCTTCTCTGTTAGGAATTGGCGGCTTGGCGAAGAAGGTTCAAGATATTGTTGAGAAGGTTCGCAAGCGGATTGATGATGCGATCGAGAAGGTGTTGCAGAAGGCGAGGAAGTTATTTAAAGGGAAGAAGGGTAAGGGTAAGAAGGAGCATGATGAAAGAAATGAGACCCAAAAGAAAAAAGATCTCGACAAAGCCTTAGACAAGGCTAATGAGCTAGTTCAAGATAACGATCTCTCTTTTGAAGATGTTAGTAAGAAGTTACCAATTATTAAGAAAAAGCATAATTTAACTAGACTTAAACTTGTCGTTGATCAAGAAACTGAAGAAACAATAACCGCGCACGTTGAAGGAAAAATTAATCCCCAAGGAGATACACCACCAAAGAAAAAGCGTAAAACAATCAGCCTTGAAGTTGAAGAACTTAAGGAAGAGATCAAAAAAGCTGGAGGAATTATCAAGTTCATGAAGACTTGTCAAAGTACTAAATTTGATAAATTCTGGCAGAATAAAGATTGTAAAGCTGAGATAAAAAATCAGTTTCGTGCTGCCGATAAAGGAAAACATGAATGGCTTCCTTGCGAAAAAATCAATAAGGTAGTTGAACGTGCCAGCAATGCTAAGAATTTTGCTGATGGTACTAAGTGGATTGATTTTCAGCACGAAGTGCGAACTTCAACAACGTATCTTGTATTTAACCCCGAATATTCAGATGTGAAAGACAAAGACAACGGAAAATATATCCTTCAGGGTCATGTCGGAGCTATATATCGCCTTAAAAATGGTAAGCCTAGTAAGCAAACGATGAAGGAGTTCAAGTGGCATCAGGAACTTCATAGTTTTTTTGAGACCAGTAAGAGTTGCAAGGAATTGTTAGGAAAAATCGAAAGCCACTTTGACAACACAATCTGGGATGGAAGTAAGAGTAAAAATGCAATTGATGATGATTATTGTAATAGTACAGGCAATAAAGTTACCCTAGACAACATTTCAAATAAACAGAATGTCGCCATTCCAAATATAAAGAAAGAGTTCAACCAATGGAAGAATAAGTTTGAAGGATAGAAAATTTTGATGATAAGGAGAGATAAATATGAAATTTGAAAGACAAGGGTGTATTGAGGCAAGTGCAGACGAAGCTAAGATTTGGGTCAATACATCTACACTTCCAGAAAATACAAAAGAGGGACTTTTAAGCTTTATTAAATGCTTTCCGGAACTTACCTTTTATAAAGAATTACCTCAGTTTATTGATGCAATTGAGGCAGCTGAACAGGTTAAGCTGCCAGAATGGCTAAGAGCTATTCGTCAAACTCTCGCTTATGTAGCATATGAACAACTTGTATGGGTTAGATTTGATCAGTTTACTGGTTGGTCACCGCGCTCAGACAATCTAGAGCAGATTTGGTACATGCTCGGCTTAAGAGGTTACGACAACGAAGATCAAAGAGGCTTGTTGGACGAAATCAATTTTTTCCCGATTGGTGAGTGGCTAGAGACGGGACAGTCGAGCCTCGCGATTCAACTCAATCATTCTGAGAACCAGAAAATTTATGAGTATGCTGAAGAAGATTTATGGGACAACCTAGCAAGTGGAGATCTACTGATTGATGCTTCTCATATTGTCTTCGATTCCTATGTTGATATGCTTAGTCATATTGTAGCAATTCGTATTGGCAGTAATGGAAGAGTAATCGAGGCAAAATAGTGCGATTGCCTGTAATGCGATCGCCTGTAGATTGAGTTGAGCGAATTAATAAAAACCCAATCAATTCAACAGCAAAGCGAAACTCAACGCCGTGAGTTTACATTCTTAAAAAAGTGGGAGTTCGCGATTCGCTTGTCAAGTATTACCTGATAATGTTGGGTTTCATACCTCAACCCAACCTACTTTTGATTGGCGATCATTCTGAAAACAGGGGGAGTTCGCGATCGCGCGCGCGTGGCGATTGCCGTATCGCACCCCTAGCATTACCTGATAATGTTGGGTTTCATACCTCAACCCAACCTACTGTTGATTGGCGATCGCGTAGTTTATTAATCAAGTAAGTTGGGTGTTGCTTTTGCTCGACCCAACCCCTATAAATATTATCAACACAAGCCATTTTTCAAAGGTGTCAACAGTTTAGGGTCGATTTCTCAACTCCCGAACAATTTCTTGAGCTAAATTTTTCGACCATAATGAATCAAATGGACAAAGAATTTGTCGGTTTTCGGGTGATATCCAAATAAGAGCGTCTTCTACATCCAAGATTTGATAGGGTTCATTCAGCAGAACACAAGTCAGCAAGCGATGAACTGCATTAGCCTGTTCGTCTGTCAATACAATCATTTTTCTAGCCTCCGTTTACGAAGCTTGGTTTTTGCTGTTTCCCCTTTTGACAACGCGACCAACGCTTGATCGATATCCCGAACCTTGATCTGTCTGAGTGCAATCAGAATCGACTTGATCAAAGTCACTTCATCATCTGAGAGTGTAACCATAACTATCCATGTATTTTGCCACAATGCCACATTACCACAAAAGCCAAATTTTGTATAGGACAATGTGGAAGCGTATACTACAAGGGATTTGGGATGAGTGCGAAAAGAAAACCAGAGTTTAGAGTTTTCACAGACGAGGATGTAGCGATTTTAGTTAAAACGTTAGCAGCACTAAGAAATACCAGTATTTCTGAACTGTTTAATGAGGCTTTAGAACTGTGGCTGTCTCAACCGGAACAGCAAAAACTAATAGAGAAACACAACTTAGACGAGATTGAAGACTCTGACGATTCAAATTCCTAAATCTTGTAGGTTGGGTTGAAGCATGAAACCCAACAAAAACAACCCCTAAACCAATTCAACTCAATGATGGAAGAATGAATTAATATGATGTTGGGTTTCACCTTTGTTCTACCCAACCTACGTTTTAAAAGAATATGCAATATCGTCGTGCCAAAATCAATGGAGGAACCTACTTTTTTACCGTTGTTACCCATCAACGGCGTAAAATTCTTTGTGAACCGGATAACATAGCGCTTCTGCGGAAAAGTTTTCGCTATGTCATGGTCAATCATCCGTTTGTAATTGACGCTATTGTCATTCTCCCCGATCATTTGCATTGTATTTGGACATTACCCGAAAATGATCGCGACTTCTCTACACGTTGGCGACTGATTAAAAGCGAATTTAGCCGTCGGTGTCATTCCAAATATAAACAACAACCCTCATTATCCCGACAACGAAAAAATGAGCAAGCCATTTGGCAAAGGCGATTTTGGGAACATTATATCCGAGATGAAAAAGACTTGATGCAACATATCGATTATATTCATTACAATCCGGTTAAACATGGCTTGGTTCATGCACCTAAAGACTGGGAATATTCTAGCTTTCATCGATATGTAAAAAATGCTGTACTGACACCAAATTGGGGGAAAGATGAAGCGATTTACTTGATTGAAGGAATTGGGTATGAATAAAATTTAGGTCAATGTTGGAATTTAGGTCAATGTTGGAATTTAGGTCAATGTTGGGTTTCACTTTCGTTCTACCCAACCTACATTGAAGGAATTGGGTATGAATAGAATTAGGTCAATGTTGGAATTTAGGTCAATGTTGGGTTTCACTTTCGTTCTACCCAACCTACATTGAAGGAATTGGGTATGAATAGAATTTAGGTCAATGTTGGAATTTAGGTAAATAATTGATAAAATTATGGCTAATCAGATTGACAACTTTCCCTTAGACAAAGAGTTAAGATTAAAGAACTCCTCCCACTTTCCCTTAACCATTCGCACAACTTCCCTATCCCTCACTAAACAAGATAACGAAATTATTGAGTGTCGCCTAAGTTTTTCAGTTACGCCTGAACTCTATCATCGAATTGACAGCGAAGCATTATTTAATCTCAAACCGGAAGTTCGGACTCCTTTAACTAATGGTCAGTTTAAACCCGAACTCGATATCCATATCGAAGCCAGTCTCAAACTGGATAAACTGTCTCTGCTGCTTCAACAGGCGAGTAATGCCGAAGAAACGGCTTTTTATCTGTCTAACCTCAGTCAACAGCAAGCCTCCTCACCAGACAGCCATACATCCCTTGAAACTGACCATCCTTTCACTTTGTTAGAAACTGAAAATTGGTTGGCTTTATCGGTTAAACAACAGCAAAACTCAGGAGAAATTGGTTATCGTACGTTTTGGTCTTATGTTAGTCCTCAGACTTTAAAGATTGACTCAGTTTCCGAGGAAGAATTATCAGAAAATATCAGCCGCTTTTTTACTGATGTAGTTGGGGGAAGTTTGGATAATGCGATGCAAGATTTTGCTGATGAAACGGTCGGAACACTGTCTAACTTGTTTCAAGATCTTACCTCAAAATCTTCTCCCAATCCTTTTCTTTTTCAGGCGGTTCTTAACTTTTTTACTGAGGATGACTGGCCGTTTACCAAGATTCAAGGAGATTTAGCTATCAGTTCCGTATTTGAAGGAAAAAATGGGAGATGGAACTGTTACGCTAAAGTGAGAGAAGCACAACAACAGTTTGTTTTCTATTCGATTTGTTCGGTTAATGCGCCCGAAGATAAAAAACAAGCGATCGCAGAATATATTGCTAGAGCTAATTATGGCACAATTATTGGTAATTTTGAACTAGATTTTACCGATGGTGAAATTCGCTTCAAAACTTCAATTGATGTGGAAGGAGATGCTCTCAGTTCGGCTTTAATTCAACCGTTAGTTTATACTAATGTCATGATGATGGATGAATATTTACCGGGAATTTTGGCGGTAATTTCAGGAGAGTTATCCCCAGTTGAAGCGATTGCAAAAATTGAAGGAAAATAAAACAGCGATCGCCATTATTTAATAGTGATATCTGCAAGCAAGAATTCTAATTTTATCTTCTAGCACTGTTTTTCACAGACTTCCTCTAACCCCATTCCACCTTGACGATTTTTAGCTTCTAAAAGACGGCATTTCATTGTTTTACTTTTCAACAAATACGCAGTTTCCTTTTCCGATTCAATATCGCGCCATAAATCAATTGGAACAATGACAGCAATGGTTTCTCCTTGTTCATCTAATACATACTGAATATCTGTTTGGCTCATCTTTTACTCCTACTTTGATCAAGTTTTTAGCAATGATTACCATACTATAATAGCGCGATTTAAAGTTTAAGTTCGTGATCGCAAGCCTGTAGGTTGGGTTGAACCCATTAAAAGTTTTTAAAAACCCAATTAATTTAATTGTAAAGTGAAACCCAACACCGTGAGTTGACAGTCTTAGAAAAGTTCGCTTTCGCGCGCGCGTGGCTTTAGCCGTATCACAAATCTAGCAAAACCTAATAATGTTGGGTTTCCCACCTCAACCCAACCTACTTTAAATGGAATAATCTTTAGTCAAACCTACAATAGCGCAATTTAAAGTTTAAGAGGGCTTGTCTGTAATGATCTGAGAGGAAGAATTTGTATTGAATTCAGTTTGTACAGCTTTTACTTGTTCTGCTAACTGATTAATTTCTCGTTCTAAATCTTTCCAATTTGCTGTCCCTTGAAACGAATGTTGTACAGATTGAAGCTGATTTTCTAAAGTGAGTAGTTCTTTTAACCGTTCTAATTTTTGAGCATTATTATAGGAACTATTGAGAACAGTATTTTGCAGATCCTTTAATTCCAAAGAAAGATTTAACCGCTTTTCTTTCACCCGTGCTTCTTGTTCGGCAATTTCAATTTGATGTAGCACGGTCACAAAATTTTCTCGCCATTTATTCACCGATGAAGCAAAGTCTTGAACCGTTTTTGCGGGTCGATCTCCACCTTGAGACACTTCAATCATTCGGCTCAATTGTTGTTGAACTTTCTCTAAAGATTCAGTTTTAGAGACAGCTTTGGCACGGGGTTCTAACTGTTGTTTAATTTCAACTCGGAAGCGATCGCAATCTTGACTAATTTCTGTAATCAACTTGGCGATTGATAAAATAGACTCCACCGTTTCTTGAGATAAACGACTGCCAGTCAGTTCGATTAATTCCTCTGTTCGCTTGTAGATAGCGTGAAAATGCTGCGATTTGTCAATTGGATTCATAGCAGCTCCCTGGAACTTAAGGTTAGATTAACACAAAAATAGGTTCAGCTCACTGTTACCTGAATTTAGTATAATAAGCATTGGCGAACGGCAAAACTTAATCAAGATCCAAATGCCACTTGCAGATAACAATCAACCTCCAGATTATATCGGATCAGGGATTGCGTTTCCCGGTCAAACCAGCGTCACTGGAGGCGTGCTGCTGAGTTCATCCACTCGTAACATCGAAGAGTCCATTTCGATTATCCTCAGTACTGACCTAGGAGAACGGGTTTATCGGCCTGATTTTGGTTGCCGTTTGTCGGAATTAGTATTTGCGCCCCTCAACCGCGAAACCCTGTTACTGCTGCGTCTCTACGTCGAAGAAGCTTTGGAAATGTGGGAACCTCGGATTATTTTGAAAGAAGTACGAACCAACCCAGACCCAATTAGAGGTATGGTAGAACTAGAAATTATCTATCAACCCAAAAACAGTCTTGAAAGTCGTAGTTTGGTTTATCCTTTCTACCTTGAACCCACGATTCAATCACAATAATCAGTATTAATTCCTCATATTAGCAGCATGGCGAGCTTTGATTTTCTGCCAAATTTACCCAAACCGAATCTTGACGATCGCAAATTTGAAGATTTAGTGCAGGAATGTTTACTGCGAATTCCGCGCTATTGTCCGGAGTGGACGAATCATAATCCCAGCGATCCAGGGATTACCATGATTGAACTGTTTTCTTGGCTCACCGATCAGATGTTGTATCGGTTTAATCAAGTGCCGCTACGAAATTATATTGTATTTTTGGAGATGTTGGGGATTCGTTTACAACCGCCGTCTGCGGCACGAACACAAGTTACATTTGAACTGACAAAAGCTCAAACTATACCGTTTCCCATTTCAGCCGGAACAGAAGTTTCTACTGAACGGACAGAAACCGAAGAAGCTATTATTTTTAGTACAGATCGACCGTTATTAATTGGAGTTCCTCGAATTAAATGTTTCCTGAAAGCTACAGAATATGACGATAGTGCAAATCTGAGTCATCAGAGTTTAGAAGTAATTTTTCCGCGATCGCGATCATTTTGGAGTCGTCAAGAAGACGGAGAATGGCTGAGTACAATTCGTACCCCAATTTTTGATCAATCACCACAACGAGGAAATTGTTTCTATTTTGTGATTGAACCGAAAGCAACGGGTGAAGAAAATAGTATTGAAGGGAATATTCTGGCGATCACTTTAAAAGGACAAGCCGCTACGGCAACTGGAATTGATCCGAGAAATCCGCCGCGAGAGTGGGAAGCCTGGAATGGTCGAGAATGGGTTTCAGTTTTGCGACAGGAAAATGACGATCGTACAGATGGATTTAGTTTTGCAGAAATG
This sequence comes from uncultured Lyngbya sp., assembly GCA_964401105.1. Lineage (GTDB taxonomy): Bacteria > Cyanobacteriota > Cyanobacteriia > Cyanobacteriales > Microcoleaceae > JAAURB01. Next base: position 32,468 of record CAYNXM010000272.1, on the reverse strand, counting down.
ACTCAACAAGGTCCCAATCCTGAACAGGGAGCAGATATCATTTTACATCTCCCGACAGACTGGCCAGAGGATGATTTAGGAACTCAATATCAGGGTCGTTGGATTCGTTGTATTTATCGATATTTGCAAGATGATGACCTGCCAGAATACGGTTACAGCAGTTCTCCGTTGATTTTTGGTCTGTCGGTACGTGCCATTGGCGGAACCGTTGAGGCGACCCAATGTGTTTGGGTACGCGATGAATTGTTAGGGGTGAGTAACGGTAAAGCGGGTCAAGTGTTTGAATTGCAGGGAAAACCCGTTTTAGAACGACAAGATCATGAATATATCGAAATTCAGCCTCCCGGCGATCGCAAACCCCGTGAACGTTGGAGAGAAGTTTCTGATTTTGCCGACTCGAAGGCCAGCGATCCTGATTATTTAATTGACTCCCAAACCAGTGTGGTTCAGTTTGGGCCGTTGATTCGCGAACCGAGTCAATTGAAGTTACAAACCGAAGCACGAACTCGTATGCAAACCGCAGACCGTCTCCAAACCCAGTTTACTGGGACAGAAGCCTCTGCTAATGCTTTGGCTCCGGTGAGGGTGGATACGGAAGCAAAAGCGCAAGAGCGTCAGTATGGTCAAGTTCCACCACCGGGGTCAGAGATTTATATGAAGGCTTATCGGACTGGGGGAGGAACGAAGGGAAATGTTGAGGCGGAAACGTTAACGGTGATGCGGTCGGCGATCCCTTATGTTAAAGGAGTGATTAACTATGAAGCCGCGACGGGAGGAACGGAACCGGAGTCTTTGGAAAAAGCAGTTTTGCGCGTACCGGGAATATTGCGATCCAGTCAACGGGCTATTACTCGAGATGATTTTGAATACCATGCGATGGGAGTGCCGGGTGCTGATGTGGCTCGCGCTCATTGTCTGGATGTAAATTGGGAAATGGGTAAGCGTTGGATAGATTCAGATGCCATTGAGCCGGGTCAGGTGTGTATTTTAACCATACCAAAAGCAGACACTCAGGATTTGAGTTGGGGTTTATCTCCCGAAGACTTAAAACTTAATGATGAAATGGCAACAAAAATTAAAGCTTATTTGGACGATCGCAAACCTTTAGGAGTAAAGATTTTGTTGCGAGAACCTAAATATATTGGGGTAAAAGTAGAAGCGGCTGTTCTGATTGGGTCTGATGGCGATCGCGAATATATTTCTTTTCAATTTAAACAACTATTGTATCGCTTTCTCCATCCAATTGTCGGGGGAACAAATGGTAAAGGCTGGCCGCTAGGACATCCAGTTTATCCATCAGATGTTATTGCCTATTGTCAAAAATTCTATCAGCAAATTCCCCATGTTCGTTATTTAAAAACGTTAGAACTCAGAGGAATTCGTCAACAAGATCGCCATCATTGGATCGTTGCTCCCATACCCGAACCTGTTATTTATCCCAGTGAATTTGGAGTGGTTTGTTCTTGGGATAATCAAGCAGACAACGAGGAACGAAAAACAGCTCACCAGATTAAATTAATACAGGATCGTTAAGACTTAAATTATCATATTGGATGACTTCAGCTAACTCTCGTCCAACCCTCCACCTACGACTCACCGCTATGCAACTTCCCGATAGTGGAAGTTCAGAAAAGTTCGCCTTATCGAGTCGTCAAACCGAAAACATTAGAACAACAACGCTGCAAGTTTATCCAGGAGAACCGAGTGAAATTGTCCTGCAATTAGAGAATCAGTCCGAGGAATCTCTTGCACTCAATTTACAGCTCAAAATTGAACCCGATATTAATCCAAATTGGTGTCAATGGTATCAGCAAACTGTTAATAATGGTATCACTCCAGCCCAAAATATTCAAGGGTTCAGCTATCAACTCACTATTGCACCTCAACACAAACAAGAAGTAGAAATTGAGTTTGAATTTCCGCAAACCTTCTTTGAAACTCAAGCTGCTTTAAGTCCACAAAAAACTGAATTAGAAATTAATTATTTTGCCCAACTTTTTGTTTATCGGAATCATCCTAATAATCCCTTAATTAGTTATCAAGTTTTTGATTTAAAAACTCGTCCCCGAATTGAATATTTAGACTTTTTACCTGTTCTTTATAGCAAAACAGATTTTCTCAGTCGTTTCTTAAAAATACTTGAAGAAACCTACGATCCAGCTATTCAAACTACCGATAATTTATGGGCTTATCTTGACCCTTTAACCGCACCCGAAGCAATGCTTCCGTTTCTGGCACAATGGGTGGGTTGGAAAATGGATTCTCGTTGGTCACTTGATATTCAGCGTCGCCTAATTCGCAATGCAATTACCCTTTATCGTTGGCATGGAACTCGTAAAGGTTTACGGTTTTATCTACATCTTTTTACAGGTTTACCTTTAGATGAACACTTACCTGAAGCTGAAAAACATATTAGTCTGGGGGAAGATTTTAATCGAGGTTTTGTGCTGGGCGCAACCCATTTAAATCAAGATTCAATGCTAGGAGGTGGGCGTGCTTATCACTTTATTATTCATTTACGAGCTGAGTTTCCTAATCAGATTGATGAACCTTTAGTCCGAGAAATTATTGAACAATATAAACCTGCTTTTTGTACTTATGAGTTAAATATTATTCAGGAATATTAAGCCGTAGGTTGGGTTGAACAAAAGTGAAACCCAACATGATAATATTAATCCATTTTCCTAATCAATATGAAAATCGTAGGTTGGATAGAACGAAAGAGAAACCCAACATGATAATATTAACTCATTTTCCCACAATTGAGTTGAATTGGTAGAAAGTTGTGTTTGTTGGGTTTCATGCTTCAACCCAACCTACAGATTAATATTATACAGGAAATTTGAATTCAGCCCTTTAATCAGCCTGCGGTGGAATTTCTACAGGTTCTAAAAGACTCGGTTCGGAGGGGACAGGTTGAATAAAATCTGATTCTGGTTTTTCTAATTCTCCTGTTTTAGGGAAAGAAAATTGACTCGGACTCGAACTGTTAGACTCATAGGTTTGAATCACAATAGATCGGGTTTCTTGTTCGCCTAAACTATTAGTCACTTGCAAGGTAATAGTTTCAGCTAGGGGAGCTTGACTAATGGTATAAGTCATGGAACCTTCTGGTTGTATTACTCCAATTAAGGGTTGTAATTCGACTTGAATTCCCTCGCCGCCTTCGACTTTCCATGCTAATTGAAGAAAAACAGGTGCGCTTCCTGGACTAATAGCAATGGGCGGATAATTTTCTACAGGTTGAGTAACTGATTGATTATTAACTTTAAATTCAATTTCAATCGGTGTTGGTATCACTTTCACTGGGGGTGAAGAGCGAGTAATCTTAGCCGTTTCTTCTGCTTTTTTTGGAATGACATCGAGTTGAAATATATATTCTCCAGGGGGTAAAGTTGTTGCTGGAACATCTCGACATAAGAGTGGTAAATCAACAGTTGTAGGAATTGAACAGAATTGGCTCACTTGACTCGGGTATTGATATCGTTGAATTTCTTGACTCGAACCCGTTTGACTTTGAGCAGTTATTATCAACTCTTGAATGGAGTTAGGATTTTGAATCAGCCAGTTGAATTTTATCGGTTCTTTTTGAGTTTCTTGATAAACCGCTTTTGATACTGTAAATTGCTCAAGTTCGGGTAAAGGTTCGGGTTGAACAACAATTGTATTTTGTAGCGTTTGAGAATCTGAAGGTTCTTTGGGATTGGAGAAAGAATAAACTGCAACTTTAAAGGTATAATTTCCCGGTTCAATTGAACGAGTATTTAAACTCCATTCACAGTTTAAGTTTTCCGGTTTATCTGCGACTTGACACACTAAATTACCCCAAGTATTTCCGACATCTCTAGGCTGAAGTTGAGCATTTTCTAAGCCTTTTATATAAGAAGCCGTTCTAATGACTTGATCGCTTCCTTGAGTAATGATATCGAGTTGAGAAAGTTGACTCTGATTTTTGAGACCAAACTGAAGAACAATTTCTTCTTGTTGAACTTTTGAATAGGTTGATTTTGGAGACGTTATATCGTTGAGTTGAGATAATGTTGGTTGAGGTTTGGGAATGACTTCAATTGTATCAGTTTGACTAGAATCCGAAGCATCATTTGATGAACGCTTTCTAAATCGCTGATTAATAGATTTAGGAAAAGTTTCAATTTTTAGGGTATATTTATTAGGAGAAGGTGGCGCTAGAGTAAGGCTGCAACGACTGACTTTTTCCGCTTCATTCAGTTGACAAGATTCAGAATTGCTGCGGGTTTCATCTAAAAAATTTGCTTTTCCTTCTGAAAATGGATAGTTTTTAAATTCACGGTTTCCTTGACTGTCAATACGAGTTAAAACCAGTTTATCTAATTGTTGAGGGTGGCGAACTTCCCACTCAATGTTAATGGGTTCACCTTCTTGATATTTTTGGCTAGGTTTGAGGGTACTAAATTCATTAATTTTAGGTAAAGGAGGCATTTTGAAGTAATTCCACCAAATGGCAAATGCAGTTCCGATTAACATACCCAATGCCAATAAAATTAATAGCCATAAATGCCACCACGGACTTTTATCCCAAATCAATACTCCTTGAAGTGATTCGCGATCTAAGGGTCTATTTTGAGTGTCTTCTATCTCAATATCAAAAGGAAGTTCTAAAGCTTTTCTCGGAATTAAACGCCGCCATCGCCAGGCTTTACGTTGCAGTTGTAAAGTTGTTTTTTTTCTTTTATTTGGAAAAAGCTGAATATCGGAATGGGGATAAAAAGAGTAATTCCAGAGTTTTTCTTGTCGAATCAAATTAGGAGATAAGATGAGATGACGTTTGGTATTTCCTTCATTACCTAGCTCAATCTCAAAACTAGCCTTACCTTTTTTCACTTTATTTTTAGTGGGTTTAAGCGTACAATTTAATTGATAATCTGGTAAAATTAATAAATAAAATACCCGAATCATCAACTGAGATTCATTATTTTTTGAAATGAGCCGAATGGTGGGAAAATAGCTGCCTGCAGGAGTATACTTCGGCGGATGCAAGATTAATTTAATCTCTCCTGGGGGATCTTCTGGGTTAAGTTTTAGTCCATCTGTCTCTTGAATTAATCCGGGTAAATTGGTATTCACTTCTGGATAGCGAACCTCATACCAATCTGGTTCTAAATCGGGACAAATAATGTAAAACCGATCTACTAATTTAGATCGATTTTTGACTTGAATTGGAATTTCTACTTCTTCGCCAGCTTGAAGTTCATAGGGTTTATTCGGATTAGTAACAGGAAGGATAAATTCGGGTTCATCATCCCACTCTATTTCGCGATCTAAACGAACTCGAAGTTGTTGAGGACGACGAAAAACTTGATCGGGATATTGTTCAGGCGCTTCTGCAAATACTGTATAATAATAAGTCCCAGGTGCTGCTTGCTGGGGAACTTCAAATTGAAGATCAATTGAGAGAGATTCCTCTGGCTTCAATCGAAGACGATTATTAATCGATGAGCGATCATCTATAATTGTACACCATTCTTCTATCGACTTTGAACGACCATCATTGGCTTTGATCCAAACAACAATTAACAAGTCTTGGTTATCTGAATTTGTGACTTTAAAGCGACATTTTTCTGTTGAACCTCGCCAAATATTGAGGTTTTTATTAGTCTCGTCTTCGTGAATAATAATAGGGGTACGGGTTGATTGCATCCTAAATATCTCCAGTTTAATAACAGTTACTAACGGGTTCTTCGTTCATCCATGCAGTCTGACATTTCTTTGATTTTTATTTTTCTGATATTGACATAATGATTTTCTCCATCAAAGGTGAGGCGAATTTCATCATCAAAGGTTTTAATATCAACGCTATTGAGTCTAGTTCCAGGAAATTGAGCAACAATTTTTCCTGTTTCATTAACTCGCGTTCCATCGGGATTTAATGACCATAGCATCACTCGTCCATCATCTCCAGTACTGGCAAGATAGCAGCCATTTTGACTCCATGCAACTGTGCGAACCGGTTGGCGGTTATGACCATTATTCCACTGTTCTAACCTCGCTTCAGAACAGTTAAGAGTCTCACCCTGTCCGGGTGATTGTTTAATACATTCACGAATTTTATCCAAGTTCCAGAGGGTAATATATCCTTCTGTATCTGCACTGGCTAACAAATTGGGAAAGTTCCTACCCTCAATATCTTCGTGGGTGGCTAGACTGGTAATATAGTGATATTGATTGATTAAATTATTCTCAAAATTATCAGATTTATTTTCCCAAACATAAGGCAGATAATATAACTTATTCCGAGTTTTAAATTGTTGTTTTCTTTGCTGTAAAAAATCATTTTCACTAGTAAAGTTATAATAATTATCGTAATAATAGTTATAATTTAATTCTTGCCATTTCTGCCAGCTTTCCCAATTCTCCCAAATCACTAACTGATTATATTGACCTGCAAAAAAGACTAATCTAGGCTGATTTTGACGTTCACTAATTGCTAAGGTGAGTAATGCAAAGGGTTTTTTGAAAATTAATTCTCGACCAATTCTTCGGTTATTTACGTAAAGGTCATAGGTTTCTGCAACAGGTTCAAGTCCCGAACGCTGTTGATCTTTATAAGTTTGTCGATTTTCTGATGAATTCAAGCTAGAGTCAATTGTTGCTAAATCCCACACTCGCACCGTTCCGCTTCCATGTGCGCTGAATAAATAACGAGAATCTTTAGTAAATTCTAAGCCGAAAACACGATCATTTCTATTTTCTTCAAGATAAAGTGTTTCTTGTCTTTGTTTATTTGTAATATTCCAAAGATTAATTTCTCCAGTCTCTAAACCCGCTGCCACTTGTTGATTATCTTTCGGTAAAAAACGAACAACACGCACCGCTTTTTCATTCTCATCTGTAATCACTTCGGGGGGCTGAAGTTGATTGATTTCCACTTGCCAATAGCGAATACTGCGATCGCTAGAACCACTAATGACGGTATTGGCTTTTCCATCAAAAGCAACAGAGTTCACGGGATCGGTATGATGATTTTTGGGCTTAAGTAACCACCACATTCCACCCAATAAAAGGATTAACAAAAGAACTAAAAGCTGTAACCAAAATGGAATGATAGGCTTAACGTCTAGGGTAATTGTTTGATTGTCTGGTTTGAGAAAAACAGGAGTTTTGGGAACGTTATAATCTGGGTTTAATAAATAGGGTTTTAGTTGGAATTTAAGCGGATTGCCAATGCCTAACCAAGAACGAGATTTACTCACTTTCAGTTTTTGTACTGCTGAATTTTCGGAATAAATTGTCTCAAAATTTAAGCCTTTATACAGATAATAAGATTGCGGTTGATCGGGTTCGATAAAAAGCTGTTTTTCTTCTCCTTCAACTGACAATATACTCAGGCGATGAGGTCTTTTAGTTTTTTCAATAATATCAAAAAATATATCTTGATTCGTATTACTCTTATTCTCTAATTTAATGGTATAATCAACACTATTATTCAACCGAATACCAGATAAAACTTGCTCAACCGGATCGCATTCCCAGGCAACAATTCCCTTCGGTAAAACTTCAAGTGTTCCCCTAACTTCCGGTTCAGGATTGAGGACTCGATTCGCTTTAGCCATAATTCTAAAGCTGTAAGTTTGACTCAATGCTTGACCTTCTTCTGGCGGTTTACATTCAAAAATAACTGATTGAGGTTCACCTGGATTAAGTTCTGAAATTCGTCTTTCACTGCCATCAATCATCCAACTAGATTCAAGTCCTTCTTCGCCGATAAAAGTCAAAGTAACTGCCATTTCATTTTGACTAAAATTGGAGACCGTAACCGGAATTTCAATAATTTCACCCGGATATCCTTTGAATCCATCTTTAGGAGAAAGAACGAGTAAATCCAGCGGTTTAAGCGCGGCTTCTAGCTTTAAAGTTAGGGTTTCTGTGGTTAACAATTCGGGATTTTCTATGGCAATTGCCCTCACTGTTAAATCTAATGGATTTTCATAGCCTGGACGGGGAGAACGATGAATATTAACGGTGAATTCAGTCACTGCACCGGGCGGTTTTTTGGCTGCAACTTGAGGTTCTGTGCTATACCATTTAATGTTAGATTCTGGATCAATTCCGGGTACAATTAGCTCTAGATAAAAACTATGAAAGTCTTGACTGTAGTTGGTGACATAAGCTTTAAAGGATAAAGAAGTGGGTGAACCTTGCTGTAATTTAATGTATTTGGGTTCAACTTCTAATCTAATAAAATCTATCATATTATTTATAGCAATCTCATCTGAGTTGTAAAAAAATCAAATTGTAAAAGGCAATAGTCAATCTTGCTATAGGCAATAGGGGGAGTCACTTTGGGCAAATGAATCGATGTATATGATTTTCATATCTGATTTGGTGATTGCTAATAACGATAAATAACTTATTCTAAAGCAACCTCTAATAATTGAGTTTGGTGTCGTCTGTACCAAGCAAAATAAAGTAGGTTTATCCCAAATTCTTGTGCTGTTCTAATTTCAGTTCGAGGAAGTGTATGTTCACTAATTCCCCATGCGGCTGATAAGCTACCAATAATCAAAATGATTCCACCTCCTAAAAATAGTTCTATCGGTTCATAGTTAACATTAGGCGGGATTGCAAATAAAAATGGATGAACTTTGAATAAATAATCGGGAATTAATCGATCCCAATCAAGAAAATTAAGGTTAAATTCTTCTCTTGCCCAATCCGTTAATTCTTTAAAGTTTTGATTGAGATCATCATCAATTGCAATTTCAATTAATATTGTTCCACCCTGCTTTAAATAACCATCTAAGAGTTCTAATTGATTATTGCCTAATTCACGAGTTTGTTGTTCCGTTAAATAAAGCAGATCAAAATCAAAAGTATCATATCCTTCAAGATGAATTTGCTGAATTTCTGAACTGCCTTGCATTCTGGAGTCAAGTGACTCTACTGAATGCATCAGAAAAGTAAGATTTTGTTGGCAATATTTTCCTTCTGCTTCTGACATCATCCCTTTAGATGCTTGTGGGGATAACATTGCTGCTTTGATAACAATATGAGGACGCGATCGCGCTGGTATTCGATAACGCAAATCTAAATCATTAATTTGAGGAAATAATATATCCCTTGGTTTATCAATTTGAACCGTTCCTGGCTGTAAATTAATTCGACAAATTTCGACTTCTAAATGACTGGGTGGATCGGTTTTTTGATCTAAACGAAAGGTTTCTCGAACTACATCACGATCGTCTCTTAAACTTAGTTCTTCTGGATCGACATAACTGGCTACTAAATAAACAATAATTGGTTCAGTTTTAGAAGGTTTTGGATCGGTAATCCTAAATTCCATCGGACGATCAATAATGATTGGATTTCCCTCACCATCAATGGCAATTCCGGGTTTAACTTTTAGCCACCCTGTTTGAAATTTTGACTGTACACCCGCCGGAGATTCTGTGGGATGTACCCCTAATCCACATACAATTCCCGGCTGATTTAAGGATTGATAATGTAAATTTTGCCGTCGGCGAGAATAGGTATGTGCTAAACGCCATCGTTGAGCATTGATCATCAAACCATCTGTGACATGAAGACGATCAAGAGGATTAGGAGATGGAGTTGGAAAAGATGGCTCGTTCATGGTTCAACTGTGGCTTTTCCTAAATTTGCATTGGTTAAGTCAGCATTTTCGAGATCAATTTTATCTAAATTGGCTCCTTGTAAATCGCTATGACTCAAGTCTGTAGCGTTAATAATAGAATAACTCAAATTTGTATAACTGAGATTAGAATGACTCAGATTTGCATAACTTAAATCCGTATATCGCAAGTTAGCATAACTTAAGTCCGCATGGCTCAAATTTGCCATAAATAAATTAGCTCTTAACAGCTTCGCATGAGTCAGATTAATATTAGAAAACTTTGCCCCTTTGAGATTCGTTTCTTCTAAATTTGTTCCCACAAGTTGAGTTTGAGTAAAATCAACATTTTCTAAATTAGCCCCTGCTAAATCTTGACCGCTTAAATCTTCTACCCAAGGTTCTGAATGATTGACAATTTGCCAAACCAGATGCCATTTTGGGTCGAGTGTTTCGGCATTCAGTTGAGTATTTCTGAGGTCTGCTCCTGCTAATTTTGCCCCGCTTAAATCCGCATCTTTTAGGTTAGCATTTCGGAGATCCGTCTCTCGTAAATCAGCTCGGTGTAAGTTAGCTTTATTCAGATTAGCACCTCTAAGATTAGCACCTCTGAGTTTAGCTCTGCTGAGATCAACACTTTGAAGAAATAAGCCACTGAGATCTACCCCTTCTAAGTTACAACGACGACATTCTTTATTTTGTTGTAATTTTTTCACCGCTCTCGGAAGTTGAGAGGAAACGGGTATGGCTAGCCCAAATAACACGCCTAAAACAACGAACAGAGGGAGAAATTGACCGATTTTATAACTATTCTGTTTCATTACTCGGTTCCCATTGTATTATTTCGTTACTAGAATGAACAATCCGTTGACAATAAATTGTTTAGATCAGAAAATCTCAAAAGTTAAAAACATAACTGTAGTATAATATAGCAATCTCATCTATAGTTGTAAGAAAATATTTTTGTAGAAGGGAACACCGGATCGGGCAACGGGCAACAAGGAAGAGAATCATGAAACTCATCAAAAATCCTGTAAAGACGTAATATATTACATCTCTACTCCTAAATTCTCACGAATCATTTCTGATTGCTATAGTATAATAGCATTGCTACAATCGTGTTTATTCTGTTGTTATTACAATTTTTCATTAAGAGATTTTAAGTTTTTGCCAACAAAAAATTAAAGTTAATTTCAATTCAATGCAATTAAACGTATCACAATGAACAGAATTCTACTGGGTCTTGATTAAAATGAAATCAACATTGCGATGGATCACGATTGCTAGCATCGGACTTGGGTTTAGTATTCAAACCGCAGTTCAAGCAACGGGTGCATTCAGACAACGGCAAGTCGCAGATTCCTCACCCCCTGTTGCCCAAGGGCTTAATATTCCCCGTGTTCCTACTCCTCGTTTGCCTTCCCCATCGCCCCCTCAAGTCCCTGAAATTCCTCAACCGCCGCAAGTCCCTGAAATCCCTCAACCGCCGCCACAGCCTTCACTGCCCAGTCCCCCACAGCCCCAATTTCCCTCCCTACCCGAACTCAGCCCAGATGCAGCTTCCGAACTGCCCTTGATTAACTTTGATTACGAGAATGTGGAATTTTGGCGAGAACTCTGCGCCACCCTGGAACAGACGGAACGATATGCTGAAGCAGTAGCTGCTTGTCAACGGGTGATTGAACTGAAGCCTAAACAAGAGAATTTAGAAGTTTGGATGAGTTTAAGCTATTCCTTACAACAGTTGAAACAATATCCTCAAGCCTTAGTTTTTTATAATCGTATCTTAGAGCAAGAACCGGAATATTCTCAAGTTTTAGTGCAGCAATGTACAATATTTTTAGAATTAAAACAATACGAAAAAGCGATTAATGCTTGTGAAAAAGCGATTCAAATTAATGGGATTTGGGGACAGAGTAGTCCGGCTGAGGCTTGGAAACAGCGATCAATCGCCTTGGGAGATTTAGGACGTTTAGAAGTAGCTGAACTGGAACGTTTAGGAGACGTTGATGGGGCAAAATACCGTCAAATTCAAAGCTTAGAAGATATGATAATTTCTTACAATCAAGCCTTGAAAATCGCACCCAATTCCGCCTCGATTTTAACCGAAAAATGTGGTTTATTAATAGAACTCGAACGCTACGCAGAAGCCCGTGAAAGTTGCGAATTAGCGATTGCTATTAACGAAAATTGGGGCAATAATACCCCGGCTCAAGCGTTAGAATATTTGCTGGTTGTCCGTCAACAAATCACTCCATCTAATCCACTTGAAGTGGGTAACCTCGAACAAGAAGCCGAAGAAATCGCCGAACAATTTGAAAATTTAGTCCGTTTCTACGAACAAATTTTAGCTGAAAATCCGAACAATGCCGAAGCTTGGACAAAACAAGGCGTTGCCCTACAAACCTTGGGACAGACGGCTCAAGCCTTAACCTCTTACAGTCGAGCCGTTCAAATTCAACCGAACTACTCTCTCGCCCTCGTCAACCAGTGTGAAGTGCTAAATCAACTCGAACAATACCAACCCGCTTTAACAGCCTGTGAAGCGGCTCTGTCTGGGGATCAAAATTGGGGCGATACTCATCCGGCGAAAGCCTGGAATCAACGCAGTACAGCTTTAGGGGGATTAGAACAGTATAATGATGGTTTAGCTTCTGCCGATCGCGCCATTACCCTAGAGGAAGATTATATCGAAGCTTGGAATAACCGAGGGGTAATGTTCTGGCATTTAGGCCAACTGCAGCAAGCCCAACAACAATATGAATTTGCCGAAATCAACTATGAACAAGCCCTGCAATCCACTCGTCGGGCTGTTAAGATAGATCCCAGCTATGCTCAAGGTTGGTACAATCACGGTCGAATTCTCAGCGAGTATGGTCAACTTTTAAGTAGGCAACGACAGTATCAGGAAGCCAAAGAACTGTATCAAGGCGCACGAGAAGCTTACCAGCAAGCATTATCCGGCGCTCTCAGCGCTAATGAGCGTCTCCTCAAAGCCAGCATTCTCGCCAATCAAGCCGTTGTTTTATGGCGCTTACAAGATCCCCAATTATTAACAGAAGCTTTAGCCGCAACGGAACAAGCGGTTGAGTTAAATCCTCAATCTTTTGAAGCTTGGCACAATCAGGGATTAATTTTACTCCAACTTCAGCAATATAAAGCGGCTTTGAATGCTTATACTCAAGCCGATAGTCTCAGTCCTGACAATGTTAGTGTGATGACAGCAAGGGGAATTGCTTTGTCTCGTTTGGGTCGATATCAAGATGCCTTAGCCATTTTTGAACAAGTATTGGAGTTAGATCCAGAGTATATGATTGCTCGTCGTGAGCGAGAAGTTGTGCTACGAAACTTAATAAAAATGACCCGAACAATACAAAGATAAATTTGTTATTAATAGTTACTAACTACGATTAGGAGGGCGGGCAATGAGACTATCTGAATTCGTGAACACGGCTAGAACTAAAGGACGAGAAGTTTTTAACTTTATTTCCCATCCTGATATGGTTATTCGTCGAATTGTTCAGCGGCGGGCGCAGCAAATTTATGAACAAGTTGAAATTGGAGGAAACGATCAAAATAAACAAAAGAAAGAAGCGCCTGTTCCTCAACCCTCAACACATTCATTTCAAGCCCAACCCACTCTACTAAATCGACCAAGAGGTGGAGTACAAACTCGCATTCAGTCTACAACTTTAGACCGACCGATTTTAACAGAACGTTCTCGACGACGACGTAAAGATCGAACGCAACAAGTTCTTGTTCAAGGTTATGAAATTCGCGATCGCTTTGGTAGACGTTATAAAATTGGTCAGTGTTTAAATCATTCCGAACAGATTCGTCAATATGAAGCAACTCCAGTTTCACAGCAAAAGCAACAGGTATTAATTCAAGAATATTTGACTCGAAGTGATTCAGATTACCTCGCTGAAGTTAACCATCAAAATGGAAAAGTTAAAGAATTTCGTTTACTCGCACCCGTTGAGGTCATTAAAAGTTTCTATGAGGATAATCCTCAAGATATCCGTTGGTATTTAATTATCGAACACCTGCCCAATTGTTTAACTTTGCGAGAATATCTAGAACAGCAACATCAATCTTTAACACCTATTCAGGTGAGTAAAATTCTCAAACAAGTCTTGCAAACCTTGCAGTTTTTACACAACTGTTATGAAGTTCGTTTGTCTCAAAGTATGCGGAAAGGAATTGGTCATGGAAACCTAAATTTAGACAGTTTATTACTCGTTTCCAATGATATTCAATCTCATTTTGATCAAGAAGATGAACATTTTTCAGTCTATGTTAGCCGGATTGCATTATGGGAAAAGTTGCTAGATTCTTTAGAATTAGAAGCACACCATCCTTCTCTATCAACAAAAGCTATTCAACAAGATCTGATAGATTTGGGTCAAGTTAGCTATCTTTTATCGGGAGGAAAACAGGAAAGTCCAGATCAAGATTTCCAGTGGCATCAACATTGTCATCCAGAACTCAAAAACTTTACTTTAAGATTATATTCCGGTGAATTTCAAAGGGCTTCAGATGCTCATCGAGAGTTATTAAAGCTACCTTTAGATCATCCTAACGATGCGATTACACCGCAGAGTATAGTTGTTGAAAATGAACAGTTACCTAACGAAAAGCCTCAACAATCTTGGACAATTCCTCTAATTATTCTTATAGCAATATTAGTAAGTTTAGGACTATTAAGTATAGGGATTTGGCGATTTATATTTCGCTCAAAACCCGAAACTATTAGTATCGAACTATTTGATAAAGACCCAATCCCATCTCGAATCAATCAAGTCAGTATCCCTTTGAATTTTCTTAATAAAAAAATTAATTATTCTGCTGATAAAAGATGGGAAAATGCCCTAAAAAAATCAGTAGGTTATGGTATTAATCAATCTTTAGGTGACCAGTTGAATCAATCTCAAACTTCCTTTAATCTCCAATCTCCAGATTTATTCTCTTTTGTTCGTGAAGGAAATAATACAGAAGCAGAAGAACAACAACAAGAACGCTTAGAAAATACAATTCTGTCCGCTTTAAAAGATTCTCAGTTTATCGTTACCTCAATTTTTGGAGATGAACTTCAGTACTTACAAGACAGCGATGAAATAGAAATAGAAATCATTGCTTATGACGCTTTACTGGCTTATGTTGCTTTTAGTGATGTTCAACGAGAAGGCAGTTTACCTAATTTACTTTCGGGTAAAATATCTCTAGATTCTCTCAAGCAACTCTATTCCGATCAAACCTTAACATTGGAAGATTTAGGAATTTCTGATGTACCCAATCAAACCGTCAACAAAATTCCAATTTGCCATCAAAATCCCGAAGAAATTTTTCTAGTTAGCTCACTTTTTAAACAATTAGCTGGAAAAAATAATCAAGAAATGAATGTTATAAATCTTATTAATGAATATAAAAAAGCTTGTACACAAACAGGATATACTAAAGGGCAAGCCATCGCTTTAGCTGAATTTGAACAAGGAGGTCAAGCAACAATTGGAATTGATTTGTTCAGCAAAGTGTTTAATCAATGTTCAGTTTATCCTTTAGCCATTTTAGGAGAGGGAAACCTGACAGCCGTTCAGCCAATTATACACAATAATGGTAGTTCAATTACACCAGAAACTGATTTATGTATGGATAAAGGCAGCTACAAACCTAATCCTAAAATTTTTGAACGAGGAGATTATCCTTTAGGATATGCAATTGCTGTGATTTATCAAACAGAAGGAGGAAAAAATTCAGCAGGTCAAACGTTTGCTAATATAATGAAAACAGATGAAGGACAACATTTGCTACATTCTGCGGGACTAATTCCCATTCGATCATTAAAATAAAACTCAGAGAAAAATTAATCAAAATGTCTGATCAAGATTTAGAAAATCAATTAATTGAAAAGATAACTAACGATCCCATTTTATTACGAAAAATTTGTGATAAAGTTTATGAACTGATGAAAGAAGACCTTCGTAATCAACGAGATCGAACTTGCAACTATCGGAGATCTTTATAATGACAATGAGTCGTCCAGAACCCTCAGCCTACGAACTCAATTATGTGACAGCCAATCGATTTTATGTAGAAATAGATAGCCAGATTTCCGCCTGTTTTAGTGAGTGTTCTGGTTTAGGAATTAATATTAAGCGAGAAACTTATAATGAAGGCGGTGTAAACGATCAACAACGAATTATATTAGGACAAGCAGAATTTACAGAAGTCACATTAAAACGAGGCATTACTAATGATTCTATTTTCTTAAACTGGATTGAAAAAATATTGCAAGAACCTCAAAAAAAACGTTTGAATGTTACTCTATTACTGTTTAACCTAGAAGGAGAAACAATGCAGTCTTGGACATTAATTGGTTCAGTTCCTGTGAGTTGGAAAGCCCCCTCTTTTCAAGCGGACTCAAATACTGTTGCTATCGAAGAATTAACATTAGCCTATGAAGGTTTAACAATCAATAAACAAGGAGGTTCAAAACAACAAAGTCAAGGATTTAATCCTGCAAGTTCATTGACTCGCAGTAACTCAGGCTATTTTTCAAGCGATTAAATAAAGGTGAAAACAGGATAACATATACACAAGAATAGTATAATTTAAAGCAATTACAATTTTTTGGGATTTAATTCGTGAGAGGTGAATCAATAATGTCTCCTTTAGGTTTCAATAATCCTTTGCATCCTCCTGAAATATTAGGAAAACGGTTAATGTTGAAAGTGCGATCGCCTCTGGTTCAAACTTCACAATTAATGTTGCCTCAAACGTTTGAACAGTCCGAAAATTTTTACGCTTTTACAGAAAATTCATCACGTTCAAAACCTGCCGAAAAACCTATTTCTACAATCAATAGACTTAGTACTGATGACTCCGAATTAGAGTCAACATCAGAAGCCAATATTAACCGCAATACTTCTGAAAATCCAGCAAAATCTCAAATTCATCATTCAACAGCAGAAAACCTCCAAAATAATCCTCTTTCAGAACTTCATCCTCGCTTGGGTGAACAATTAATTCAAACTCAATCACGAATTCTCACCACCGCTTCTGACAAAATACTTTCTTCACAAACTCCTGAACCTTCCGAAAGCCAATCTATCAAGAATCAATCCGATAATTTACCTGTCATTCAGGCTAAATGGGAAAATGATATTTCTCAACAAATTTATGATGAACCTACACAACAGTCATCTCAAACAATTGAATCCAACTCATTAATACAGCAACAATCTCTCGACTCGGTAGAAGAATCCTCATTAGTTGAATCTACACAACCCTCATCTCAAACAATTGAACCTCAATCATTAATACAGCAACAATCTCTCGACTCAGTAGAAGAATCCTCATCTCAAATAATTGAATCTACACAAAACTCTCCAGAAAATACTAATACATCCTCACCTTCAACAAGTGAACCTCAGCCATTAATACAAAAACAATCCCTCGAATCAGTAGAAGAATCCTCAGCTTCAACAATTGAACCTCAATTATTAATACAAGAACAATCCCTCGAATCAGTAGAAGAATCCTCAGCTTCAACAATTGAACCTCAGTTGTTTGTACAAGAACAATCTCTCAACTCAGTAGAAGAATCTTTAATAATTGAATCTCCACAACCGTCTCCAGAAAGTACTAATACATCCTCACTTTCAAGAATCGAATCTCAGTCGTTAATACAAGAACAATCTTTAGATTCAGTAGAAGAATCCTCAGTAATTAAATCAGTACAACAGTCACCTTCAACGATTGAACCAAAATCATTGAAATCAATTGAAGAATCTTCATCAGTTGAACCTACACAACCGTCTCTAGAAAATACTAATATATCCTCATCTCAAACAGTTGAACCTCAATCATTAATACAAAAACAATCTCTCGACTCGGTAGAAGAACCTTCATCAGTTGAATCTCCACAAATCTCACCTTCAACAATTCAACCCAACTCATTAATACAAGAACAATCCCTCGATTCAGTAGAACAATCCTCATCAGTCGAACCTACACAACCCTCATCTCAAACAATTGAACCTCAATCATTAATACAAAAACAATCTCTCGACTCAGTAGAAGAATCCTCATCTCAAATAATTGAATCTACACAAAACTCTCCAGAAAATACGAATACATCCTCACCTTCAAGAATCGAATCTCAGTCGTTAATACAAGAACAATCTTTAGATTCAGTAGAAGAATCTTTATCTCCAACAGTTGAACCAGAATCATTAATACAGCAACAATCTCTTAACTCAGTAGAAGAATCTTCATTAGTTGAATCACCACAAATCTTACCTTCAACAATTCAATCCAACTCATTAATACAAAAACAATCTCTCGAATCAGTAGAAGAATCTTCATTAGTTGAATCACCACAACCATCTTCAGAAAATACGAATACATCCTCATCTCAAATAATTGAACCAGAATCATTAATACAAGAACAATCCCTCAATTCACTAGAAGAATCCTCAATAATTGAATCTCCACAACCTTTGTCTCAAACAGTTGAACCAGAATCATTAATACAAGAACAATCTCTTGAATCAATTGAAAAATCCTCAACAATTCAACCTAACTCATTAATACAAGAACAATCCCTCAATTCACTAGAAGAATCCTCAATAATTGAATCTCCACAACCGTCATCTCAAACAATTGAACCTCAATCGTTAATACAAAAACAATCTCTCGAATCAGTAGAAGAATCCTTACCTTCAACAATTGAACCTCAATCGTTAATACAAAAACAATCTCTCGAATCAGTAGAAGAATCCTTACCTTCAACAGTTGAACCAGAATCATTAATACAGCAACAACCTATCGACTCAGTAGAAGAATCTTCATCAGTTGAATCTCCACAAATCTCACCTTCAACAATTGAACCTAACTCATTAATACAAGAACAATCTCTTGAATCAGTAGAAGAATCTTCATTAGTTGAATCAGTACAACAGTCACCTTCAATAGTTGAACCCAACTCATCAATACAAAAGCAATCCCTTGACTCCGTAAAAGAATCCTCATCTCAAACAGTTGAATCTCAGTCGTTAATACAAAAACAATCTCTCGACTCCGTAAAAGAATCCTCATCTCAAATAGTTGAACCCAACTCATCAATACAAGAACAATCTTTAGATTCAGTAGAAGAAGATTTATCAGTTGAACCTATACAACAGTCAACTCAAAAAATTCAACCTCAATCGTTAATACAAGAACAATCTCTCGACTCAATGGAAGAAGATTTATCTCCAACAATTGAACCTAACTCATCAATACAAGAACAATCCCTCAACTCAGTAGAACAATCCTCACCTTCAACAATTGAATCTCAATCATTAATACAAGAAAAATCTTTAGATTCAGTAGAAGAATACTCAACAATTGAATCAGTACAACAGTCACCTTCAACGATTGAACCAGAATCATTGAAATCAATTGAAGAATCTTCATCAGTTGAACCTACACAACCGTCTCCTGAAAATACGAATACATTCTCATCTCAAAAAATTGAACCTCAGCCGTCAATACAAAAAAAATCTCTTGACTCCGTAAAAGAATCCTCATCTCAAATAGTTGAACCCAACTCATCAATACAAAAGCAATCCCTTGACTCCGTAAAAGAATCCTCATCTCAAATAGTTGAACCCAACTCATCAATACAAGAACAATCTTTAGATTCAGTAGAAGAACCTTCAACAATTGAATCTACACAAATCTCACCTTCAATAATTGAACCCAACTCTTTAATACAAGAACAATCTCTTGAATCAGTAGAAGAACCTTCACCTTCAACAATTAAACCTCAATCGTCAATACAAAAAAAATCTCTTGAATCATTAGAAGAATCATCATTAGTTGAATCTCCACAATCCTTATCTCAAACAATACAACCTCAGCCGTTAATACAAGAACAATCTTTTGACTCAGTAGAAGAATCCTCATCAGTTGAATCTTCGGAAAAAACGAATGAAGTTTTTGAGTCAAATCAAATTATTCCTTCTTCTGAAACTCAATCTTACATTATTCAACAACAAGCTAAATATACGGAAGATTTATCTTCTCCACAATCAAATATAAGTGATACTGTTAATCAACAAAAAGCAGATAATCAATCTTTAATAATTCAATCTAGCTTGAATCCTGAAAACTTAATGAATAAAAATATGATACAATCCCATTCACCTTTAATTCAAAGATCAGATTTTATTCAATCTCAACTAATTAATGAATTTATTGAAACTCCACAAACTTATCAAGTTTCACCTGAGATTAATTCTATTCAAAATCGTCAAACACCAGAAGCTTGGTCAAATCAATTTGATCTGATGATTGAAAATATTTCTTTAATAGAAAATGAGCCAGAATCCTGGTCAAATATTACGGAACTTATGAATTATGATAACTTCAATTCATTATCTAATTCTGAATTAACTCCAGACACTTCAAAGTCAATTACAAGAGATAAAAAACAATCTCTTTTAGATGATTTAGCATCGGTTTTTAGTTATCCAACAAAAGCAAAGAAAGCAATTACAGAATCTGAAAATAGTGTTTCAATTAATGATGAAAAGTTGGAAATAATAGCACGAAAAGTTTATATATTGTTACGTCAAGATTTAGAAATAGAGCGAGAAAATCATCATTTTAAAACAGATGGTGCTTTACCTTGGCTGGATACAATCAGTTCAACTGGACAGATGAAAAGCCAAACCGGATCAAGTATTTCATTAGTCAATTATAACTTACAAAGACTTACCCGAAAAGTTTATCAAGTCTTACAATTGAAAATAGAAACGGAACGAGAACGCTTAGGATTTTATTATAGAGGTAATATCCCCTGGTAAATAAATTGTTGATTATTAAAGGAGACTATTATGACACAGCTTGTTAAGGCCACTCTAAAATGTCAGGATAATGCACCAGATATCGTATTTATGTTTAACCCTGGAGAATTAGTCTTTGAGGGAGTCGTAGAAACCTCAGATAATCCGGGGTCACGGAGTCAGGATCGTGGAATTCCTAAAGTCAGTTTTTCTCACACGAAAGCTTATAAAGTAACAATTAATAATATTTTGTTTGATACTTATGAAGCTGGAACTAATGTAGTCACAACCTTTATTGAACCTTTTCGGAAAGCTGTAGAATTTGCAAAAGGAAAAGAACGTCCACCCATTTATATGTTAATTTGGGGAAATCAAGTTTATCTTCGACGATGTTTTCTTGAAAAACTTAACTATAAACTGACTATGTTTCTCAGCGATGGAACACCTGTAAGGGCTGTGATTGATAGTCTAACTCTTAAAGAAGTAGAAGATACTCAGCCTTCTGGCTCACTTCGACTGGATGATAAAAATGATCAAGTATCCGATCAAGTTTCTACAGCTCGTCGTAAAGCAGATAGTCTAGACAATCGCAAGAAAGTGAAAAATAGTCGTCAGCTTCCGAGCTAAAATTATTCGCATTTTAAAATAGAATTAACCTCTACTTTTTGAATTTAAAATTATGACATCAGGTAATTATCTTGCACTTCCCAAAGTTCAGATTGAGGGTCAATCATCTGAAAAAATGAAGCTGATTCAGGAAGATATTGTACAAATTATTGTCGAAGAAAGTCTGCATCTACCTGCGATGTTCACAATTGTAATTAGAAATGACTATTTTCCAGGTGGTCAAGATGAAAATAAGTGGAAACATCAAGATCTGTTAGAATTTGGCAAAAAAGTAAAAATTGGTTTTAGCTCAAGTACAACAGAATCTCAAGATTTTAGCGAAGAAAAAGAGGGGTATTTAATAGAAGGAGAAATTACAGCTATTGAAACACATTTCACTGAACAATCACAAGCACCGATTGTCATTCGAGGTTATGATATTTCACATCGTTTACATCGAGGACAATGGAATCGTTCATTTCAAGGAATGACAGATAGTGATATTGTTAAGAAGATTCTAGCTGAAGTTGTGATTGAACCGGGTCAAATTGATGAGAGTGGAATTCCCCATGAGTATGTTTTTCAAAATAATCAAACCAATATGGAATTTTTGCGTGAGCGAGCCGCTCGAATTGGATTTGAACTCTTTGTCCAAGATGGAAAGTTAAACTTTCGTCGCCCTAAATCGACTCAGAAAATTAAACTAAAATGGCTGACAAATTTACATAGTTTTCGAGTGCGTTTAACCAGTGCAGAACAAGTTAAAGAGGTTAATGTTAGAGCTTGGGATTATAAACAAAAAAAGCCAATTGTTTCGACTCGTAATTCGGAAAATGTGATCACGACAACTGAAAATGGTCAGGGGAGTGTGGCAATTTCAGAATTCAAAGGAAAACCAACTAAACCAACAGTTAATATCATCGATCAACCGATTGCTATACCGAAAGAAGCCGATGCGATCGCTCAAGCTTTATTTGATGAATTGGGAGGACAATTCGTTTATGCAGATGCTCAATCTGAGGGAAATCCTAAAATTAGACCTGGACGAACTGTGATATTAGAAGAGTTAGGAAAACACAATGGTTCCTATTACGTGACAGAAACTCGTCACACTTATTTTGAACGAGTCTATACGACTGAGTTTAGTGTACGAGGATTACGTGGAGGTGATTTATTAACCATACTTTCTCCCCCAACTCGTCTTCAACCCGGACAAACTTTTTTAGTTGGAATCGTCACGGATAATCAAGATCCAGAAGGTTTAGGACGAGTTAAAGTTTGGTTTCCAACTCTTACTCCTAAAACAGGAGAAAATGCTCATGCAAGTCATTGGGCTAGAGTGGTTGCAATTGGTGCTGGAAACGGTCGAGGATTTGACTGTTTACCTGAGATTAATGATGAAGTTTTAGTTGCATTTGAGCATGGTAATATTCACCGTCCATACATTTTAGGCGGTGTTTGGAATGGTCAAGATCTTCCTCCCAAATCAGTCACTGAAAGTATTCAAAATAGTAATGTTAGAGTGCGAACATTTAGAACACGCACAGGTCATCAAATTCAGTTTATAGAAGAAGATCAAGGTAATAGTAAGGCGGGTGTTTATATTGAGACAACAGCCGGACACAAGATTCGGTTAAATGATAGCGAAAATGTTGTGGAAGTTCAAACAAATGGTAAACATGAGTTACGATTAGATGATCAAAAAGGTTGTATAGAAATGAAAACTCCCAGTCATACAATCAGGATGGATCAGACTGGAATTAGCCTGAACGCAGCGGGTAATATTGATATCAAAGCGAGTGGAGTTATTACTGTTCAAGGATCATTAATTAAGTTAAATTAATTTTTCTTGTCCATTAAAACCCATATTCCTCTATCCATCAACCTATCTACCTTCTGGTTCCCTTGTCACCTTTTTAGCTAAGTCGGTTTATTAATTATCGTAGGGAGTGACAACTTAGATTAGTTTGTTATTCACGTTGTAAGTTCGCGCATAAAGTGAAAATTTCTGACAGAATTCACGCATCTCGCATGAAAATTTCTGACCTGAGACTTTACTGTCAGATCAATCTTTACACCTATGAAATCCTGCTCAATAATCAATTCCCACGCCTACTTGTCGCGACCTGCAATCATCAGTCACTCGACCCGCAATCATCGGCATTCTGAGACCACAATAAATGCAACTATAAATTAGTCTCAGACCACATTATTTGCAACTGAGACCACAATCATAAATTCTACGGCTAACGCCACGCTTCGCGAACGACCCACAATAATTGCAACTATAATTTCTGGCAAAATATTACCTAACACCATTTATTTTTCACAAACTATCTTTGGTTATCCGTCGAATCATTGCCGAGGGTACAGTGTTGACTGGAGATCACCCATTTACGCATAAGTTCCACCGCATAGATGAAGGTGGAGTCTTTAAGAATAACAACATCATGTTCTTGCAGTATCCTCAACGCAGAAGCGACTTTTGAAACAGGAAAGCCTGTTGCTTGGGTGAGTTGGGAAGCCGACATCGGTTGTATCGCTAGCTGCTGTAATATTTCGATTTGTCCAGGAACCGAACTCGTAAAAGCTTGTTGCCAAATTCCCCTAAAATAAGCATTGCCAATCGAGTAAAATTCGGGTGAATCCAGAACTTTTTGCAGGTCTTCTGAGTTGAATATTGGAAAAGTACTATCCGGTTTTCTCTGACTCAGCAAGTTACGATTGAGGTAGGCAACCAGTGTATGACCAATAAGCTGTATGAGATAAGGCTGACCATTAGTAAGCCGGACAATTTGAGAAATGACTTCATCTTCATAGGCAATATTATTAGCCTGCATAATCAATTTTTGAGCAGCATTACAGGGTAGAAAACTGACTCTAATAGGAATACTGGTAAAGAAAGGATGCCAATAGCTGTAACACATTTCTTCTAATGTGTGTAAGCCAGCAAAGATGAGACTAAACCAAGGATAAGTTTGAGTCAGACCCCTAAAAAATTCCAAAAGATTCTCTGACAGTTGACCCTTTTCTATCTTTTCTTCAATTTTCTCAAATTCATCAATTGCAATGATCAAGCTACGACTAAGTAAAACTGGATTTAATATTTGAAAGAAGTTATTAAGTGCGTGGTAGGGATTTTGATCTATGAATTCACTCCGCTCAGGTTCAGTAAAATTTTGAATGTGTTCAGAGATTAAAGATCTGCAAATTTGCCGAGCTAAAGCATAAAGTAATTCTCCGGTGTTGGAAATATGACCAAGAATTTGCATATTAAAGTCAACAACTTTTATATCGGGGGAAGATAGATATCCACTCAAGCTTCTGAGGATTGAAGATTTTCCCATACGCCGATGTCCATACAGCACAATAGACGGGCAATGTCCTGGTGTGACGAACAGTTCATCCGCAATTCGCCTGAGAATATCCTCTCTGCCGATTAAAGCTTTGCCTGTCACGGGTGTACCGATAATATATGGATTGTTTATGAATGAGGGTTTTTGGATCAGTTGTCCAGCCTCTCCTCCCGCTTCCCTCACAAAATGACTCCATTGTTTGACAATTTTTTGTAGTAATTTAAATTCTGGAGAAACGACCTGATGACGAACGCTTTGACGGAGTACTGCAAGTGTGTTATTTGCTCTGAGTAGGGAGGCTTGTTGAATCAATAAACTGTTGCTTTGGTTTGCGATCGCGATATCATCAGCAAGCTGTTTGAGGCGACTGAGAAAGTCAATCACATCTGGTCGAATGGCTTCATGAATAGAGGGCAGATTGGTCGTCAGTTTGCTAGCCTCAGCCAGATGAGAAATATCGGTATAGCTCAAAAATTTTGCCATTACATCGAAAGACTGACTAATTTCCATTCCACCCAATTGATCTTCAAAGGCAGAATAAACGGGTGCATAATTAGACAGCTTAAAAGATTTAGCCTGAATCTCTGTGCCATAGCTGATGTCATAAATCAGAGAGTAAAAGGCTGTTTGAGATGTTCTAACATGGTCTCGCTGTAGCCAAGCGATGCCGTAGATAAATCGCTCTACTTGATAGCTGGTATATTCGGATGTACAGTTGACCCATTGGCTGCTCAATTCTCCTAGCAGTAGCTGTTTGCTTGCAGGCACTTGTTTCCAGTCATTTCCATCAACAGGCGCAAAAATATACGATTGACTTTCAGGCGCATTTAGGAAGCGATACAGCGATGGTAAGAAGGCTTCTGCTTGACTCAGGTGTTCCTTTAAAACACGTTGCACCATCGGTCGCTGGAGGGGGTTTCTAGCAATCTGAGTCAGTCGCTGTAAACCTAATGTTGGATTTTGACGGAGCAAGTTTTTCAGGTATTTTTGCGTGTTGGGTAATGGCAAAATAATCAGTTCATCCCAGGCAACTGGGTGGCTCTTGAGTTTCAGACCTGGTAAGGCTTTAAGAGTAACATAAAGTAAATAACCAATATGCAGTGGAATCAATCGCAGGGTACCGATCCAAACGATCAGGGTAGCAATAACGCCATATAGAATAGCTTTTTCAGCGCTGATGGCATTCTGATATAGGGCGATGTCAATTGAAAATCCGACAAATACGCCCATCGCTAGACAAATCATCAGACCGCTAGCAAAGGTCATCGAAGCGCCAAACGCACCACTTGTTGCCAAACCAATGATAGCGGCATAGACAAGGCTAGAAGTTTCTACGTTGTCAACCGCTGTTGAAATAATCCCAAAGACAGCGCCTGCAATTAATCCAGAGGCTAACCCTGTAACAATGCCAATAATGCCGCCAGCGATACCACCAATGGGTAGCACGACAGCAATACCGACAAAAAAACCGAATAGGACAACCAGGCCAGCATTTTCTAATGTGAGTACCTGGGTAAAAGACCAGTCAGGTGTACGCCCTAACACCACTGCTAAAACCGCTGCATTAGCCACCCCTGCCGCTACGCCAGCAATTGACCCACTGGCAATGCCTCGGGCTGTCCCTGCTGTCAAGCTAAAGGTCAGACTAAAAACGACGAGAAAAATAATACCGATAATATTGCCAATCGTCAGCCCTAAAGCCCAGTGAGCCAAAGAGAAAGAGGATGCTGGCAGTAGCCATAGTGCGATCGCGCTGAGACTGATAGAAAGTAATGCTATTGCCCCTGGTAAGCAAAAATAAAGGTTACGATAAGCTTTGATGGTTAGCGACTTGAGTAGACTGCTGCCCAGGGATGCTTGATACTGGGATGGATTAGCGCTATAAAGATAATATTTAAGTGCTGTTGGATAGCAATAAATCCAGTAGATAATTAGTAGCGAATGCCTAAAGTCAAGAGGATTTAGGCAGCTAGGTACTGGGCAACATGGTATGGGAAAGGTAAGCATCTTTCAAGTTTACTGAAATAGTCTTGTTATTCGGGTCGGAGTTACCTCCTAACCAAGCCACCCACCTCAACCAGTCAAAAGAATTACAAAGAAAAATAGGAGAAATAACTGTTTAATATTTTTTCACCTAGAGCGAATCAAAATCCTGACATTTTTAACAGTTCGCAGCTTAGTTATATCATGTCCGGATGATTCATTGTTTTGTAGGGATTGACATATCAATCTCCACAAATATCACATCTTTACCGAAATTTATGATTTTTAAGTTAGATTAATTCAATGGACACAATATTACTCTTACGAGTTTCGTTTCATAAAGGCAGAAAGCATTAATCTGTAAAGGTTTTAGAATTAATCAGCCAGCCCTATCTAGCACTCCGCTTATGTTTGAGAAAGCTCTTGATAAAGGGTTTTGGCTAGCTGCTGAAGTGTAGCGGGGTGTCCACCACTATCTTGAATTAGGCTATAAATTTGATTGTCACTAAATTGAACTGGGTAACCTTTTAATCGATATCGTAAAAATTGTTCGGCAACTGCTTCTGAAAAAGGGGGCAACTGAATGGGCTGAAAAATATTAAAAAAAGGAGACGTTGAATACATATCATCCGGAAACAATTCATCTAAAGGGTTGCGGCTAGCTGTAACTAACGTAAAGGGCATATCGTCACCGTCTGAGAGTCCCCGTAATTCATCACGCTCATCACCACTAAACTTTTTGGGGTTTCGCATTTTCTCTATTTCATCAATGCAGAGAATATATTTTCTTCCTTCTGTTGCTTCTAATAGGTCATAGCCACGACAGTTATCTATACCTATTTCATAACAGAGCCGCTGAAAAAATGTTTCTTCAGTATGAATCAGTTCCATGTCTAAATAGATGATTTGATTACTATTAATACCAAGTCTGATAGAGCCATACCGACAGATTTTACGGAGCAAAGAAGATTTACCGACTTGACGTTCACCAACAATAGAAATATTCCAGGCATTGCTGAGAGATACAAAGATTTCTTCTAAGAGATTTGTTCGATCAAAGAAGCGTTCATCGTTAGTAATGCAGCCGCGATCACCAAAGGGAAGGGAAAAAGAGGAAGAGTTTGAAGAGGCATGGGACGGAGTAGATGAGTTTAAATTTTGAGTGGCTTGATAGTGTTGAGAAAGGGTTGATTTAAAGGTTTTTTTAGAGAGCGCAATGCCAAACTTATGGGATAGAAGCTGCCAGAGCTGAGGTGCTAAATCTTGACGCAAGTAGACTTCAGAGTATTGCAACTTTTGAGCAATTTCTGTATAGGTCTTTCCTTGCCAAGCACCATTTAAAATAATGTAATAAGTTGAATGTTTTTGTGATGTGATATCATCCGAAATTCGAGACCACATCCATTCAAAAATAATATCGCTCACGGTACTTTATAAATATATATATAGCAATCCTAAATGATTCGTGAAAAGTCTAAAAACCTATAAAAAGCCTGAAATGACTTCTCCTTCGGCTTCGCCCGTCCGGAGGACGTATGCCTTCGGCTTCGCCCGTCCGGAGGACTTATGCCGATTGCCGTTTTCAGCATAATTTTTTACACAACCTAAATCGGATTGCTATATTTTTCTGGAAATCAGATCCGGCTTAATCTTATTTACAGTTTACCAATGATCTCTAATCTATCGAGAGTCGAGCGATGAGTACCTACTTTTCCTTACTTTGATAATTAAACATCCTACTTTTCCTTCTTTACGCCGTTGGGTTAGTTTTGTCATCCTTGAAATGTCATTCAGCAAGCTGGAAGACAGTTACCCAACAAAATTACAAAGAGGATTCCGAATTATGACGACTAGGTCTGATTTCAATGTTATTCCCATTCGACGGACTTTTAATTCTAGCAACAATTCATTTAGCGTTAATTTTCCGATTGAAGCAGGGCAGATTGTTGACGATGGGTATTTAGTGATGCAGGTACGTAGTGTTGGAGAACCTGGTACTCATCAACTCAGAATCAACGGTGAAACCATTCCGTTTGATTTTCAACCCGCTCCGGGAGCTTCTCAAGCATGGTTAGCATGGATGACTACTTTTAGACCGGGTGTGCTCAAATCCGGTTCAAACAGAATTGAAATCGAACGAATTGGTAGCGATAACTTTGAAGTCCGAGATATTGTTATCAACTGGCGCGAAAGAGACTAATAATTTAGAGTTTTCGTATTGCCAGAGTCTGATTTAGAAGGAAACGAATAAAAATCTAGCTCGATGCTGCTGATTTCCCCACAAAGGAACTATCCACCTTCGAGCTTACTGGTGGTGATGGTGTCCTAATACATTGACGAGAGAGAGTAATAAATGTAGAGAAAACTTTGTCTTATTCTCTCTTGTTCCAAATCAAAAACCAGTCTACATATGGAGAGTTAACAGATGGCATTAATTAATGGAACAGACAACAACGACATCCTGAATGGTACCACCTCCGATGATCTTATTCGAGGGCTTGATGGTAACGATGAATTATTTGGTAATTCAGGTAATGACGAAGTTTTTGGAGGATTGGGTGCGGATACAATTGAAGGAAATGCGGGGAATGATCGCTTGCTAGGAGACTCCAGAGGAAGTCAATTTGGGGGGCCGGGAGGATTTGAAAGCAATGGATTGAGTAATACCTCACAGAATAGAGTCGGGGATAACCTTTCGGGGTTGAATATGGCTGAAATTTTCTCGGCTTTTAACTTTGATTTTGTTATTCCAGAAATTGTTTTTCGCAGTAATAATAATAATGATCTAATTCGAGGCGGTTTAGGTCAGGACACTATCCTGGGTGAAGGGGGAAATGATCAACTGTATGGGAATGAGGAGAGTGACCGAATTTTGGGAGGGAGTGGAGATGACTCAGTTTTTGGAGGTTTAGGAAGCGATGTTTTAGTAGGCAATGAAGGGAATGATGAAGTTTTCGGTGGCCGAGGAGATGACAATATTAGCGGTGTCTCAGGCAATGATAGCCTATTTGGAGAACGGGGGAATGACACCGTTGACGGTGGGTCTGGGGATGATCTCGTTCGCGGAGGTGGGGGAGCAGATCTCCTCTTCGGAGGTTTAGGAGAAGATTCCCTGGAGGGCCGTAGCGGTAACGATCAGGTCTTCGGTGAGCAGGAAAATGACACAATAGCTGGAAATGATGGAAATGACATACTATCCGGTGGAGATGGGAATGACTTGATCACGGGTGGAAACGGAAACGACAGTCTAGACGGCGATGCTGACAACGATACGCTGAGGGGTGAATCGGGTGAAGACATTTTGTTTGGTGATTTCGGCAATGATTTCCTCGCGGGTGGACTTGGTGCTGATACGCTAATTGCTGGCTTTGGTAATGACACCCTGGAAGGGGATTCCGGCAACGATTCCTTGGTAGGCAATTTTGGCGAAAATTTTCTCAATGGCGGCTCTGGCGATGATTCAATCTTTGGTGGAGAAGAATTTGACACCCTGGTCGGAGAGGATGGGGACGATTATTTAGACGGAGGAGACAATGCCGATTCTTTAATTGGTGGTAGTGATGAAGATAGTCTCTACGGTCAGTTTGGCCGTGACACCCTAGAAGGTGGTTTTGATGCAGACTACCTTGACGGGGGCGAAGATGATGACCGATTGTTCGGCGGTGAGGGTGAGGATACCCTAGTTGCCGGAGAGGGTTATGACTTTTTAGATGGTGGTTTGGGAGATGATATTCTGACTGGTGGAGGAGGCATTGATACCTTCTTCTTTACGTTCTCTGAGTCAAACCAAGACTTAGGGTTTGATAGTTTCGGAAATGACACGATTGAGAATTTCTTGATTGGCTCTGATGTCATTGACCTGAGCGATATTCCGCTATTAATCTTCGTGGATGGTCAACAGCGAACAAACTTTGATGCGTTAGATGTTGATATCAATGGAAACAGCGATGGAGTCTTAAATGACGATGACCTTAATGTTGAGGAAAATGCAGGGGGTATCACAATTAATGTTCTAGGTGCAGTTGCTCCGGAAATTAGTGATTTCTTACTCGGTTCAGAAGCAACTATTTTCATACGAGATGTTGACGAATTAGATGGGAATGATTTCAACTTTTAGGGAGTCAATCAGGTTTCAAGTCAATTTAGAAGTTTCAGTCAATAACTCATTATCTTGAAGCAATCGGAGCATCCTATCTAAAGGTATGCTCCGCCAATCCATGCTTTTTGATACCAATTCTTGATGAAGTTGCACTTAATAAAATCTTACAATCCCCATAGCACAGAGGCTTGAATGACAGTATATTAAGGGCATTGTTACAAAGAAATGGTATGAGTACAACAAAATCATTACTAATACGGTAGATTTTCTCTGAGGAAATTTTCATTGTCTCAAGCTATCAGATAACATTCAATACTCTCGTGCGGAATGTTGGTCACTAGATAATTCTATAATTTTTAACTCTAATCACAAAGGAATCCCCACCTTCAGCATTTTCTCTTTCAAATCCTGAGCTTGCACTGCTGTCAACTGACCCTGTAAAAAAGAACGGATGGTTTTCTGTCTAGTATTCAATAAATCAGCTAATACTTTTGTATTATATCCCTGCCGAATTAACTGTGGTTCTAAATCATCCAAGCTTCCTGCTAAAATCGTCTGAATCAACTCCGCTGTCACAATTCTTTGCCCCACTTCATGGGCTTTTTCAAACACTAAGGTCAGATAATGTTTGATCTGTAATGGCGTGACCAATTTATCGGCTAATAATTCTATCGCCTCTTCTGTAATAAAGGTATTCAACTCCACTTCATGGGCGGTTAATTCCATCAATAACCATTCAATATAGTCTTTTTGACTCTGATAGAATCCTTCTAAGGTAAACACCCCACTAACTCTAGCTCCAATTTCTTCGAGTCTGGGTTGTTGTAAGTCATTCTTTAGCTTGGGATGACCTACTAAAACTATCGAGAGAATGGCATTATTATTCTCCACCAATTCAATTAACCGTTTCAATCCCACTAAAGTTTGATGATACAACCCATGAGCATCGTCAACAAATAAAACTACGGGTTTTCGCTGCTTTTTCATTACCTCTAGTATCTGTCTAGCTCGTTTTTCAGGATTAGTTGGCAACTTGCCATCTTTTTCTGTAGCTAAATCACAGTACAATGCTTCTATCAATGTGGTGAGCTTGACCTTATCTTTATCGATGGCACAGGATTGAGAAACAATAATATCTTTGGCTTGATTTAACTCCAACTGCACTCTTTGCAGCATGGTTGTTTTTCCCACCCCAACAATTCCGGCAACAATAATCAATCCTCCTTCATAAATTGTGGCTTTCAAATCTTCAATTAAACTGTTATTTTCCTCCGTTTCAAAATATCCTAAATTTCTCATACTCTTCTTGAACTTGAAAAATTTGATGGCATCACGTTTCACAACTCTTACCTCCTGAAGATTGAAAATAAGCCTTAATTTGTGCCATCACATCTTTCTTATTCAGAGTTTGTGACAAAATTGCGTTGACATCTGCCATTTGTTGGGGCGTTAACCGGGCTAAGGCATAGCCTAAATATTTGGCAATGGCTTGTTTGGCGGCAATTTCATGGGGGAATGTCAGTTCTTGAAATGGGTCAGGGTCTACAAAGGGTTTTACGGTGAGTTCAACGACATTAGAGGGTTTGAAATCAACCACTTGTTTTGCTGTTTGGGGAAGCTGTAATTGATGGGCTAACACTTCAATGCGGTCAGCCCGTTTTTGGGTGCGGGTTTTCCTGAAACTACGGTAACGATGCAGGGGAATGGGGCCATTGATGGGACGATAGGGGCCGTAGCGTTGGTCTTGATGTTCCACATACAATTCACTGTCAAATAATCCCCACCACAGAGTTACTTTTTCTTCGGCTAAATCGGGGTTAACATTGTAGGAAACCCCATCAACCGTAATTTGGGCATCAATTCCCACACGACGCTGTTCCGGTTCGCGGGCAAAGGCACAAAATCTTTCCCAACTACACATCTGTTGAATACCAGAGGTGGGTAAATTGGCTTCCCAGTCCGCCATGCGAGAATGGGGTTCACGA
>CAYNXM010000271.1:0-3243 GCA_964401105.1 uncultured Lyngbya sp. | reverse complement strand
GCAACGCCTGCGTCAACTTTAATCTTGCTCTTTTTGCCGAACTTAATGCTTTGACCTCTCAGAGGCGTTGCATGATTGACTGGATATTGATTCATTCTAGATGCTATGCAGGTTTAGTGCATGAATTGTGAGAAATGGTATTACTATGGCGCACTAAACTGTCAAAGCGGAAAAGTATTTTTGCAAGCTTATCCTCAAGGAAATACAGCCAACACTATTAAATTTGTTGAATATTTGAGAAATCAATATCCTCAAGCTAGGCTAGTATTAATCTGGGATGGAGTTCCCTACCATTACAGTCAAGAATTTCGAGATTACTTAGAAAAAGTAAATCTTGGATTGCTCCCGGAAGAATGGTGGCTAAAATGTATAAGATTAGCCCCAAACGCTCCGGAACAAAATCAAGCTCGAGGATGTCTGGTTGCAAGCTAAGGAACTTCTACGAAAGTGTTGGCATCTCTGTCAAAATTTTAAAGTGGTCAAGTGGTTATTTGAGTGGGCTATTCGTCAAGATTTATTTGACTTTCCTAAACTATCTATGTATGGGATATTCTCATAAATCATTCCTGATTGCTATAGCTCGTCGAATTAAGAAATAATTTGATGAATTTATCATTTTCTATCAACTGAGTCATACAAGCAAAGGAATTGTTATATCAACTCAAAATGAACCCATTTTGAGATGGACAACTCTGTTGTGAAGTCAGCAGTTGAAAGTTATCTCTCTTGGTTAGCATTCCCTCTATTCAGGCGCGATCACGCTTGTGAGGAAACCTCACGCCAGACGGCGGGAAATGAGTGTGGTCTAGAGGTCTGACTCTTCTTGAAGGGCGTGTCTGTGGGAATTGTTGCAGTGAAGTGATTTTAAGAGGATCAGCAGAAAAATGACACAATACTATAGCTACAATCCCTTAGTCGGTGATTTTGTCTTTGAAGATCTTGATGCTGATGGAATTCAAGATAGCAACGAACCGGGTATTACCAATGTCGAGGTGAAATTACTCGATGGTCATGACAATAGCCTCATCGAAACAACATTGACTGACGGTGATGGTAAATATGCATTTTGGACATTCGGAGACTCAAAACGGACGTGGAGGAAGGCATCAGACTTTTACTAAAGAAGCAGCATCCAATGAAACGTCAACCCACTTGGGGGAACCTGTGCAGTTATCAATTTTTGATATTTTGTGGTAGGTCTTCTGCTAGGAATCCTCTTCGTTCACGCAGAGGAGGATGTCAATCCGTCTATATGTTCAGTCCTCGGCAGGTGGGCAACGACCCAGCTATTGACAGCGATGAGCCGATGAGTGATGTATTTCACGTCGATCCCTTTACCCTCAACGATACGATTGACGCGGGGTTGATTCGCAAAACCTCTCAGCCTCAAGCCGGAATTGACATTGAAAAAGCCACCAACGGCCAGGATGCAGACAGTCCAACCGGGCCAGTGATTCCTGTAGGCGAAACCGCTACTTTTACTTATGTTGTCACCAATACCGGCAATGTTGCCCTCAGCGGTGTGGAAGTCATTGATGATGCCGGGACACCTAACGTTTCGGGGGATGACTTTAATCCCCATTTTACAGGGGGTGATAGCAATAGTAATGATTTACTAAGTAGGTAGGCACGAAAAAGTCAAACTATGTAAAGATAAGTAAATACGGAAAACGCATCTATCAAGGTAATAAATTTATGGGCGCTCGTTTAAGGGTCTTCCTCACCCGTGAGCAAGACCAAAAACTACTCAAGCTCAGGACAGAGGATGTACCACAGAAAGTTAAAGACCGAGCCGAGGTGATCGGGTTAAATGCCCATGGTTGGTATGTCGAAAAAATAGCAGCACACTTGAGCGTGGAGTTGACAAACCGTCAGGCAAGTGTTGCATAAATGGAAGCAACAGGGTCTAGAAGGGCTATGGGAACGACCAGGTCGAGGCGGAAAACCCAAGTGGTCGCAAGAGGACATAGTGTTTTTGGAACAATGCCTGGAAAAGGAAGCCCGTACATATAATTCTCGGCAACTGGCAGAAAAATTAGCAAGCGAGCCTCTTTCAGAGGAGCTTCGCTAACGCCAAATTCAATTGAGTCGCGATCGCTTAAGACGGGTACTCAAAAAAAGGGGGTCATTTGGATGCATAACGAGAAAAAGCCACAAAGGGAATTTGACCCAAAAGAAAGAGCAATCAAGCAAGCCGACTTAGAAATGTTGGAACTCTCTTCTGCTTGTGGAGAAATCGACTTAAAATATTTAGATGAATCCGGGTTCTGTATGTGGAGCGAGCCGAGTTATAGCTATTACCAACGAGGAGAGCAAAAATGCTTAGAACAAACAAAGCGTCGAGGTCGTAGATTAAGTATTATTGGTCTTTTTCAACCAATAATAAGCTTTGTTTATGGCTTAGTTATTGGCGGTGTCAGTCGTAAATCTTACATTCAGATGATGGCAAGAGAAGCCCAAGAGGCTGAAGAACTGGAGCGTATAAGAGTCATAGTACAGGATAATGGTCCGATACACAAATGCCAGGAAGTTCAACAGTTATGGAAACAGTGGGAAACTCAAGGTTTATACATCTTTTT
Organism: uncultured Lyngbya sp.; assembly: GCA_964401105.1. GTDB lineage: Bacteria > Cyanobacteriota > Cyanobacteriia > Cyanobacteriales > Microcoleaceae > JAAURB01. The sequence continues at coordinate 664 of CAYNXM010000271.1, read as the reverse complement.
TCTGCCTAAATATTGCTCGGAAATGAACCCAATTGAATTGGAGTGGCAACATCTTAAACAAGATGAATTATCAGCGACATTTGTTTGATGACGAGTTAGAACTAGCATATGCAGCCACTGCATCAATGACTGCGAGGGGAGAAAGAGGAGAATACAGAACAGAACGTGTAAAATTTTACTCTTCCTCTTGAACTTAACTTTTCCTTACATAGTTATAAAATTTCCCACCGACCTACTTAGATCAAGGCGAAACCTGGACTTATGAAGCCAGCCGAACGGTTACAGAGGGTCAGTATACCAACAAAGGTAAGGTCACTGCCCATGACCCGGATGGGGCAACCGTGATGGACATGGACCCGAGTAATCACTTTGGTGAACCCCCAGAAACAGCAGGGTTAGGAGATTTTGTATTTGAAGATCTTGACCTTGATGGGATTCAGGATAGCAATGAACCGGGTATTGCTGGGGCGACTGTTAAGCTGCAAAACTCCAACGGTCAAACCCTCGATACCACCACTACCAATAAGTACTTAGGCAAAATTAATTGTATATTTTGTACCAAAGTTTATTAAGATATCTTCCACAGCTTCAACTAAAGCAGAATAACTCTCATCAGCATTTATTTCTAGCCACTGATATTTAACTCGCTATGGGAGAAGGAAGG
>CAYNXM010000270.1:0-7922 GCA_964401105.1 uncultured Lyngbya sp. | reverse complement strand
GCTGATAAAGTTCACTCGCTACCATCAAAAGTGAAGTCAGAGTGGTTGAGAAAACTGGTGATAGATGCAATTGATAGTGGTAAATTTCCCAGCACTGAGGAAACACCATGAGTTTAAATCAGTGTCCAGTTTGTGAGGGGATCGGTAAAGTTTTAGATCGCACAGAAAAAACAGTTATCCGTTGTCCAGTCTGCAACGGGTTCAAGACTCTTAACGATACCCAGATGGCACAATACCGATTAGCTAGAGATCTAAAAAAAGCGCCTGTTAGAGCGCTTCATCATCCCGATCCTGATACTATTCCTTTCTAGCAATCATAATTGTCTATAGATGCCTCAGTTCGAGACAGATTATAAGCGTCAGTTGCCTGTAATGGATAGTCACGTTTTAGACTTCCCACACGTCCTAAAGTTGTGTGTAGCTTAGTAATTGTACCGTTATCACTCATTGCCTTTACATAACTTGCCAGACTGGACTGCCCTAGTAGAGATAAAACTGCATAGGTACGTTTACAGGCTACCTGTTGAGTATTGGCGGCACTCGCAATGTTAGCCCAATCTTTACACTCACACTCTATCCTGTCTTTGTAAGCCTGGATTTTATACCCCTTGCAACGGAACTCTAAACCGTTGCTTTTATTTTGCTCAACAGAGAGATTAGTAGACCGTTCCTTACGAGTTGATGCTAAAGCTTTTAACGCTTCATATTTCTTGACTACTAATATATGCTCATTTCCATCGATAACCGCTACTACTTGAACTGGATTACAATCTATCAGTATCTGCTTTATTTGTGCAGGCTTTAAATTCAACGCAATTGCACAATTTGTCTTGGTGAAAATTAATGAACTATTCATCTCGTTTACCTTTTTGCTTAATTTGCTTATATCTCTATTTTAATCGCGGTCTACCGCGTCTAGCAATACAGAACTGTATAGGTAAAAGAAAATGTTTTGAGTAAAAGGTGACAACGGGTGAAGTGAAGTCTATTATTTTCAAGGGATTCACAATTAGCAACAGAATAATAGAGGTATTTTAACGATACTTTTTGCACAAAAAAGTCTAATAAAGGTTAGTTGGACAATTTTATTAAATCTAACTACCCCTACGTCTTGGTAAAATTGAGAATAGAGGTATACCGTAAGCGTATTAAGGGTTTCAGATGAATAGCATCAGTTTCAAGATCACGGATGATTTACGCGATCGCCTACTCGCACACAAACGCACAGACGAAAGTGATAATCAGGCGGCAAGACGGTTAATGTTAGCAGGGTTAGAGTTATATGAGGCTGGGGAAATTAATGACGAGCCAACAATTGAAGAGAAAAGTTTAGAAAATGATTTAGAAGGGTACAAGCTTCCCCATGATTATATGGCGGCAAAAACAATCCCACCCCAAGAGAATAACTGGGATGAGATTAAACGTCAGACGGCTGAGAATAATGTCCTATTTCACTAACAATCATCCTGGGTTCATCTCGTCCAGTTTCAGTGATTCGGTGAAAGTTGAATAGCGATCGCGCCCGTTCCTCTGATTCAAACTCGAACCATTCACCATGTTTTCTCATGCGTCCACAATCCCGATGAATTGTTTTCTCAGCTTCTACCGGATTGTTACACTTGAACTCATCCAGTAGCACGACTGGAACAGGTGATTGATAATTGATTCTCTTTGATCTAGATTTGGGATTTTTAGAGCGACCGATTTTATAGCGATTGGTTCCGGTCGCCCTCAACAAATAAATATAACCACTCATGGTTCACTTGGTGGCTCACCTAGTGGTTTACCTCCCAAGTGGGGATAATCACAACAGATCAATTCAACATGGGGATTATTTTTCTGACCCTTGACCCGTTTAACCTCATGAAAATGATGATTATAGGCTTTGATGTACTTGAGGCTATCGTCAACAAAGATTTCACAGACAACTAAGGCATCATGGATATATTTGCACCCAAAGGCGACATTATCGGGATCACGTTGATTGAACCTGTCTAGATGCCAGTGATATTCTAAGTAGATCTCACCGGGAAACTTTTGCTTACCGACGATCAAACCCGATAACCACTGTTCCCAGTCTTTCTTATTTTTTCCAGCGGCGTAACGGTTATTTCGAGACTTACGGATTATTTGATTGCCCGTGGGGGGTAAAGGAAAAACAAACACTTCTTTGAGCATTATCCGACCCTCCGCTTCTGTTTCTGTTCGACTAACTGTCCAGCTAATTCCTTAACCAACTGGGTAAAGTTTTTTCTCTGTTGGTCGGTATTAAGTAACCATCGGTTGCAATTCCCACAACGTTGATAATTTCGAGGTGAAATGGTTTTGCAGTACTGACATTCAGTTGGGTAGTGGGTTTGTCTGTTATTCATAAGCACCTCTACAATTTGGACAGTCCAACATTAACGGTACAACCGGACTCAAGCAATGCGGGCAATAACCCGCCAAGTATCGTTCAATATTTGTTTTTCGAGCCAATTCGTTTCTTAGTTCAGCAGCGCGAATACGTTCTCGCTCACGATTTTCTCGCTCTGTTATTCGAGCTTCCAGTCTTGGCAACCATAAGCGTTCTGTTTTTTTATTGAATAAAACCAATTGTTCCAGAAAGTCGATCTTAGATTCCCAATCAGAGACCAAACACCATCCGCGTTTCTCAAACACTTCACTACCAAATTCGCGCCTCAATCTGCGATCGCCCCAATACCTCAAAGCCGGATGATAACGGTAAGAAATAAACTGAATTTTATGGTCAAGATAGAGTAACGATCTGGCTTGTCTACCCGATGCTGAGTAGAGGAAAGGCAATATCTTTAATTTTCCAGTATCAATCGCATACTCAATATCATCAATAAAGGCGAACTTGAAAGATCTGCGATCTAACCACTCACAAAGATTCCGCCATGAATAGAGTTGAGAGTAAGTAATCATAATTTCGCTGCGACCGTTTCAAATTCCCAAATTTTCTGATTGCCTCTTGCCGGAATCGAGTTTTTTAGTGCAACAGGGTTCTCTAACTTCCAATGCCACTGACCTTTCATTGCCCACGGACTGTTAAACGAATCACGGTTAATATCAACAAGTTCAACACTACCGAGAATGCAACCCATCTCTAAGTTGTTGGGAATCTTGACATTAAATTGTTGTTCGATCCACGCCGCCCCGGCTTCGTCGTAACTTTTTCCGGCGTGGATGTAGAGTTTCCCTCTGTAATCATCTGTCCAGTAACGATTCTCAATATCTTTACCCATATTAAAAACAGCCCAAGCCCAAGGTTGCTTGAGGGTAAGCACTTTAATTTTTTGACTTTGGCAGATTGATAACTTTTTCCCGGTATTGGGGTCAATCAACTCGCCCCTTTCAATCAACTTGATCAACCGAGCCGTAACCAAACAGTCATTCAAGCAATAATCAATCACTTCTTGATGCTTACCGTCTTGCCACAGCTTAGGGGCAAGTTCACCGCTACCTGATTTAGCCATACCGTTGGCTTGTGCGATCGCGCCCAAGTCATAACGATAACTTTTCGGGGTATCTCGCCAACTTGTCGAGCCGAACGCAGATAGTCGAATCAAATCCAGCAAGTCATGATCGGTTTGAAGATCATAAAGATCGTTAGCCATCATCAATTTGTCATCAAAGCGACGCGAGTTTAACCCCCAGATCTGATAATAAAATTCTCCCAATAGTCCAACTAAATCATTAATAGGGCGTGTGCCTAAAATTCCGTTTTCAGTGTACGCAACTAACTCTTCAGAATCAATATCACAAATGCCAATTACAGCAATGCCCATATTTTCAAAATCAGTCCAACCATTGCAATATTGATAACCGGATATTTGTTCTGTTTCTGATATCGGGATTAACCGACTAATTTCACAGTCATAGACAAGTCTTCTCATGTTTTTACCCTTAATATTATTGAATTAAGCGACGACCACAATAGGTGCGATCGCTAAACTTTACTAAGAACTCTCGACTCGGACACCCTTGTATAGGCGGCAAACTTGATGGTTTCCAATACGGTAAAACTCTAGCCGTCATTACACTCACTGCGACATTGTTCGACGCTGAATAATAACGAGGCTGTTGATAGTTGTATTGAGGTTGAGTGGGTTGATAATTATCCTTAAAGCAACCTTTCCCCCCTTCAAATTTAAGACAATTAATCATCTCATCTGTTGGATCGGAGAGATTGCTGTACTCTTCTAAGGTTAGACCTAAATCATTATTACTTTGAGGTTGTTGAGGGGGTTCAGGAACGTTAACAATAATGGGCTGTTGTGCAGGCTGTTCAATAGGTTTAGTATTAACAACCTCAGTAGAATCTTTAGAACCCATGAAGTAAGTGACCGCACCACCCGCCACTAATATCAGCATTGCAATCGCCGCGCCAGTAAGCTGAGGAAACCGAGGATATTCTCGTTGATAAACTGTTTGCTCTGACTCTGTTTTATGAAGTTGAATCATTATTTTTAGGTGTCATAAAGGACAATTAAAATCCCTCTGCAACCAAGCTAATAGGTGTCACAGGTGTCCAGGTGTCACAGGTGTCACAGGTGTCGATAGGTGTCACAGAGGGGGTTTTGGGGGTTATTTTGGGGGTGTGACAGCAAATGTGACACTTACCCCACCCGGTACTTTTTTAGTCTCAATGCGCCCTTTACCTTCTCTTTCTAATACTTCAAAAGCATAACGAACAGCATCGGCTTTTAAGTTACGCCCCCAAGTCTGGCGTTGTACTTCACGAGCGGTACAACTGCCACCATTAGAGATTGCTAACTCAATAATTAATTGATAGATATTGGGTTGTTCGGGTTCGGGTGTTGGGGGTGACTCTTCAGGCTTGCTGAGGTCAAATTGTGACGGGTTGGGTTTATGGTCTGTGTGTGATTTAGAACTGTCTGACGGCTGTGTTTGTGGTTCATCTTTATAGTCAAAGCTTGGAATCAACAACCCTTCAGTAATCAAGTTAGGCTTGATTAAGTTAGCGGGCGCATTTCCTTTCTTACGATACTTTTCATGATGACCGTGAGTGGGATGTTCAGCTATTTGTAAAGGATTTGAACCCGATACACAGCATGGGTAGGGCGCTGCTTTAATATATTGAGCTTCAAGGGTATCATGGGTGAATTTATTCAGCACTTCAGCCCGTGCAGATGAACCTGTAAGGATGACTAAAAAGTTGTTTCTGAACTTGGCATCAATCCCAATGGCATCAACATTATGGGACTGCATAAAGCCGAGTAAGGTGATGTCAAACTTACGGGCATTAGATAACTTTCTAATGGCATAGGTAACAGTTTTTACTCGTTCACCATTACGCTTACCGTCCATGTGTTCCAACTCAGAAAGCAGGTCATTAATCTCATCTAAGATGACAACAATATGATGGCGATCGCTTCGTTTACGAGTTTCAATCTCGCCAATAAACCATTGCATAACTTCTACAATTTGACTTGCATCATCCACCACACGAGGAAATCCCATTTCACGCCAAATTGGGTTACGGCTGGCATGGATATCGAGGACAATCACCTCAGCCGGATTATTTGCTGTTAGCCTTCCAACTAAATGACCTGCACCAATAGAAGTTTTTCCACTGCCACTATTCCCCCCGATTAAAATGCCAGAAGCATCATCAACAATCTGTTCCCAGTCGTAGGGGTCAATGGTGGGTTCAGGTAATGCTTCAATATCAGATTCATCCACATAAGGGATGTCAGGCTGATAATATACCCCGCGAGTTGGCTGCATCTCTTGGATAGCAGTCGTGGTGTAAACTTCAATCCCTGCATCAAAGATTGTGTCATTCGCCACCTGTACCATCTTTTGACGGCGGTTTTTCCTCATATCAGCTTGCACTAATACCTGACCCCAAATCCCTAAACCTAGACCCGCTACACTGGCATAGGCTCTGAGTGGATGATTCCAAGCTACACAGACTGATGATAGGGTTGCGATCGCAGTCCCTACACACAAAGTTAAAGCCGTTGCTGGGGTTTCCCAATCCCTAAAGTTCTCTTGCATCAATGTCATAGCCACCCCCAAGCCAAAGCGGCAATCACAGACAATAAGACAATTAACGAGCGTAACGACATCACAGCCCCATCAGCCCCCAACTGAAAGCTGAATAACTCACGGGAACCATAGGCAACCAAGGCAGCAGAACCCAACACAGCTACCAGGATTAAAAATCCATAAATAATAAACGCGGGGCCTGTATTAATTCCCCGCGCTACCACTGACAAAATATTAACTGTGCAGGCTGCAATAAACCCACACAGCACATAATCAACTAATCGCATAATTTAACCCTTTAACTGTTTCCTATGTTGCTGAGACTGAATCGTAAAAGCGCTTAGATTAGCTCTCACTTTTTCGGCTGAGGTTAGACGTTTTTGCCTTGATTTCTGATAGTTACTGGCAGCATAATCCATGCCCGTGAGTTGTTTGTTATGACTATCAAATTGCTTGGCATGGTAGCCCGCTACTTTTGGTTTTAGACTGGAAAAATAACGAACTGTACCCGCTTCATGTTTGGCGAGTCGTTTGATTTGAGTTGCAAATTTTTTCATGTTTTCCTCGTTTTTCTCCATCGTGTCAGCCATCCGTTCAGCTTCAGCCATAATCTCTTTATTAATGGCTAAACCGTTCGATTCAGCCGCCCTGACTAAATCACCTGAGTAATACAGTCCAGGGGTTGATCTATTGTCTGGAGTAATCGCACCCTCATTGACAGTTGCAATATCTCCCCTAACCTCATAATCCCCTTTTGACGTATCTCGTCTAGGCCCTAACAACCATTCCCAAAATCCCATTAATTCCACTCTCCATGACTTGCAAATCGTTCGACAAATTGCTGATAGTCTTGGTGAGACAGTCCCAGCAATTCAGGGTAATTAGCCTCTGTTTTAGTCCGGTGGATCAGTTCAGAAAGATGACGAATTAAAACAACGAAACCAGTAACCAATAATTCAGAGCCAATTTCTTCAATCATTGTTTTGTCTCCACACTAATTGTTTCAGTCTGAGTTTTAATAGTAGGATTAAAGAGATTTAAAACCAGCAATAGACTAATCACAATTCCACTGATAATTAATCCCCATTTCAAAGCGGGATTAAACTCTTCACCTCTCAGTTTTTTGGTGAATTCTCTATCTTCTAATTCCACCTTGATCGCTGCCATTAGAGGTGTATCAGCATACTTACCCCCTACGGGTGTAAACCTTTCATTGGCTTGGTAGATCTTCTTCAATTGCCTTGAAGATAGTTGCTTAATAGGGATAGAGTCTAATTCATGCATCATGTTTTTCCTCGTTTTCATAAACATTGACAATGATATTTTTAGGCTGTGGCTGACGGTCAATATTAACCACTTGAGAAATAGTAGGTTGTTGACTTTGACTGCTGCTTTGAGAGGGCTTGCGGTCAGTAATCACTGCAAACACAATCCCTAAAACTATTGCAACGAGTGATAATTCTTGCATGGGTTAAAATCCTCCAAATGGAACAACAGGATCGATTTCACGAGTAGGAGTGGAAGGTTTATTAAACCATTCCCACACCCCGTCAAGGCTGTCAGGCTCGCAACCTTTAATGAATAATTCAGTCGCGCCATTGCAAGCACTTTTAATCTTTTCCGTGACAGTCTCGAGAATGGTTTTGAGTAATTTCATGTCAGTTTTTCCCTGTGATTGTTGTTGCAAGAATAAAGCCAAGAGTTTGTTAGTCTCCTGGCTTTGATTGATGAGTTGAAGTAATAGCAGTGATTGTTGGTTAGGGTCTATCTTTGAAACTTCCCCTGTACTCGTTGCTTCATTTTTTGATATTCCTCGGAGCGATCGCTTAAAGCTTTAACCCGGCTTTCTGAAGATTGAGCGGATACAGATTTAGCCATACCGAACAGATCCTCCATGAAATCAA
>CAYNXM010000269.1:0-17792 GCA_964401105.1 uncultured Lyngbya sp. | reverse complement strand
ATCAGCTTCAATTTGACTAGTTTCAGGTAATTCTTCCTCAACAATTGGTTCAACTACTGCACTATCTTCTTCAATTGCTTCTTCTTCAATGATTTCCTCTACAGAGTCCTCAGTTTCATCTATAATATCTTCGACAGGTGAGATAGTCGATTCTTCTGAAATAGGTTCACTTTCTTCTAAATAATTTTCCTCCAACACAGAAGGTTCAATCGGTTCTTCAAGTTCTTCGGCTTCTGGAACAGGGGTAGAAATTTCGCTAATATAGTCTGGGTCAACAATTGCCTGAAGCTGAGAAGCGGATAATTCTCCTTTAAAAAGTTGTGAAAGAGAATTACTCACATCAGGGTTGTAAGTAAAAACTTTAGCGCTATTGTTATAAACGTTGTTGAGGGGCTGGCCCTGTGAATCGAGATATTGGAGTTGAATCCAGTTTTTACCTGATTTAACACCTTTTATATATATAGGTTGCCATTGGTCTATCAGAAAGCGTTCACCGTTGAGGGTCATTTGAATCTGCCAGTCTGGTCTATCTTCAACACCCTCTTCTGAGTTGGCTGCAACAATTGTAGGCCTCGACAGGTAAAAGTCCAATAAAATAGGTTCTGCCCCGTAAGTTTTTGTGGGTTGGTTGAGGGTCAGCAGGGGTTGGCTGAGATTAGGATTATTGCTAGGGGTGCGGGTAAATAGATGAAACACAGTTTGATCGTAAGCTGCTTCATTTTTGTAGCTTTCGTCCCAAGGATAAGCAGCAAATACTCGTAAGGTATGGGTTCCAGGTTCAAGGTCTTCAAAGGTTAAGGGTTGCTCAAGATCATAAATGGCTTGAGCTGGTTGATTGTCAAGAATAACTTGTAAATGTGGCCCTAAACCCAGGGTATTTTCCTGAAAGATCGGTAAATTTTGTACATCTAGCTGGATATTAACCGTGTTGTCTTGTAAAACTTCGTCTGGCTGTGGGCTAACAATGGTGACTTGTGGTTGATATTGATCGAGTTCTGAATGAAGCTTTTGAACCGCAACGGGTGGAGAGACTTCAGTAATTGATAGTGTCGGTTCTGGTATCGTTGGGCTGGGTGGAGTGACTTTCGAGACATCAGGTGTGCTACACCCCACTAAGTTGAAACCCAAGGAAAATATAATCAAGTAAGTGAAGCCTCTATTAGCTAAGGTTCGCCACTGATGACGGACAATGTTTACGGGAAATGTTTGGCGCTTAGCCAACTTCCCAGAAGGCCCTAGCCAACCCGTCAATTTCAGATGTAGCAGATTCATAAGACTTGAGAACCCCCAATCCAGTATTGTCTAGTAGTGTTTTATGGAAAACTATAGCCCAAAAGCATGATTGACGCGCGCAAAAAGTGATTGTTGCCTGTCCTTTTTAGCCAATTGAGGGACAGTTGTCCTAAACACAACAGTACGTCCTTGTTTGTGATTAATCATTGGCACAAATGACCCATAACCAACGATACGAAAGTCATGTTTGAATGTATCACTGTCTTGTATCTTCTACATCACTGTAATAAAAGTTATCTTTTAGTGAGGTAATTTTAAGTTTTGTAAAAAAATACAGTATTGCCTGAAGCGACTTGAAGCCATTTTGTAGCTCTAATCCCTTTCATACAAAGGTTTAGTAGGTTTTTAATTATTGTTAACAACCCAGACCATCCTGATTCGGAAAGATGATATATCATTTAGATACAACAGTTCCTTAACAATCTTTTACAGATTAGAAGTTGCTATTGAGACAACATAGACGCTAAAGTTAGCAACTAGATTGTCAAACAGCAACCGATAAGGAAGTTCTGTTAGACGCATAGCAAATGTATTAGTTAACCGCTAACATTTGTGATTGGTTTTGAAGCAGTTTTAAAACTCGTTTCAGAATCCACAACATTTTGAGTTTATTTGTCAGACGGAGAGGAGAGTCTCGATGACCATCAGTCCTCCAGAGCCGGAGGCGAAAGCAAAGGTTACAGTTGATAATGACCCCACCCCAACTTCTTTTGAGAAGTGGGCCAAACCCGGTCATTTCAGAAGAGATCTTGCTAAGGGACCAAGTACTACCACCTGGATTTGGAACCTACACGCCGACGCTCATGATTTTGATACCCATACGAATGATTTAGAAGATATCTCGCGCAAAATATTTAGCGCCCACTTTGGTCATTTAGCTGTAATTTTTATCTGGCTAAGTGGGGCATATTTTCACGGTGCGAAGTTTTCTAACTACGAAGCCTGGTTAGCCAACCCCTTGGCAATCAAACCAAGTGCTCAGGTGGTCTGGCCAATTTTTGGCCAAGAAATTTTAAATGGAGACGTTGGAGGCGGTTTCCAGGGGATTCAAATTACCTCTGGTTTATTCCAACTCTGGCGTGCTAGCGGCATCACCAACGAGTTCCAGCTTTACTGCACCGCCATCGGTGGGTTAGTGATGGCAGGTTTGATGCTGTTTGCCGGATGGTTCCACTATCACAAAAAAGCTCCCAAACTGGAATGGTTCCAGAATGTGGAGTCGATGATGAACCATCACCTCGCTGGGTTATTAGGCTTAGGCTGCTTAGGTTGGGCAGGTCACCAAATTCATGTGTCCTTACCCATCAACAAGCTACTGGATTCTGGGGTTGCCCCGGGTGATATTCCTCTGCCCCATGAGTTCATTTTAAATAAGGACTTAATGGCAGAGTTGTATCCCAGTTTTGCCCAGGGCTTAACACCATTCTTCACCTTGAACTGGGGAGCTTATTCAGATTTCCTCACCTTCAAAGGGGGATTGAACCCAGTGACCGGTGGTTTGTGGCTATCTGATACCGCTCACCATCACCTCGCCTTAGCAGTGCTATTCATCATTGCTGGCCATATGTACCGGACAAACTGGGGCATTGGTCACAGCATGAAGGAAATGTTAGAGGCTCATAGAGGCCCCTTAACCGGAGACGGCCACAAAGGTCTCTACGAAATCCTCACCACTTCTTGGCATGCACAGCTAGCAATTAACCTTGCACTGATGGGATCTCTGAGCATCATTGTGGCTCACCACATGTATGCGATGCCACCCTATCCTTACATTGCAACGGATTATGCAACCCAGTTGTGCCTGTTCACACACCACGTTTGGATCGGTGGATTCTTAATTGTCGGTGCAGGTGCACACGCGGCCATTTTCATGGTCCGGGATTATGATCCAGCCAAGAATGTCAATAACTTGTTGGATCGGGTCATTCGTCACCGAGATGCAATCATCTCTCACCTCAATTGGGTTTGTATCTTCTTGGGCTTCCACAGCTTTGGATTGTACGTTCACAACGATACAATGCGGGCTTTCGGTCGTCCTCAAGATATGTTCTCAGATACCGGAATTCAACTGCAACCCATCTTCGCTCAGTGGGTTCAAAATATACACGCATTAGCACCGGGTGCGACAGCGCCTAACGCACTTGCAAGTGTCAGTCCAGCCTTTGGTGGTGATGTCGTGGCAGTGGGCGGTAAAGTGGCAATGATGCCAATCGCTTTAGGTACGGCGGACTTTATGGTTCACCATATCCATGCTTTTACCATTCACGTTACCGCTTTAATTCTCCTTAAAGGCGTTCTTTACGCTCGGAGTTCTCGCTTAATTCCAGATAAGAGTGAATTAGGATTCCGCTTCCCTTGTGACGGCCCGGGTCGGGGTGGTACTTGCCAAGTCTCGGGTTGGGATCACGTCTTCCTCGGCTTGTTCTGGATGTACAACTCTTTATCGATTGTAATTTTCCACTTTAGTTGGAAGATGCAGTCCGATGTCTGGGGAACGGTTGATCCGAATGGAACCATTTCTCACATCACGAATGGTAACTTTGCTCAAAGTGCTATTACGATTAATGGATGGTTGCGTGATTTCCTCTGGGCACAAGCATCTCAGGTTATCACCTCCTATGGCTCAGCCTTATCCGCTTACGGCTTGATTTTCCTCGGAGCACACTTTGTTTGGGCCTTCAGCTTGATGTTCCTATTCAGTGGTCGAGGTTATTGGCAAGAGCTGATCGAATCGATTGTTTGGGCACATAATAAGCTGAAAGTTGCTCCGGCAATTCAGCCTCGTGCCTTAAGCATCATCCAAGGTCGGGCTGTTGGGGTAGCTCACTACCTCCTAGGAGGAATTGCCACCACCTGGGCATTCTTCCATGCACACATCATATCAGTTGGTTGATCACAAATTTTCCGCTCAAGTTTTAGGGTGATGGGTTAATCATCCTGTTGACTCTAAATACCTTGAGCGGAATTGGAAGAGAATAAAGTTTAGTTAGGACTTATGGCAACCAAATTCCCAAAATTTAGCCAGGATTTGGCTCAAGATCCGACCACCCGTCGGATTTGGTACGGGATTGCCACAGCTCATGATTTCGAGACTCATGATGGTATGACAGAAGAAAATCTTTATCAAAAGATTTTCGCTTCCCACTTTGGTCATATCGCTATCATTTTTCTCTGGACTTCTGGCAGCCTGTTCCACGTCGCCTGGCAAGGTAACTTTGAACAATGGATTAAAGATCCGTTAAATGTTCGTCCCATTGCTCACGCAATTTGGGACCCTCAATTTGGAGCACCAGCGGTGGATGCATTCACCCAAGCTGGCGCCTCCAATCCCGTTAACGTCACTTACTCTGGCGTTTATCACTGGTGGTATACCATTGGCATGAGAACCAATGGTGACCTCTACCAAGGCGCTATTTTCTTGCTGCTGTTATCTGCAATCTTCCTGTTTGCAGGCTGGCTGCACTTACAGCCCAAATATCGTCCCAGTCTCTCTTGGTTCAAAAATGCTGAATCTCGGCTGAACCACCACTTGGCTGGACTGTTTGGGGTGAGCTCCTTGGCTTGGACTGGACACTTGGTTCACGTAGCGATTCCTGAATCTCGGGGACAACACGTGGGTTGGGATAACTTCCTGACGACCCTGCCTCACCCGGCGGGTTTAGCTCCCTTCTTTACTGGAAATTGGGGCGTTTATGCTCAAAATCCAGATACAGCTAGCCACGTGTTCGGAACTGCAACCGGTTCAGGAACTGCAATTCTCACCTTCTTGGGAGGATTCCACCCTCAAACTGAATCCTTGTGGTTGACCGATATGGCGCATCACCATTTGGCGATCGCGGTCATCTTTATCATTGCCGGTCATATGTACCGCACCAACTTTGGAATTGGTCACAGCATCAAAGAGATGCTCAACTCCAAAGATCCCCTATTTGGAATGGAGAATAAAGGTCAGTTCAACCTGCCTCACCAAGGGTTATACGATACCCTGAATAATTCTCTACACTTCCAGTTAGCTTTAGCCTTGGCTTCGTTGGGTGTGATCACCTCTTTGGTGGCTCAACATATGTATGCCATGCCCCCTTATGCCTTTATGGCACGGGCTTACACCACTCAAGCTGCACTCTATACTCACCACCAGTACATCGCCGGCTTCTTAATGGTCGGTGCGTTCGCCCACGGTGCGATCTTCCTGGTGCGGGATTATGATGCAGAGGCTAACAAAGGTAACGTGTTGGATCGGATGCTTCAACATAAAGAAGCCCTGATTTCTCACTTAAGTTGGGTTTCTCTGTTCCTCGGTTTCCATACCTTAGGAATTTATGTTCACAATGACGTAGTCGTTGCTTTCGGTACTCCTGAGAAGCAAATCCTGATTGAGCCTGTGTTTGCTCAGTTCATTCAGGCGACTCACGGAAAACTCCTCTACGGTATGGATGTCTTACTATCGAATGCTGATAGTGTTGCGACCACAACCAGTGCTGTTTGGTTACCCGGTTGGTTAGATGCAATCAACTCCGGTGCTAACTCCCTGTTTTTAACCATCGGCCCCGGTGATTTCTTGGTTCACCATGCGATCGCTTTGGGTCTGCACACCACCACTTTAATCTTGGTGAAAGGTGCATTAGATGCTCGGGGTTCCAAGTTGATGCCCGATAAGAAAGACTTCGGTTACTCCTTCCCTTGTGACGGCCCCGGTCGTGGCGGTACTTGCGACATCTCTGCTTGGGATTCCTTCTACCTCGCTATGTTCTGGATGCTGAATACCTTGGGCTGGTTAACTTTCTACTGGCATTGGAAACACCTTGGTGTTTGGCAAGGTAATGTGGCTCAATTTAATGAGTCCTCCACTTACCTCATGGGTTGGTTCCGGGATTATCTCTGGCTCAACTCCGCTCAGTTGATCAATGGATACAACCCCTACGGAACAAATAACTTGTCTGTTTGGGCTTGGATGTTCCTCTTCGGACACCTAGTTTGGGCAACCGGTTTCATGTTCTTGATCTCCTGGCGTGGTTATTGGCAAGAGCTGATCGAAACGATTGTTTGGGCACACGAGCGTACTCCTCTAGCTAACTTGGTTCGCTGGAAAGATAAGCCCGTTGCACTGTCTATCGTTCAAGCTCGCTTGGTTGGTTTAGCTCACTTCACGGTTGGCTATATTCTGACCTATGCAGCCTTCCTGATTGCCTCAACATCAGGTAAGTTTGGCTAATTATTTAGCAGACCGATAACTTAATCAATAAAAGAACCTCTGCCTTAGGGTAGAGGTTTTTTCTAATGAACTTCAAAATTAAATCAGAATTAAAATATTTGAGAAATTAGGGCAATTAATTCCAACTTAACCACTTCTGGGCATTGAGTCGCTGTACAACCCCAAAAACTAACAGAGGTAACGTGATTTTCCGCTCATCCCCTAAAAATGGCTCTATCACACTCGGTTGTGAACCATTGGTGTTGCAAGAAAAAACTTTTTGAGACTTAATATCTTCATTGGGAAAATAGACATTAAACTGCCGCTGTCCATCTTTCCATTGACCCATAACCTGCCAGCATTCGGCTGATGTTCCCAAACTAGCAGGTAATTTTTCCTTGGTAAATTTTAGCTCTAAATCTTCAATCCCTTGATTGTTCAATGCCTCTTGCAGTGCGGGGAGATAGTCCTGTTCAATAAAGTCTGAAAAGGGTTTATCCTCAACGGCTGGTGGTTTTTCCTTTTTTGCTTTCGCACTAGACTTGCTAGACTTGGTTTCTTCTGACATGGTTGTGTTCTGTGTTTAAGTTTCGCCCAACCGCTCAAGCCGGAGCATGATTTAATCTCAATTATTATACAAGAAATTTCAGGTGCTTTTTTAACCCGATCACCCACCAGCGTCCTCCTTCAAATCGCCAGTAAGGAAATAAGATTCGCATGACGGTTTGAGAAACAGTATATACTGCGATCCAGACTAGAGCATAATGCAAGATTAACCCGCTTAGATTCAAATTTTCCTGAGTTACTCCAGGTAAATGAATGACTTTCGCTAAAAAAAGTAAAAATCCTAATTCCCAAATCCCGGCAAGCAGTTGGAATATCCCAGGCCAGTCCCGATCCCAGCGAAGGTTTTGCATATAAATGTAAAGAATATCCCAAACAATGCCAAAAATAGTAATATAACCCAGAACCCATAGATAAACCCAACTGGGTTGAGTTCCGATTGGGCTAATACAGAATGGTAAGCTGATCGCTACACCCACTGTGGAAAAAAGTAGTACACGGGTTTGCCAGCGGCCAAATAAAGTAGGGGTCATTAATTTTTCTAGTTATCAGACAAAAGACAGGATCAAAAATGTAAACTTTTGTAAAATCACTTGTGGGGTCTAACCCATCACGGCTATAATCCATAAGTATAGTAGATGCACCCTGATTAGAGCGCCCATAAGTTTGTGGGCGTTTTTTTTTATGATTAAGGCTTCCGACATGATTGGCAAACCGAATGCTCAGCCCGATCAACAGCACTAATATTAAACGTAGTATTACCAACAATTACAAATGAAGCGCAATTTGTCCAGTAAGGTCTAATGATATGAGATCATAGTTGGAAATACTCAGCAGCAATCAAGGTCGTCTAAAATAATATGGATCAACATCAGAAATCTACGGTCGTGATCACCGGTGCATCCTCTGGAGTCGGTTTATACAGCGCAAAAGCTTTAGCAGATCGAGGATGGTACGTAGTGATGGCCTGTCGGGATCTCACAAAAGCCGAAGCCGCTGCCCAAACTGTGGGAATTCCAAAAGAGAATTACAACTTAATGCACATCGATCTAGCATCCTTAGACAGCGTGCGAAAATTTGTGCAAAAATTTAGAAATATTGGTAGACCCTTAACGGCTTTAGTTTGCAACGCAGCGATTTATATGCCATTACTCAAAGAACCTTTACGTAGTCCAGAAGGGTATGAGTTAAGTGTTGCCACCAATCATCTGGGTCATTTCCTACTCTGCAACCTGATGCTGGAGGATTTAAAGAATTCACCCGCCCCCGACAAACGGCTGGTCATTTTAGGCACAGTCACCCACAACCCTGATGAATTAGGCGGAAAAATTCCACCTCGTCCAGATTTAGGAAATCTCGATGGGTTTGCTGCCGGATTTCAGGCCCCAGTCTCAATGATTGATGGTAAGCAATTTGAACCGGTTAAAGCCTATAAAGATAGCAAAGTTTGCAATGTCTTAACCATGCGAGAATTGCATCGTCGTTATCACGAGTCCACTGGAATTACCTTTAGTTCACTCTATCCCGGATGCGTCGCAGATACCCCCCTATTCCGGAATCATTATCCCCTGTTTCAAAAGATTTTTCCCTGGTTTCAGAAGAATATTACCGGTGGATATGTCTCTCAAGAATTATCTGGGGAAAGAGTGGCAGATGTCGTCGCCGACCCGGAATATAAACAATCTGGCGTGTATTGGAGTTGGGGAAATCGCCAAAAGAAAGATCGTCAATCATTTGTACAAAAAGTATCTCCCCAAGCCCGTGATGATGAAAAAGCTGAACGGATGTGGGATCTGAGCGAAAAGTTAGTAGGGATAGCTTAAAATTACTAATATTACCTCTCTCCTTATCAAGGATTCACCTTATAGGAGAGAGGCGATCGCATCTTTACCTCAAATCACGGCATCGACATTAACTGTAATAAACCCAGCCCTAAATCTTCAGGAGACAGCGATCGCACTTCCAGCAAGGCCATCATATCCTTAAATCCAGGTTGACCCTTAGATGCACCCGTTGCCCCCATGGCAATGATTAAACCACACCAACCTTTCGTTTTTTCGCAGCGTTGTTCCCAGTTCTGTTTCGCCTGTTGATGAACCGGATCATCTTCAAGAAACTCGCCTAACAGATGCAAATCACCATTTTGGGTTTGTAATATCCCTAGATCATACTGATAACCGCCCATTGGATCTTCACCGGGATTAAAACAAATACCTGTCAGTCCCCCAGAGGCTTTTAAATTTTGAATCATCGTTTGGGCTTTAGGCTTAGTGGTTTGCAGCAGTATAATGGGTAAACCATCCCCTTGTTGCGGAATCTTCTCGCTTGCCCCTTGATGAAACTGAGTATGCTGTCGCAGGTATTCTGCTGTCTCCCAAGGAACAACACCCAAACTCAGAAACGTTTTTGGCGGTATCAAATCATCCCTTAAAATCGGAACTTCAACTTCAAACTCATTCTCGCGATCAATTTCAGCCTCACTGACCATATCGTACAATTCTTCTGCTAACTCAGGGAGTGTAGACACTTGTACAGAAATTAATTTTTTACCAAGATTCTCAGCCGGGGAATTAATCCGATATTTGCGTGTGATCTTGGGAAATTGGTCATCTTGCAGTTGAGAACGAGAATTTCGTAAAAATCGATGCAGTGCTTCTAAAGCTAGAAAAACAGCCGCTGCTTCCTCTTCATAAAGCACTGAGCGTAACCCTTCTAAAGGATGTAGATTTCCAAAACTAGGCTGTATTTCGGCTAAGGATAATGTTTCTAAATCTACCTGATCTTCATCTTCATCTTCATCAAAACTTTCCTCACTGCGATCAAACGTGACAAATAAACAATCTTGGGTTAAAAACGCTTCTTCTAAGTTATCAGACGGATCATGAGCAACAATTCTTTCGCGAAACTGTTTTAAAGAATCCATTGAGCGATACATTAATACCCCATAATCCATTCCCAGTTTCCCCAGGGTAGAGATATAGAGGGTTTCAACATCAAAGCAATTCAGTTCAACTGCAATAATTTGATGTTCTCCTAAGCGCTTCCAGGGTGCATCTTTCCAAATATCGTAAGCTTTTTGAGTTAAACTGGCAGTATAACGGGGCGGCAACTGAGGGGGACGACTCTCCGCCACTTCCTGTAAACCCCGAAAAATCTCATCAATCAGTGGTAAGTCAGGAACATACTCAATCGCAATCCCTAACTCTTGCAAAGCACCTCGCAAGAAAAATTGAATTTCTCGATCTCTGACCACTATTTTTTGAGGACGTGCTGCTATGGTCGGGCTTTGAGGATGTTCTATTCCTCGTAACAAGGTTCGGACTATCGCTTCCATCCCGATATCACCCGATACCATATCCATCGCTCGTACAATGCCCTGAGAGCCATCTACCCAGATAATGCACTCATCCATCATTGCTGCATCTCCATCCCCTTCTAGGGTAGAATCTTCAGAGAGCACACGGCGATCGCCTTCCCACACACTTTGCATCTGGGGTAAACTTTGGAGCCGACGAAGGGTTGAGGGACTGAGACGTACCATTTAAATAATATTTCTGTGTTGAACCACTCAGACTGAATTGCCAGCTAAGCGAATGATTAAGGGGTCAAGTTTAATTCTAATTTGAGTCTGACATTTAAATCTATTAATACTCACCATATCAATAGCAGAGCTATAGTGTGGAATCCTTAATAGAAAAACTGTACTTAATATTTTAGCTGGGATTCTCCAAATCCCAACTTCAACCCCAAAGCTACAATTTCTTCAGCAAAGCCGATTATACTCTTCCTATCGGCTTCTAAGGTAGAGTTTTACACAATCATAAGGATCACTTCAACACAGCCCAACGGAGTCTGATCGCTGAGATCAATTGTCAGTTCGGCCAAATCTGCTGTAATTCCTCACAACACACCTTGTCTATAGCTGTCAAACCAACAATTACCATGATACCTGACTCTCTCTCATGGACAACCTTACACGCTCAACTGCATCAAATCTTGCGCTCGCGCCAACTCCTCCCTAAAAACCAACGGCTATTAGTCGCTGTTTCTGGGGGACAAGATTCTTTATGTTTAATACAATTATTATTAGATTTACAGCCGAAGTGGGGATGGCAACTTGCAATTGCTCATTGCGATCATGGCTGGCGAAAAGACTCTAAAGCAAACGCAGATTATATTCAAAAATTAGCTGAAACTTGGCAACTTCCCTATTATCAATTAACAGCTTATCATCTAGAAAAAAAAGAAGCCTCAGCGCGACAATGGCGTTATCAAGTATTAGCAGAAACAGCTCAAAACTATCAATATTCTTATATTGTCACAGGTCATACGAAAAGCGATAGCGCTGAAACCTTACTTTATAATTTAGTTCGGGGAAGTGGAACAAATGGACTGCAAGCTTTAAGTTGGCAACGTCCATTACAATTACCGGATGAAACAGAGGTGACTTTAGTCCGTCCTTTATTAGAAATAACGCGATCGCAAACCGGAGAATTTTGTCAACAACGACAATTAAAGATCTGGTACGATACAACCAACTCTGATTTAAACTATGCTCGTAACCGAATTCGTCAAGAATTAGTCCCCTATTTGCAAACCCATTTTAACCCACAAGTTGAGGGAGCATTGGCTCAAACGGTTGAACTCTTGCAAGCAGAAGTAGAATATTTAGAACAACAAACAGAAAGACTTTATCAACAAGCTGTTTCACTTCAACCACTCAAGATGAATCGATTAATTCTACGTTCAGCCCCCCTTGCCTTACAACGTCGAGTGATGCGACATATTTTAATTCAGATTTTACCTAAAGCTCCCAATTTTGACCAGATCGAAAAGTTAACCGCTTTGATCTTTGCCCCAAACCGGACTCAAACCGATCCCTTTCCTGGGGGAAAAATTGCTCGCGTTGAGGGAGACTGGATTAATTTAATTTAAATTATTCACCTAACTTATCTCTCTGTGACCTCTATATCCGTTGTAGTTGCGAGTCTACCCTCAAATTACAAATGACAAACAACTAAAGCAGTAATGGTCTCAGACAGACTAAGATAGCAATAGATTTTGAATCTATCCGGCAATGATATCTTCTACTCCAATCGATGAACCCAACTACATAGAGCTTAAGCGCCGTCTGCAAGAGATTAATGATATTGAAGCAGCCAGTGCTGTATTAGACTGGGATCAAGCAACCTATATGCCCTCTGGAGGGTCTGTAGCGCGGGGACGGCAAATCGGCACTTTAAAAAAGATTGCCCATGAAAAATTTACCGATCCGGCGATGGGTCAACTGTTAGAAGCATTGCATGGCTACGAAACTTCTCTACCTTATGATTCTATTCCAGCCAGTCTGATTCGAGTCACTCGCAAAGATTACGATTATGCCCTGCAAATCCCTCCTGAGTTTACCCAACGGCTTTCTCAACATCAAGCTGCGGCTTATAGGGCATGGGCACAAGCTCGCTCAGAGGACAATTTTCCCACGGTTCAACCCTATTTAGAAAAAACCTTAGAACTGAGTCAAGAACTGGCTGATTATTTTACAGGCTGGGAACATATTGCCGATCCGTTAATTGAACAATTTGATCGAGGGATGACGGTGGCAACTGTGCGATCGCTGTTTACCCCGCTGCGACAACAACTGATCCCCATCGTAGAAGCGATCAAAACAGCCCCAGACATTGATGATACTTGTTTACATCAATTTTATCCAGAAGCAGAGCAACTCAATTTCGGTCAATGTGTAATTTTTCGGTTGGGTTATGATTTCAATCGGGGACGACAAGATAAAACCTTACATCCCTTCATGACTAAATTTTCCCTGGGGGATGTTCGCATTACTACTCGGGTGAATGAACAGGACTTCGGAGAAGCATTATTTAGCACCATTCATGAAGCAGGTCATGCAATGTATGAACAAGGGATTAACTCCCAATTAGAAGGGACTCCGCTGGCGGGTGGAATATCAGCAGGGGTACATGAAAGTCAGTCTCGCCTGTGGGAAAATATGGTAGGCCGCAGTCGTGGATTTTGGGAATGGTTTTATTCTCAACTACAAGGAACATTTATCCGTCAATTGCGACAAACTTCTAGTCATCACTTTTATCGCGCTATTAATAAAGTTCAGCCTTCTCTGATTCGCACAGAAGCTGACGAAGTGACTTATAACTTACACATAATGATTCGCTTCGATCTTGAATTGGCATTATTAGAAGGAAAACTGGCAGTAAAAGATTTACCCGAAGCCTGGAATGAACGCTACAAAACGGATTTAGGTGTTTTTCCCCAAAGCGATACTGAAGGGGTATTGCAAGATGTTCATTGGTATTTTGGTACAATTGGCGGGATGTTCCAAGGATATACCTTAGGGAATCTGATGGCAGCTCAATTTTATCAAACAGCCATTACCCAAGATCCTGAAATTCCCTTTGAGATTGAGCGCGGTAAGTTTCAACGCCTCTATCGATGGTTACAGCAAAATATTTATCACTCAGGTCGCCAATATACAACTCACGAACTGATTCAACGGGTCACCGGCCAAACCCTTCAGGTTGAACCATTGATTCAGTATATTCAACAAAAATACGGTTATCTTTATCAAATTGAGTTGTAGAAGAAGGAAACAGATGATATCGGAACTTTAGCGTTGATGAGTGAATTTTACCGTCATTTGGATGGGAGTCCAATTAAGGCGGGGGCGCTACGAAAAGCGCAATTAGCAATGATTCAAGGTAACGTTGAGCATATTGAAACTCAGTTAAATGCAAGTCAATCTAATCCGGAGATTACATTACCGCTAAGAGCGAGTTCTTTAAGCAGTTTAGACCTTTCTCATCCTTACTATTGGTCTGCTTTTACTCTGGTTGCTATTCCTTGGTAGTCGTAATATCAAATCCGGTTGAATACTCAATCTTGTATGCGCGTCCTGACGAACCAGGTCACGTCTGTACACGCCCGTGGGATCAAAAAACCGCATATCCTGCTTCATTCGACTTTTATGATGAAAAATTTATCCGGACTTGATATAAAATAATGAAAAATCCACTTTGAGAAAAAAGATTGTGACTGTTGTACTTCTGTTTTTAACTGGTAGGCAGACTTAAAGCCGTAAAATTAGTCGAGCTAAATTAAAATAGATTAAGACTCCTAAAACATCAACAGCAGTTGTAATAAAGGGTGCAGACATTAAAGCCGGGTCTAAGTTGAGGCGGCGCAATAAAAAAGGTAAGGCTGAACCGGCAACAGAAGCCAATAGGGAAATAGCGACTAAACTTAACCCCACCGAAATCGCAACAGCCCAGTTTCCTTGAACCACAAATAAACTCGCCCAGGCGGTCGCCAGGATACCGAGAATACTCCCAAGTAATATCCCGGCTAAAGCTTCCCGCCAAACCACTTGAGACGGTCCTAGAGTACGAATTTCATCGGTGTTCATCCCTCTAATCACAACTGTAGAAGATTGCGCCCCGACATTTCCTCCAGTACCGGTTAACAACGGAATAAAGAAGGATAACGATACCACTTGTTGAATTAGATCTTGCTGGGTTTTGAGGATTGAACCCGTAACACTATTAGTCAGTAATAACACTAACAACCATACGACCCGCCGTCTGGCAATTGTCAGTAAACTGGCTTGAAAATAATTATCTCCTTCCGATTGAACCCCGCTGAGGGCATAAATATCTTCTGTGGTTTCTTCTTGGAGAATATCCAGGATATCATCAACCGTAATAATCCCCACCAGTCGCTGTTCGCTATCAACAACCGGAACAGCCAAAAAGTCATACCGTTGAATAATACGGGCAACCTCTTCTTGATCCGTATCAGTTTGCACACAGACAAAATCTCGGCTTAAAATTTCACCAATGGTTTGATTTAGTTGAGCCGTAACCAGATCGCGCAATGATAAAATCCCGATTAACTTCCGATCTGCATCAGTCACATACAAAGAATAAATGGTTTCGGTGACATAGGCTAAACTGCGGATGCGTTCTAAACTCTGAGCCACTGTATAGTTTTCTTTGAGGGAAATATACTCCGGTGTCATTACCCGCCCTGCCGTCCCCGCTTCATAGCCTAACAGCAAAGCCGTTGCTTGTCGTTCAGTGCTACTGAGTTGACCCACTAACTGCCTGACCACAGCAGCCGGGAGTTCTTCAAACAGCTTGACGCGATCGTCAGGGGACATTTTATCAACAATATCAAGCACTTCCTGACGCTTAAATTTCTCACACAGGGACTGTTGAACGCTGGAGTCGAGTTGTTCATAAACTTCGATTGCCTCATCTTTGGAAAGCAGACGAAAGGCAATCACTTGCATGGTTTCTGGTAACCCTTCAATTGCTTCTGCAATATCAGCCGGTTGGACTGGAACTAAAATTGCCTTTGCTGCTTGCAGGTCTCCCCGTTCCAGTAGAACTTGGAGTTGCGATCGCACCAATTCTCGTAATTCCCTGCGAGACATGGTTGCTAAGGTCGATGAGGGGGGATGATTCTCAGTCAAGGGCAATCCTCCATAAATATAAACTATCAATCTCAGGTAAGCTTACCCTATGGATCGCTCAAGTATTCTCACCCACGGCCAACAGTAAACTATCCTGCATTACTGATTGTTATATTTTCTTATTGTCCTGTGACTTCCTGCTGTAAGTCCCCGCGATCTAATCTCCAGCAGCGATCTGCAATGTGGATTAAATCCCCGGCATCGTGAGTTACAATCAGGAGTGTCCAATGGCTTTTGAGTTTCTCCAGTAAACTGACAAGTTGTTGTCGCATCGACCAATCTAAGCCCGCCGTGGGTTCATCTAACATCAGTATATGAGGTTGACGAATCAGTTGTACTGCCAGGGCTAGACGACGCTGTTGTCCGCCGCTGAGGTCATGGGGCGCGGTTTGTAGGGAAAGATGACTCAGTCCTACTTCTGTTAGGGCATGGTTGACCTGATCTAGGCTAAGTTCAGGATGACCCAAGCGTAATTCTTCTAAAATTGTACCCCCACAGAAATGTCGTTCGGGAAACTGAAACACTAAGCCAGCAAGCTGTTGCAAATAATCAGCATTAAGGGATCGATCTCGCCAACAAACTTTTCCTTGAGTCGGTTCTGCTAATCCCGCTAAAATTTCTAGTAATGTTGTTTTACCGGAGCCACTCTGACCGATAATTAATCCCATCTGCTGAGGAGCCAGTTCTAAGTTAATATTGTTCAGAATCGGTATGGAGCTAGCCGTCGGATGATACAGTAAATTTTGAATATACAGCATTAAAACGCAGGAAATGACAGAATCAAGTTGTTGGGTGTCATCACTGTCCTAAATTATATCATTTATTCAGATTTAATCAATTAATATTATCGCGCTGTTCTTGACTAATTTTCAAATAAATAAGGGTAAAAATAAAGCCATGAAGTTACCAGGTTTAGTTAAATGCTATGGTTTATTGTCTCAGTCTAAACGAGTGCAATCCCTGACTACAACTGCTGTTTTTCTGTTATTAAGTCTCAGTCCTGTAATGGCGGCTGACCCTTTTCGTCCCTCGAGTCAATCCCGGACGATTAGTCAGCCAGCCGTTGCTGCTTTTGAAGCGATGTTTGAGCAAGGTAACTATCAAAATGCTCAATGGCATCTCCAGCAAGCCCAGTCAGAAGACAGTCAAGAACCGATGGTTTATGGAATGCTGGCTGCATTTGCTTATCAACAGGAAGATTGGCAAGCATTGGCTATTTATACTGAAAAAATATTGGCTGTTTCTCAAACTTTAAAACCCACCGATCCATTGCGGGGTAATTTATATCTTGCAATTGGTCATTTTATGGAGGGTGCTCATGCATTAGCCACTCAAGGAACATTTCGCGGTGCCCCGAAAGCTTTAGATAAATTGGAGGAGGTTTTTACGGCTTTAGATGCGGCAGAAGTAGTGAATCCTGAAGATCCAGAATTAAATTTAATTCGAGGATATTTAGAATTATTTTTAGCTTTAAACCTGCCTTTTAATAGTCCAGAATCTGCGATTACAAAACTAGAAAACTATGGCAGTCCTCGTCATTTAGCCCAGCGCGGTATTGCGATCGCCTATCGAGATTTAGGGGAATTAGAAAAGGCTTTAACTTTTGTCAATCAAGCTTTAGAATCTGTTCCCAATCATCCAGAGGTGTTATATTTAAAAGCTCAAATTCTTGCTTCTCTCGGACGGAAAACAGATCCGGCTTTACTGACGGCGGCACAAGAGAATTTCCAAGCGGCTTTAGATCAACCTCAGCAATTACCAAAACGGGTTGTGGCTCAAATTTTTTATGAACAATGTAAAAACCTAAGTCGTATCGATCGAGTTGAACGTGCTTGCGATCCACTTCGAGATACAATTAGAGAAAGAGACGGTCTTTGGGGGCCGGTTTCTGAACAAATGCCAACTTTATAAACTGAAGTCAGATAATTATGAATATTTATTTTCGTGAATGCGATCCTTTTGATTTATGGATTTGGATTCAATTTAGTACGGTTCCTTCTATTATTGAACGGCAATATGTTGAGGAAGTATTAAATTCTTGGTTTTTATTAGGAAAATTAGGGGGATTTAATGCGGAAAGTTTACAAGTTCAAGACACAGGGATCGATCTAAATTATATGAATTATGACCCCAGTTTATCAAAGGATAACATGATGGCATTAATGCATAATATGGGAGAGATTGAATATAATGGGATTTGGTCACGTTGTTGGTTTGATTTAGGCACCAGTGATGCTTTTGCTT
>CAYNXM010000268.1:0-26899 GCA_964401105.1 uncultured Lyngbya sp. | reverse complement strand
AGTCTTAACTTCTCGTAACCGATTTGGAAGATTTAGACATCGTCCCCGACTATTATTGTTATGGATTAGTTGTATTCTTCTGGGCATCGCGTTTACTCAGGTCAATGCCATTGCTTCTCTTCACTTTAAACGCCCCTCAGCCTCCCCTGACCCTGCCCCCAATACTGTTGCAACTCTCCTGAGTAACCCGGACCATCAACGGGAATTTCGCGGGGTTTGGGCGGCCTCTGTGGTCAATATTGATTGGCCGTCAAAAACAGGTTTACCCGTATCTCAACAGCAAGCCGAATTGGTCAATTTACTCAACCGGATGCAGGAATTAAACCTGAATGCCTTAGTGTTGCAAATTCGACCCAATGGCGATGCCTTGTATGCCTCCGAAATTGAACCCTGGAGTAGTTGGTTAACGGGGACTCAAGGTCAACCGCCTGTACCCTATTATGATCCCTTAGCATTTGCAATTGAACAAGCCCACAAACGTAATATTGAGCTTCATGCCTGGTTTAATCCCTATCGCGCTAAATTAACCAATAAGGAAAAATCTCCCTTTGCCGCTAACCACATGGCGGTTCAATATCCCCAATATACCTATCGCTACGGTAACTTAATTTGGATGGATCCCGGCGTTAAAGAAATTCAAGATCGCACCTATAACGTCATTCTAGATGTGGTGCAACGTTATGATATTGATGGGATTCATTTAGATGATTATTTTTATCCCTATCCTCAGTCTGGAATTGCCTTTCCCGATAACAACACCTACGGGGCTTATCGCGCGGCTGGCGGCACATTATCCCTAGCCAATTGGCGACGACAAAATGTGAATCAAATGATTCAACGCTTAGCCGCAGGGATTAAAAGCGTCAAGCCTTATGTTAAATTTGGCATTAGTCCATTTGGGATTTATCGCCCCGGCAAAGCCCCAGGTATTGTGGGAATGGATCAATATGAAGCCTTATATGCCGATGTTAAACTATGGCTAGAACAGGGTTGGGTGGACTATCTCGCGCCCCAGTTATATTGGAAAATTGACCCACCGCAACAAAGTTATCCCGTTTTATTAAATTGGTGGCTACGACAAAACCCCAAACAACGTCATATTTATGCCGGAAATTATCTCAGTCAATTAAATAATGGTTGGTCAGTGTCTGAATTTGAAAGACAGGTTGCCATTTCTCGACAATGGTCAGAACAACTTTCTTTAGGTAATATCTTTTTTAGTATGAAGATGTTCCGCGATAATCGTTCTGGGGTAAATAATGTATTTAAATCAGCCGTGTATCCCACTCCGGCATTAACTCCGGCAATGTCATGGTTAGATAATCAACCCCCAGAAGCGCCGCAAAATGTTGAAGTAAGCGGTAACGTGATTCGTTGGAGTCCCACAACTGCTAATGATGATATTCGATCTTGGACAGTGTATCAGCAACAGCCAGAGGGTTGGCAGTTATTAGATGTTCTCAATGCCGAGACAACCGCGATACAAGTTCAGCCCGGAATCTATGCTCTACGGGCCGTTGACCGACTCGCCAATGAAAGTGCAGAACAAGTGATTACTGTTGCTAATTAATCATACCGTAGGGTGCGCTACTTGAGGCACCTGAACCTCAGTTTCTTTCTTTCTACTGACTTAAAAACAGATAGCTAAATTACATCATTATTCTGCGGGATGACTATATCCCGCTTTTTTTTGGGCGAATGCAGCCTATTCTCGTCGTCTCTACTTATCCACTGGCAAAGGTTACAGCAAAAATGAATCAATAAATAGCTTAGACTTTATCAAAAAAACTTTAAATCTCCGAAAAAAAGTTGCCCAACTACAGAAAACCATATAAGCCCTCTGTGGCAACCCAGACTCAACTGGGTGACCTCAAGTTCCTCAGTTCTTGTACTGAAGTCTTGAGACTAAAGAAAGATGTGGATTTAAACCCGCATTAAATAACAATAATATCGTCTAATTATTGACTCCAAAAAATGTATTTTTTGGAAATTTTGTGGTGTATATATGTTATTTTAAAGCTTATTTTATACAGTGTCTTTATAAAATAACGGGTAAATAAATAAGTTTATAAAGAGTTGGTAAAGATCGAGTGCTTTTGTTTAATAACCTTATAAATTGTGATATTCTTGTTTTAATAGATAGAACAAGTTTCGAGAAAGGTTTTAAATCAATTCAATAGTTTCGGGAGGCTGCATTTGATGGTAGCAGATATTTTCTGTTGCCAAATTAGATCAATATGAATTAAAAATCTAGCAGTTTAGTCACAATTGACTCAGGGTAAATCTACTTTTTACTGACAAAATTAGACAGATTATAAATTTTTATCCTGTAGAATAAAGTGATTTTCGATTTAACTGTCAGCTTTCTTTAGCATCGATCTAATCATTGTAATAAGTTTCACATCTACCCAACAAAAAAGAGGTCTTTATGTCAACTCTTAATTTTGATTTACAATTTGATACATCCAATCAAAATATCTTTGGTTCCGGTGAGCCATTTAGTTTTAAAGATGACAGATTTATTGGGCTTGAATTTGATGAATCGATAAGTTTAGATTTTATCGATATTTCTAGCAAAGGTAAAGCTGGTGCTCAAGTCACTATAGAATTAGATGGAGGTACTGTTAATGCATTAATCCCAATTGACTTATCCCTAGAGATTCCAGATGAACCTCTAAAAGAAGGCGAAACATTTACCATTCAATCAGATTTCTCTTTTGGAACAGATACCGTTCCTTCTTTCACAACTTTCAGCCCAAATACCGCTTATAATATAGATTTAATTGCCGATATCGCCGCCGATCTAAATGCTTTCGGTTTTAACACAAGTTTAAGTGTTAATGAAACGATACCTCTGGTTAATTTTGATAGTGCTGTATCTTCTGATGTTTTCGTCAATGATGATTTCAGTAACTTTATTGTATCTATTCCGAATATCAACACTGTTGGAACAGAAATAGATGCGAATCAATTGACTGCTTCAGTAACAGATACATTTGTCAAAGGTGCCGTTGATGTTGACTCTGTTGTAGCCAATTTACTCGGACTATCATCCCTTCAAGGTGAGATAACACTTGTATCAATACCATTTTCTGATGATATTGTATTGAACTTCAACCTTTTAGATGTAGATGCGGGTGCAGATGTATCACTAACTCAAGCACTTTCTTTAAGCGATATTACTTTACCAGCGGTATTAACCTTAGAAGATGGAACAACGATTCCTTTCAATGTCGGAGAAGATATAAAAATTACAGTACCCAGTAATGTGGGTTCATCGCTTGAAATTGATGCTAAAATTGATATTGATGCACTCTTCAGTAATCAAACAAACATAGAAGTAGATCCCAACATTGATATTCTAGCTGGGGAGTTTACGCTTCAAGGACCTTTCGGTTTAAACGAGTCCTTTGGTCCTCTATTTGAAGGGAATATCAATCCTGATGCAACTTTATTTGAGGTGTTTGATGATACATTTGACTTAGGTGGCTTTAACCAAGAAATAATCAGTTTCCAAGTGGAAGTGATGTCATCAGACCCAGATAACGATATCATTGATACTGATGGTGAAGACCGTCTCCGAGGGACTGACAACGCTGACCGGATATTTGGTCTCGATGGAGATGACCGGATGCGGGGTCGTGATGGCAACGATGAGCTGTTTGGTGGGTCTGGCGATGACCGGATGCGAGGGGATGATGGCGACGATACCCTCATTGGTGGCCCTGGTAATGATGTTCTGTTTGGTAATGATGGAAGTGATACCTTTGTATTGGCTGTTGGGGAAGGCACAGATACCATCCGAGACTTTGAGTTAGATGAAAACGATAAAATTGGCTTAGCTGGCGGTTTACAGTTTGGTCAGTTAACCTTTGACGATGATAAGATTCTATTTGGCAATGAAGTTCTAGCAGAAGTCAGCGGAATTAATACTGCTTCCCTAACCTCATCTAACTTCGTGACAATTTAGGTGAATTTAGTTAAGAATTAGTTTGTAATTAAGTAGAGATATTCAGTCATGAACGTCTCTACTTTTTTGAGAGTTTGCGTATCGCCAATATTATATTTGTTGAATTAAACATCTCTACAGGAAAACCAACCATCCGGACATTATCTCTGTTGTCAACAGAGTAAATCCTAGTTAATCTAGGAGATTATTAAATGATTGATGGGATAACCGCAAAATTTTTGCAGTAAGCTTTCAATTGATTTACAATACCTTAGAACGCATAAATGCTAGAGGTAGATAAAGTAATTTTCTTCCCAAAGGAACATAAGCCCGATTATTAAACACATCATATTGATTGCGTTCAATTCGATCTAATATTTTGCTATAGAGCATTAACGCAGTCCACACCGGCCAGCGAATATCAGAACTCAAGACTCGAATTCCTTTTTCTGCTGTAGTATAGATTTTACGCGCCCGTTGTATTTGAAATTGCATAAACGCTTTCCAACGCTCATCTACAACTGCGTTGAACAAATCCTCTTCGGTATAATCAAATAAGGCCAGTTCTTCTAAAGGTAAATAAATCCGTCCCCGCCGGGCATCTTCCCCCACATCCCGTAAAATATTGGTGAGTTGATTGGCAATTCCCAGGGCGATCGCTTCCTCTGTCGGAACATAAGGGCGTTGAGAACTCCAAGGGGCGGTATTAGCTGGCTCAACCCCCATGACTGCCATCGACATCAGTCCTACCGTTCCGGCAACACGATAGCAGTATAGCTCTAGATCTTGATAAGTTTCATACCGACTACGATACAGATCCATGCGCTGGCCTGCAATCATGTCCCGGAAGGGCTGAATATCAAACCGATAGCGACTCAGAGTATCGACTAAAGCCACATCCTCATCTTCGATTGGATGGCCGCTAAATACCGACTTTAAGTGTTCTTCCCATTGTTCAAGGGTTTCAACTGTTGTCGAACCTGCCATCGGCCCGTCTACCAGCTCATCGGTGCGACGACACCAGACATAGATAGCCCAAATAGCCCGACGTTTCGGCTCTGGCATGAGCTGGGTACCAAGATAGAACGTTTTAGAGTACTCTGCCGTGATCTGACGACAAAGTTCATAAGAATCTTCCAATGAAGCCAGCATTCTTGTGCAGGGTGATTTCGACAGTTGTAGCATTCGTTTTTTCAGCTCTGAGCGCTCGGCTGTAATCAATGTTTAGGGATGTGAAACAAAAGGGGATCAGCGAATTGACTCGAATCACTGAACCCATTAACCGACGTTCACGGTTGAGCGATCCGGTTGATTTTGGCTCAAGTCTTGGCGCTGATTAATCGCTTGCGCTGTTAGTTTACCAGAAAGTACTGCACCTTCCATACTGGCGAGGTAGCGTTGCATGGTGTAATCTCCCGTGAGATAGAAATTAGGGATTGATGTCACCTGGTTGGGACGACAAGCTTGACAGCCTGGAGTGGCTTTGTAGACTGAGCGAGGAGTTTTAACAACGTGAGATTTGAGTAACTTGGCCCGGTGAGGAATTTCATCGGGAAATAATTTTTCTAATTCTGCCATTGTCGCGGCAACAATCTCTTCATCAGATTTACTCACCCAATCTTTAGCCGGAGCCAAGACCAACTCTAACATGGAGCGATCGGGGTTAGCATATTCTTTACAAGTGTTACTCATGTCGGCATAAACGCTGAGTAAGGGCGATCGCGAAAATAACAGGTGATCGATATCGGTGAGTTTACGGTCAAA
Organism: uncultured Lyngbya sp.; assembly: GCA_964401105.1. Classification (GTDB taxonomy): domain Bacteria; phylum Cyanobacteriota; class Cyanobacteriia; order Cyanobacteriales; family Microcoleaceae; genus JAAURB01. Next base: position 21,186 of record CAYNXM010000268.1, on the reverse strand, counting down.
CCACAGATGCACGTTAATCACAGGAACTCCTTCTAATCCCTGTATTTGCTTAAATTCCCCCCGTTCTCGCCAAGGTTGAGGTAATATCACCTTCAGGGGGTCAACAGCCATGGCAGAGACGTAAATATCGGCGCTGAGGGTATAATCCGGTTCACCGTTTAGCCCCCGAATTAAAAATCCTTTAACCGATTCATCTTCGTTGAGCAAAAATTCTTTGATGGGGGCATTCCGGTGAACTTCTCCCCCCCGTTCGGTAATATAATCAACCATCGGCTGACATAACCGTTCTGTGGGAGAACCATCTAAAAACGCCATCTTAGATCCATTTTTCTCTTGCAGGAAACGGTTAAGGGCGGTTAAAATCACTGTTGCGGAAATTTCATCGGGATCAATAAAATTTAGCGCCTTAGACATGGCAATAAACACTTCTTTTTCTACCCGAGGCGGCACATTCTGCTTTTTCAGCCATTCGGAAAAAGAGTATCGATCCATCTCTTCAACGTATTTCTGACCGTTGACGATCGCTGGAATTAATCCTAAACCAAACCGAATTTTCTCAGGCCAGGTCAACATATCATTATTCCGCAGAATTGCGATTATGCCATTGACCGGGGCAGGTAAGTCTGGAAAATCAAAGCGAGAATAGGTTCCAGGTTGAGTGGGCTGATTGAAAATCATTGTATGATCTTTCCATTGCAGCCGATCTTCAATCTCCAATTCTTTAAACAGTTGCAACATATTGGGATATGCCCCAAAGAAAATGTGCAACCCTGTTTCATACCAGTCACCGTCTTCATCTTTCCAAGCGGCAACTTTCCCACCCAAGACATCCCGTCGTTCTAAGACAATCGGGGTGTGTCCTAAATCTGTGAGATACTTAGCACAAGACAATCCAGCTAAACCTGCTCCGGCGATCGCAACTCGCATCTGTATTCCTTCACTCTGTTTGCGTTCATTTCGTTTTCATTATAGTTTACATCTCGTTACATTTGAAGTATGATTTTTAATTAAAGGAGGGACGGGTTTGAGGATTGGTGATTTCCGAGCGTCGATCACGATCGCCAGTCATCCCCTGATTAGCCCTCTACTCATCCGTATCGATGTGTGTAGATTGCTGAAAAAATGGGTGGGAATACGGATAAATAAAGGGGCTAACTGATCGGAAATTCAGAAAAAACCGAGCTAAAATAGAGACAGAACTATTTCAATCAGCATTAGTTTTGTTCAAGCAGTTGTTGAGTTGACCCGAAAACCCTGCCTGAAGTCTATCCATGATCTCCTTCGAGCCTATCCTGTCTCAGAATATCATAGCGGTTTTGAAATCCGTTAAGATAAACTAGGTTTTGTTCTCATTACCCTCTTTCTGTCTACAGTCTCGAAGTCTCAACCCTTGTCCCTTATTTTCTCAATCCTGATTGATTTTAGGGTGTAGATCTCCATACAATGGATACAATCAGGATTGATGCGTTAACCTTGTAAGGTTTGATTCATTTAGATAGAATCAATCAGCGTGAATTCACTCATCATATATTACTATTAGGGCGCTTTGGACTTGTTTAATCTGATGGAGTGACACTCAAGCAGCTAGTTTTCTTAGAACTTGAGATCGACTGTTTCATCAGGCTACTCCATAACATTGACAGGTCAACTTTAAAGAGTATTTTTCTTCGGTGATAGTGTTTCATCGGTGGTTAAGGGTAACTTTTTTTATTGAGTAGATTAAAAATTTAGGTAACCTGACACTCCTCAAGTTTAATTTTCAGAAACATTATGGGTTCAAATACCATCATAAAGAAAGAGAGGTCATCTTTCTAGAAATTATATATAAAAAAAATATCCTATGAATGACACGGCTATTTATTCACAAGAAATACAACTTTCTATGAAAACTGCAACCTTAGATTCAAATCATAAGACACTCATTATTATAGATTCTCGTGTCCAAAACTACGAAATTCTTTTAAAGGGGATTAGTAGAGCATCAGAGATTTTAATAATAGATTCCGATCAAGATGGAATTCAAAGTATTACCAAACGGCTAAAAAAACAGCCCAATATAACTTGTTTGCACTTAGTCTGTCATGGTCATCCTGGAGAGTTGCAGCTAGGACATAAAATATTAAACCAACAAAATATTAAGCAATATTCTGATATTTTTCAGGAATGGAATATTTCAGAAATTCTTCTCTACAGTTGCGCTGTTGCAGCTCAATCTATCTCTGAAACTCATACATTTTTACAACAAATTCATCAATTAACAGGGGCAAGTATTGCTGCTACATCGAAGCCAATGGGTTGTGAGAAAAAAGGTGGAAATTGGCAGTTTGATACTTTTATTGGTTCAATTCAATCCCCTTTAGCTTTTTCTGCCCAAGCTTTATCTGCTTATCCATTTTTGTTAGCGATTGAGTTTAACGATGCTTTAGTTGAATTACCGAATTTTCTGGAAAGTTCAGTTGCCTGGGGAGATTATGATAATGATGGTGATTTTGATCTCGCTATTTCTGGATTAGAAAATAATGAAAATCCAATCACTCAAGTTTACCGCAAAATTGGGGGTAATAATTTTCAAGAGATTAATACAAACTTTGAACAAGTTGCTTTTGGATCGGTTGCTTGGGGAGATTATGATGTTGATGGAAATCTTGATTTATTAGTCACAGGATCGGATATAAATTCCATACCCTTGACTCGAATTTATCGCAATGATGGCACGAATGGTAATAATGGTAATAATGATAATTCTAACTTTGCAGCGATAGAGACAACAATTGAAAACGTTACGAACGGTGAAGGGGTTTGGGGAGATTATGATGTTGATGGAGATCTTGATATCTTCTTAACTGGGGAAACGATTGAGGGTTTACCTTTTTCAGAAATTTATCGTAATGATAATGGTAATTTTATCGCTATTGGTGCAGGTTTAACACCTCTGACTTTTAGTACAGGCGCTTGGGGAGATTATGATGTTGATGGGGATTTAGATATTATCATTACTGGGAATAACGGCACCAGTCCTGTTTCGCAAGTTTACCAGAATAATAATGGTATTTTTACTGATATTAACGCAGGTTTAGTCGGTGTTGAAAGTGGTGCAGCGGCTTGGGGAGATTATGATTTTGATGGGGACTTAGATATTGTTGTAACAGGGAATAATAGTGTTATTCCGGTTGCCAATATTTACCAAAATGAGAATAATACCTTTAATCAACTAACGGATACAGCAGATTTAGTCGGTGTTGAAAGTGGTGCAGTGGCTTGGGGAGATTATGATAACGATGGGGATCTTGATGCTGCATTAGCAGGTATTGATATTAACAATAGTCCTAATTTAACGATTTATGAAAATATTAACGGTAATTTTACTGATAGCGGAGTTATCCTCCCTAATGTTGGCAATTTTCCCGATATTGCCACAGCCGACTATAACGGAGATGGAAATCTCGATCTATTAATTACAGGATCTAATACTCAAATTTACAACAATACTGGGGCCCCTATCAATACACCACCGACTCCTCCGATTTTAGGTAACCCTATTGTCGTGGGGAATACCGTAGACTTAAGTTGGCTTGCTTCAACGGATGCGGAAACCCCGAACAGTTTGACTTATAATTTGCGAGTGGGAACAACACCGGATGGAATAGATATTGTTAACCCAACTCCCAATATTCCATCCCCTGGCAATGTCGGGGCAACTACAAATAGGCAACTTAATAATCTTACACCGGGAACCTATTACTGGTCAGTTGAAGGGGTAGATAGTGGCTATTTAACCTCTGGTTTTGCCACAGAAGGCAGCTTTGAAGTATCAGCCCCTCCGTTTAATGAATTCAATTTAGGTTTACCCGATCTCAAAAATGGATCTGTTGCTTGGGGAGATTACAATAATAACGGTACTCTCGATGTATTAATTACAGGAGAAGATGCCGCAGGAGATGCTTTCTCTCAGATTTATATCAGTGGGGGTGGCGGTTTTGGTAATATTAATGCAGGACTTCCGGGTGTCAATGCCAGCGCGGTAGATTGGGGAGACTTTGATAACGACGGGGATCTTGATATTCTGTTAACGGGGAATGATCCGGTTAATGGCAATGATATTACCCGCATTTATCGCAACGATGGCAATAATAGCTTTATTAATATTAACGCGGGATTAATTGGAGTTAGCAATAGCGCTGCGGTTTGGGGAGATTATGATAATGATGGAGATCTTGATGCCTTTATTGCCGGGGAGAATAACGGTAACGGTATTGCTGCAATTTATCGCAATGAGATAGCTGAGGGGAATGGTTTTGTTGATAGTAATAATTCAGCTTTAATCGGAGTCACTAACGCTGCTGCGGCTTGGGGAGACTTTGATAACGACGGAGACTTAGACTTAGCGGTTACTGGTAGCGACGGTATCAATCCGAGTTCTACACTGTACAGTAATGAAAACGGTATTTTTGTTAATCAAAATGCAGCTTTAGCCAATATATCAGATGGGTCTGTTGCCTGGGGAGATTATGATAATGATAATGATCTCGATCTACTGCTAACGGGTTTAGCTGGAAATATAGCCGTTTCACAAGTGTATCGCAATGATGGGGGTAGTTTTACCAATCTTAACGCTGGGTTAATTGGGGTACAACAAGGTGAAGCAGAATGGGGAGATTATAATAACGACGGCAAACTCGATATTGTCATTACTGGGGAAGACGACAACGGTAACCCTATCTCTGCCATTTATCAAAACAACTTCGTTAACGGCATGGGTAGCTTTACCCTATTAAACCCTTCAGGACTCGCAAATTTACGATCCAGTTCCGTTGCTTGGGGCGATTTTACCAATGATAATACCCTAGATTTAGTGTTAATGGGGGAAGATGCCACAGGTAACCCTTTCACTCGTGTGTATCAAAATGAGGCAACTCCTGACAATACACCCCCCACACCCCCGATGAATTTAACAGCCGTCGCCAATGGCAGTCAAATTACCTTGAGTTGGGATACGGCAACAGATGCCGAAACCCCGGCAGCCGGTTTAAGTTATAACTTGCAAGTCGGTACCACCCCAGGGGGGACAGATATTATCTCGCCATTATCTATTGGCAGTGGGATTAACAGTGGTCAACGGCAAGTGGTCAATATTGGCAATGCCCAGGAAAATACCAGTTGGACTCTGAATAATTTTACACCGGGAACTTATTTTTGGTCGGTGCAAGCGGTAGATACTTCCTTTGTCGGGTCTACTTTTGCTTCTGGCAGCTTTGATGTATTGTCCCCAACCTATGAGTTTAGCCAGCCTAACTATACAACTGCTGAAGGCAATATTACCAATACCGTTAATCAAGTGATTGAAATTATCCGCAGCGGAGATACAACATCGGCCGAAGCGGTTACCGTTAGTTTAACCGGAGACAGTGCAACTGCGGGTAATGATTTTACCACTGAACCGATTGTCGTGAATTTTGGCATTGGGGAAACAACTCAATTTGTCCCTATAGAGATTTTAGGCGATCGCATGACAGAAGGGGATGAAACCCTACTATTGACTTTCAGTAATTTTAGTCAAGTGGGGATGGCGGGGACTCAAAATACTGCGATATTAACCCTGACTAACGATGATACACCGGGAGTTACGGTTATGCCGCCGACTTCCAATTTCACCAGTGAGGCCGGAGACAGCAGCAGTTTTGATATCATTCTCACGTCTCAACCCACATCTGATGTCACGGTTAACCTGGTTAGCGATAACCCGACAGAAGGGGAAGTGTCTACGGAGACCATTACTTTTACCCCAGAGAATTGGGATATTCCCCAAACTGCTACGGTAACAGGAATGGATGATACAGAAGTAGATGGCGATATTAATTACACTATTTCTACCAGTGTCACCAGTTTAGATGGATTTTACAATGGTATTGAAACGAATGATGTCACACTGACCAATATTGATGATGATGTTGCCAATATTACTGTGACTCCGATAGAGGGTTTGACCACAACAGAAGTGGGAGGAAGTGCCACATTTACCGTGGTTTTAGATACTCAACCCAGTAACCCAGTTGCCATCAATCTTAACAGTAATAATCCGACAGAAGGAACGGTGTCAACACCAGTATTGAATTTCACGGCAGACAATTGGAATACACCGCAAACTGTTACGGTAACAGGAGAGGATGATGATATTGCCGATGGCGATGCCAGTTATAATATTGTGCTGGATGCGGCTATTAGTATTGACCCTAACTACAACGGCTTTAACCCCGCCGATGTGACCGTTACCAACGCTGATAATGAGTCTCCTGGCGTAACAGTTAACCCCACAGAAGGACTGATGACTCGTGAAGGGGGAAATACCGCTACATTTGATGTGGTTTTGAATACTCAACCCATTGATACGGTTAATTTTGGCGTGAGTAGTAATGACTCCACAGAAGGGACTGTTTCTATTTCAACCCTTAGCTTTACCCCCGATAATTGGAATATTCCCCAAACGGTTACGGTAACAGGAGAGGATGATGATTTTACCGATGGAGATGTTCCTTATACCATTGAAATTACAGCCGACCTGAATACTAGCGACCCCAATTATCAAACGGTAGATCCAACTAACGTTAATATCGTTAACGAGGATAATAATATAGCCGATATTGTGGTTTCCCCCGCTACCGGGTTAGTCACAACAGAGGCCGCTGGCAATGACACATTTACGGTGGTCTTAACCTCTCAACCTCTGGCTGATGTCAATATTAACCTCGCTAGCGATAACCCCGCAGAAGGCAGAGTCTCTACCCCGACATTAACCTTTACCGCTACCAATTGGCAAACGCCTCAAACCGTTACCGTGACAGGAGAGGATGATGCTGTAGCCGATGGTAATGTCACTTATCAAATTCTTACCACTAGCAGTAGTGAAGATCTCAGTTATGCCGTTATTGATCCAGATGATATTACCGTTGTCAATACTGATGATGATAATGCTGGAATTGAAATTACCCCCACCACTGGACTGATTACCACCGAGTCCGGTACCGCTGCCACCTTTGATGTCGTTCTGACCGCACAACCGACAGCAGAAGTTGTTGTTAATTTTAACAGCAGTAACCCCCTAGAAGGGATTGTTTTAAATCCTGCTATTAGTTTTAACTCCGCTAACTGGAATATTCCCCAGATGGTAACGGTATTGGGAGAGGATGATGGGGTTGCTGATGGTAATGTCACTTATAGTATTCTATCTGCGGCGGCAATCAGTAGTGACCTCAACTATGACGGCCTCAACCCGGATGATGTCACGGTGGTAAATGTCGATAATGAAACCCCTGGCATTACCATTAACCCCCTTAACGGACTCACCACCAGTGAAGCCGGAGAAACCGACAGCTTTAATGTGGTTCTCAATACCCAACCGACAGATAATGTTATTCTCAATTTAGGCAGTAGCGATCGGACAGAAGGAATTGTTGCCATACCGCAGTTAATCTTTACCCCTCAAAATTGGGATACACCGCAAATTGTTACCGTTACAGGGGAAGATGACACAGAAGTAGATGGGGAGATAGCATACTCTATTTTAACCGCACTGACTGTTAGTAATGACCTCAATTATGACAGTATTGACCCAGATGATGTCAATGTCACCAATACTGATAATGATGTTCCCGCAGTTAATTTATTAGTCAGTCCAAATGTAGGCAGTGAAGCCGATGCCACCCTAATTACGGTAACTGCAAATACAACAAACCCTGTTAATGGTAACCAAACCGTTAATTTAGGCGTGAGTGGCAGCGGAATTACCAATACAGATTATACCCTATCCGATACGCTGATCACGATTCCCGATGGTGAAACTACAGGGAGTGTGACTTTTGCGATTCAAAATGATGAATTAATTGAAGGAGATGAACTCGCAACATTAACTCTAGCAAACCCTTCCGAGGGAATTGAATTAGGAACGATTACAACGGGTGATATCATAATTATTGATAATAATAATCCCGCTTTTGTTGAGTTTTCTCAAGCGAATTATCAAGTCGATGAAGCCGGAAATATTATTGATATTGTCGTCACGGTAAACCGCCAAGGAAATTCATCAGGAACCTCAACTGTTGAAGTTAATTTAACGGGAGGAACGGCTACTGCTGGTCAGGATTTTAATGATGTACCCATTACTGTTAATTTAGCAGCGGATGAAATCGAAAAAACAATCTTTATTCCGATTCTAGAAGATCGTTTAATTGAAGGCCCAGAAACCTTTAATTTAGCATTAGTTAATCCCGGAGAAGGCACTCAAATTGGCACTCAAAATACAGCAACAGTGACCCTGTTAGATAATGACCAAGCGGGAATTAGCTTAACTCAAACGAATTTATCGGTGATTGAGGCCTCTGTTGCGGAAACCTACTCTATTTTCTTAACCAGTATTCCGGACAATCCAGTCACAATTACCTTTGATTTTGAGGAGGCACAACTTGCACCGATTGCGCCGATTGTTTTTGATGCAACCAACTGGAATCAACCTCAAGATATTCAAGTAAGTGCAGTCGGAGAAGATGGCATCGAAGGGTTGCAACTGACTTCAATTTCTCATCAAGTCACCAGTGAAGATCCCAATTATGATGGATTTCAATTGGGTAATATTGCAGTAGAAATCATTGAATTACAAAGTGCAGGGTTACTGGTTGAACCCGTTAACCTTTCTGTGATAGAAGGAGAATCATCAGATAGTTATAGTCTCAGCTTAACGACAGCGCCTGATGATTTTGTTACCGTTCAATTTAATACAGGTTCCCAGCTTAATCCGATTGATAATATTATCTTCGATCCGATTAATTGGAATATTCCTCAAACAGTGATTGTTTCTGCATTTGATGATATTAATACAGAAGAGATTCATACGGGAACCATTACTCATCAATTAGTCAGTAATGACGAAGATTACAATATTGTCGGAACGGGTTCTGTTGTTGTTGAAATTACAGATAACGATGAAATTATTCCGCCTCCGCCTGAAGATGTTGCGGTTCAAATTCTGCCGGGTAACTTAACAATTTCAGAGTCAGGAACTGAGGGAAATTATGATTTTGTCTTAACGGCTGAACCCACTTCTCCAGTTACAGTTAATATTGCAACCGGAAATCAAATTAATCCCATTACACCGATTACTTTTAATCCCAGTAATTGGAATATTCCCCAAACTGTTAATTTTACCGCCGTTGATGATGCAGTGGTTCAAGGCGATCGCACAGTTGCTATTAGCCATACTATTAGTAGTGAGGACGGGCGGTTTAGTCAGTTAATTATTGCAGATATTGAAGTTAATATTACTGACGATGATATCGCCACTCCCGATCCCAATCCCGATCCCAATCCCGATCCTAATCCTAATCCTAATCCCGATCCTAATCCTAATCCTAATCCTAATCCTAATCCTAATCCTAATCCTAATCCTAACGTTCCAATAGCAGCGGTTGACATTAGTCAAATTAACAACCGTACCGATATTAGTGAAGCTGGAACAAATGACATTTATACTGTTGTTTTGAGGACTCAGCCGACTTCAGAAGTCCTGGTTACGATTACACCCGATAGTCAAGTTGATCTCGGCAGCGGTACAGAAACCCCCGTAGAATTAAGCTTTACCCCAGACAATTGGGATTTACCCCAAGTGGTATCGGTGGCGGCTGTTGATGACACGGTGGTCGAAACCGATGTTCACACCAGTACAATTAATCATATTGTTACCAGCCTCGACCCCGACTACGGAATCAATCCGCTGATTACCATTGACGGCATTCCTAATAATAATCTCACCGTTAATATCGAAGATAACGACGAACCCTTACCCCCTGGAACCCCAGGAGTCCGGTTAATTCAAACGGTTCGCAATATTAACATAATCGAAGGATTTGGTGAAGATAGTTATTGGCTGGTGTTAGAAAGTGAACCCATAGCCGAAGTCACGATCGCTTTACAACCCAATGACCAAGTTGCAACTGACCAACAAACCGTCAATTTCACTCCGGGTGATTGGAATCAACCGAAACAAGTTAGAATTACTGCAATTGATGACTTGGCAAACGAAGGAGATCACCAAGCCAATATTTTCCATACAACAACCAGTTTGGATCTAAGATATAACGAGATTACAGTCCCTAATCTGAGTGTTGAAATTGCTGATAATGATAACTTCGGACAACAGCTAGATCTCACAGAACTTTCTATCCTGGAGTTTAGCGATCTTGACGATCGGATTTTTGCCTCAGCCGATAACGATATTTTGTATGGACGAGAAGGCAACGATATGTTGATGGGAATGGCAGGCCGGGACTTCTTGGTCGGTCAAGGGGGAAGCGATGGTATTGCTGGGGATACAGGAGATGATATCATCCTCGGCGGTCAGGGTAATGACCATCTCTATGGTAATGCGGGTCAGGATCAAATTTTTGGTGATGCCGGTAGCGATCGCCTATTTGGCGGGTCTGGAAACGATCAAATCTCTGGGGGGCCGGGTAACGATCGTCTCAGTCCAGATATGGGTAAAGATACCCTGACTGGCGGACAAGGTCAAGATGTTTTTGTCTTGGGGACGGGTAGCGGCGGCATTAATGTCACTGATGCCAACTTAATCACAGATTTTACAGATACCCAAGATACCATTGAACTGACTGGATCGTTAACTTTCGATCAACTCAATTTTATTTCAACTACTGAAGGAACATTGTTGCAAATTCGTTCTACTGGAGAATATCTGGCTTTATTGTCGGGTGTTAGTCTCAATCTTTCCAGTCAAGGAAATACTTCCTTTTTCACTAACTAATTTTTCACTAATTTTTCACTAATTTGTGATTTTGATGGCTCGCCACCCTAGAATTCCTGCTAAGATTATACTGGGAAATAGAACAACGCTGAGGGCAACAGCAGACGTTCCGGCAATGGGTAGCAAAGGCCCTACAAACTTAATTAACACAGCACCCACTGCTGAGAGTAAGATGACTTTAGTGATAAATGCAAATTTTGTATTCATTTAAGTTGATCGCTGAGAAAGATTGAACCCAGAATACAGAGTCAACCCAATTTACCATAATCTGGGTAGGATAGAAATAGAGGGATTTTTCTCAACATTATTTCTATGCCCCTGTCTCGTTTGTTAATTCTTGTCGTCAGTCTCCTGATTCTGTTGGGAGTTTTTATCTGGCTGATTACTGCTATTAGTGGGTTATATACTCAAGTAGCTTGGATGGCGAGTCCGTTTCTAGCCAATTTACTCCTATTTTTGATTATGGGATTATTGGGACTGGGAATTTATGCATTTTTTTATTATCTTAAACCTTTTAAAATACGCCATCCCAAACAAAAAAAACATCGTCCTAAACCGCAAATTCCTATTGAGAAAAGTGCGGCTGCTGAAGTCTCTCTCAATGCCATTGGTCAACAACTCGATCAAATTCAAGATCGAGTGGCGAAACAAGCTTTATTAGAACGTTCTGAGGAGATCAAAACCGCATTATCACAAGGAGATTTACGAGTCGTTGTATTTGGTACAGGTTCAGCCGGGAAAACCTCTTTAGTTAATAGTTTAATGGGTCGAATTGTCGGTGAAGTGAGTGCGCCGATGGGAACGACATCCGCCGGAGAAACTTATCAATTAAAACTAAAAAGATTATCGAGAAATATTCAAATTACAGATACACCGGGAATCTTAGAAGCAGGAGTAATGGGAAGTCAGCGGGCAGAAATAGCCCGAAATTCTGCGACTGAAGCTGATTTACTGTTATTTGTTGTTGATAATGATTTACGCCAATCTGAATCTCAACCGCTTAATATTTTAGCCGAAATTGGTAAACGTTCATTATTAGTTTTTAATAAAACAGATTTGTATCCAGAAAGCGATAAAATAATTATTTTAAATCGTTTAAAACAACGGGTGAAAGATGTGATTAATCCGTTAGATGTAATTGCGATCGCGGCTGCCCCTCAAGCTGTTCAGTTGCCCACAGGAGAACTGATTCAACCTGATGCAGAAATCTTGCCGTTAATTGATCGAATGGTCGCTATTTTACGACAGGAAGGTGAAGATTTAATTGCCGATAATATTCTTTTACAATCTCAACGACTGGGAGAAGAAGCCCGTCAAGTCATTGAAAATCAACGAAGAAAACAAGCTGAAAAAATTATTAATCGTTATCAATGGATTAGTGCGGGTGTTGTGGCAGCGACTCCTTTACCCGGAGTAGATTTACTGGCAACGGCGGCTGTAAATACGCAAATGGTGATAGAAATCGGTAAAATATATGGCTGTGAACTCAATGCAGATCGGGGTCGAGAATTGGCTATTTCTTTAGCCAAAACTTTAGGCAGTTTAGGAGTGGTTAAAGGGGCAATTCAATTGATTACAACAGCATTACATTTACATATTGGAACTTTAATTGTCGGAAAAGCTATTCAAGGGATTACAACCGCTTATTTAACTCGAATTGCGGGAAAAAGTTTTATTGAATATTTTCGTCAAGATCAAGATTGGGGTGATGGCGGTATTACAGAAGTGGTTCAACAACAATTTCAACTGATTCGTAAACAGGAATTTGTTAAACAATTTGTCAAAGATGCAATTATCCGTGTGATTGAACCTTTAAAACTACATTTATCCCCTGATGAATTAGAAGAGGAAGTGGAAGATTTAGAACCCTTAGAAATTCCCCAAAAACTTCAAACTCTAGAAACGGATTGGGATCAGCCTAATTCATTACAAAAAGATTGGTGAATTCATGGGTTGGCGTAGTCTGTACGTAGCATATATCCCTATCCATTGATTACAGAGTCAATCTATTCTAAAGACTAAAATATTGATTTATAATTCAATACGATGAGTCCTCCCCGATCTCGATAGCTTTACAAAAGCTTTACAAAACTGGGCCGTAACTTTACAGAAACTTTACAATCCGCGTTCTGAGTCTCTTCTAAAATATGTACAATTGGATAACAAATGCTTTACCCTGTCTTAAGAGCTATCTTTCTCCAAAGTATTACTACATATCACCCTGATCTCGTATGCCAAACAGCTTGAGAAAATAATAAACTCAATCCTATTGGCTGAGTGGGGGCTGAGGATTAATCCTGATATCTTTGATATCTTGGAGAAAACTGGTATAGCCTCTAACTTCTATTACTTACAAGGATTATGTTGCCTCAACCTCAAATGAAAGTTCAAGATCATCTCCAGCAAACCCTCTCCCAAATCTTAGAAACTGGCAAAATCACCCGTAACCATCAGTATCAGTTGTGGGATTTAATGGCTTCTAATACCAGCTTAGGCTTTGAAGAACAAAAAGGGATTAAGCAAATTATTGATGGTTTGCAGCAAGGACAATTTCAGATAACGGATGAGTAGAAATTAGTCTCTGCAATTGCTAACACGCTAATCTGTTAACCTATCAGTTAAGAAGCCTACATTGATTGATGATGGGGATAGTTTATCATGAAATAAAATAATTGACTTCAGCATCTCTTCACCTGCAAGTCTCCTAATCTTCCTATCAATTCTCTAATGAGTCGTTATGTGAGTCGCCAAGGTGGGTTAATTCTATTTTCTCCAGCATAATAAAGACAGATTATGTTACCATCTGGATCTTGTAAATAGGCTTCTCGCCATAACCAGCTTTTGTTAGTGGGATCTGACTCAAAATTATAACCAGCAGCTTTTAATTCTTTAACTGTTTCATCAAGATCGTCACATTCAAAATAAATCGTTGTTGTTTGTTTTTGGGGAACAGATTCAACTCTTTCTAAAGAAAAAGTACTGTTACCTTCTGGACATAAAAATCGAGAATAGTGTAAATCATCAGTTGCGACAATTTGAATTAATCCCAATCCTTGATAAAACTGGATGGATTTTTTCATGTCTGTGACACCAATCGTAACTTGATTAAGTTTCATTAAGTTGATCAATGGATTTTGAGAAAAACTATAGCAATTTTACTTTATTTGTAAAAGAATAATCTAGATAAGCCCCCATAATTGGGGGTTTGGGGGCAATATAGGGATAGTTTAACGCACCATACCATCTTTAAACAGAGAGATTTAGCTAAAGTTGCTGAGTGATTAAACTTCTAGTTTTAAGGGTTGAGAAATATCAATCATTTGACGATGAATATGTAAGAGTTGAATCTGCTGTTGACTTACCTGTTCTAACATATAAATGATCTGTTCTGGACGGAGTTGAGTCCCATCATTTTTAAAGCCTCCGCAATAACGAATGACAACAACTTCAGCATCATTTTGTACCCACGAAACGGGAATGTTTTCTGGGGTTGAGAGTCGTTCTAATTCAAACAATTGTTCTCGTAAATTAAGAACTCGTATTTTCCCGGATTTTGTTGTTTTTTCTATTAATATTTCTGAACGATTAAGAATCTCGTTAATCCAAATATCCCACTGTTCAATAGATGTACTATTTTCTGCTTTCACCCAAATATTATAGGTTGCTTTTTCAGCAATGACAGATAATGCCGGAGACTTTAAATTAACTGTTTCAACTCTATAAATCGGTAAAGTTTTGGGTAAATAAGTGACTAACTTTTCCTGAAATACTATTGGATTCATTGCTTCAGTTAGTTCAAAATCTAGAATTTCTCCTGAACTGGTTGCCCCCAGTGGCAAGGCATTGGCGGAATGAATACGCGGTTTAGGATTGTATCCGCCAGTAAATGAAATCGGTAAAGATGCCCGACGAACCACCCGATCGATTAACTTCATTAAATCTAAATGTCCGACTAATGCCATATCTCCCGCTTTACCAAACCAAACTCGCATCCGTTGTACCCGTTTAGACTCTGGAATAAAGTCCCCAGCAAACTGTGGAATTTCTGGGGGTTTAACGACAATATTATGACCAAAATCAACCCCACAAATACCACAATGAGAACAACCTTCAAAAGCACAGTCAGGAACTGTTGCGGCTTCTAACGCTTTTTGTAAATCCGTTTTTAACCAACTTTTATCAATACCCGTATCTAAATGATCCCAAGGCAATGGCTGGTCTAAAACAGCAGCATTATTCGGAGTATCCATAATATTCCATTCTCCCTGTTCAACTTGGCGATATTTCCAACTTAAACCCACCTCTTCAATAGCCTGAGTCCAAGCCGAAAATGCCCGATCTAAACTTTCCCACCAAGCATCCATTCCTGCCCCTAATTCCCAAGCGCGACGCACAACCGGAACTAAACGGCGATCGCCACGACCGACAAAATCTTCCATTGCCGAAATACGCACATCAGTGAAGTTTGACTTAATGCCTCGCATTCGATAAAGTTCATCTTTCAGTAATTGTTGTTTGCGTTTAAATTCAGAAGTTGAAACCGAATGCCATTGAAACGGTGTATGAGGTTTTGGGGTAAAATTAGAAATGGTTAAATTCACATTTAATCGCTTACGGTTGGGGGCGCGACATTCCCGTTGTAACCAGCGAATGGTTTCAGCAATACCCAAAATATCCGCATCCGTTTCACCCGGTAAACCAATCATAAAATAGAGTTTAACTTTATCCCAACCTTGTTCAAAAGCCGTTTTAACCCCTCGTAATAGTTCTTCGTTGGTTAAGCCTTTATTGATAATATCTCGCATCCGTTGAGTCCCCGCTTCTGGGGCAAAAGTCAAACTACTTTTACGAGTACCACCAATAATATTAGCGATATTTTGATCAAACCGATCCACCCGTTGACTCGGCAAAGATAACGAAACATTTTTATCTTTCAGACGGTTCTTAATTTCTACCCCAACAGCCGGTAACGCCAAATAGTCCGAACAACTTAACGACAATAGAGAAAACTCATTATGTCCGGTTTGTTGCATTCCTTTTTCCACCGCATCTATAACTTGTTCGGGATCTACATCCCGCGCCGGACGGGTTAACATCCCCGGTTGACAGAAACGACACCCCCGAGTGCAGCCCCGTCTCACTTCCACTGTAACCCGGTCATGCACTGTTTGGACAACCGGTACCATTGTAATAGAATAAGCTGGCATTGGCGTTGCTACCCGCCGCAGAATGCGTTCTGGCACGTCGGGGCGGTTAGGATGAACCGAACCATCCTCTGCCATATGATAAAATTGAGGCACATACACCCCCGGAACTTGGGCTAAGTCGAGTAACAATTCTTTTCGGGTTAAATTGTTAGTTTTGCCTTCTTCAATAATTAAGCCAATTTCCGGTAATAATTCTTCCCCATCTCCCAAGGCAATAAAATCAAAAAAGTCAGCATAAGGTTCAGGGTTTGAAGTCGCCGTTTGTCCGCCGGCAAAAATCAGAGGATATTCAGTATTATTATTTTCAGTATTTTGTCGTTCTTGCCAGGTTAACGGAATACCCGCCAAGTCCAACATTTCCAATATATTAGTTGCCCCTAATTCATAACTGAGGCTAAACCCTAAAATATCAAATTCTTGCAGGAAACGACGAGACTCAACCGCGAATAAAGGTGTATTAGTTTTTCTTAATTTTTCTGCTAAGTCCGAGGCAGGTAAATAAGCGCGATCGCACAATTGCCGAGGCTGAGTATTGATAATATTGTAGAGGATAATATGCCCTAAATTAGACGCACCCACTTCGTAAATTTCCGGATACGTTAACGCCCAACGAACTTTAGCAGTTTCCCAGGGTTTATGTTTAGCCCCGACTTCGTTACCGAGATAACGGGCAGGTTGGTTAATATCAGGGGTTATCAGTTGTTCAACGGTTACAGCCACGGTTTATCTCCTTCTCAATGCGTTAGGATCTCAAACGGCTTCGGCTTGAGATGGCAGAACTTTCTATTCTACTATGGTAATGAATTGTTTGTAGATTGATATCAATCATTAGAAGTAGCGAATTGAGAAACTATTAAAATCAAGTTGGATAATTGACTGTAGGTAGATGACGACCCACATAACCAACAATAATCTTTTCACCCTGTTTTTGTGGAAAAAAATGAATTCGCCAATCACAGACTTTTAGCTTAATATGTTGTTCAAATAAACGGTCTTGATCATCGGGACAGCGAAAAGTTCGTTCTTTACTATATTTCTGAAGTGTTGGTTTACTCTCACCAGATACCTCAATCGAATATCCTTTTGTGCTGAAGACCCCGGTCGTCCAATTTTGGCAACAATAGTTTAACTGTATTAATGCTTCTTTCACTAATTTAAACTGAATTTGTCCACGTTTTATCTTGTGAAATTGCTTTTGAACAGCATCACAAAATTCTAAATGAGGAAATAGTTCTTCTTTTAAATTCCAAAGTTCCGTACCGTCACGAATTTCTATTTTTATACAATTTTGAATCCAGTCAGTATGTTCTATAACATGATTGCTACAACTTGCATGAAGGATTTCTACTGGTTCTTCAACTAACTCTTTATTTTCGTCTATTCTAGTAATCTGTAAACTTAAACAACTACAATTCCATTTTTCTTCTGAAAGTAAGCTAATAGAAAGTGCATCAAGGAGATATGCCACACCTAAACCAATGGCTAATTCTCCTTCATGATAAAATTCAGAGGTTGCAGTGTTTTCTTCAACTTCTTTGATTTCTGTATCGATGATGTCTTGCGAGAAAGGGGATTTTGTTGCTAAGTTTCTGAGAAAGCGTCTTTCTTCTCGATCTACTTCTTTATCATTGAACCAACGACTCACAGGATAACCTTCTGCAAGTAAAGTATTATTAAGATTATACTGAGTCCGAAGTGTAATTGATTTTGAAGTTTTCTTAACTTCTATTAAAGTAATAATCAAATTAGAGATCCAGTCTCGTGCGGTATTAATATCTGTCGCTGGATTTTTAAGTGACAATTCATTTAACACTATTTCTAGAGTCATTTTTTAATCTTGTGCTGGTTCTAATAAAGCATCTAGGACATTATCCCACTCATCAAAAAAACCGTCTGGCCATTGATCAATTCTGCCATTTCGATCCATAGAAGGTGAGACGACTTCACTCTTCGCAATTCCTTCTTCTTCTACACGTTGAAAATAGTGTAATTGAACATCATTATGACTCAGTTTACCATCATGAACAGCGAGTCTAATTCCATTTAATACGTGATCGCTATGGGTTTCAATGATAATCTGTATGCCACAACTTGCTGCTAGCGCCAGTAATTCTCCCATCTTAGCCTGACCTTTAGGATGAAGATGTGCTTCTGGATTTTCGATTAAAATAAGTGTGCCAGGTTTTGAAGCTAAAATAGCGACAAGAATTGGCAAAGTATAAGTGACACCAAAACCTGTGTTTGTTGGACGATAAGGATTACTTAATCCATAAGAATATTGTAAACTCATTAAATCCATATTAAGATTCTGGGTCACTTTAATTCGTGTCCCTGGACTCACTTCTCCGATCCAAGCTTCTACTTGATCAGTTAAACTAAGAGAGATAGCTGAAGGATGTTTAAGTTTGAAATTAGGGATATTTTTATCTTGATAAGTATGCAAGAAATCAACAGTATACTCACCTCTACTACCCAGTTGACGATGCTGTCGAACTTGGAAATCTGAGGTTTCAAAAAATGGACGAGGAACAATTCGATCTGCTTGAAGATAGTGGAAAGTATCACTAAATAAACTAGTTTGATAAACTGTCTCTGGAATAGCTAAAGATGGATCAATAGAAATAACATCGGACTCTCGGTTATAATCAAAACGCCAAACTCCTTTGATGTCACCTTTCCAAATTACTTGAAACTCGATAGCATCTTCTGTTGCAGCTTCAAATAATGCATCTTGTGCAGTTCCAATATTCACTAAATCACCATTTAAAGCCAGTCCAATTCTGGGCAGTAACTGTTGTTGATAGGACTGGCGAAGTAATAATAGAGATTGTAAAATAGAGGACTTTCCGGTACTATTTAAACCTGAGAGAAGCGTCAGTGGCTGGAGAGGTAACTGTAACTCTGCAAACGGCTTAAAGTTTTTTAGTTTCAGTGAATGTATCATGATAAAACCTCCTGAATTATCTTTTCAATCGTCATAAATCTATACTGAACTTTGTTAGCAGCTTGTGAAACAGAATCTAAAAAATCTTTATCTTTTTCCAAATATTCAATAAAGTTATTTTGTAAAGCTAGTTTTCTCTGTTTGAGAGTTTCTATCTGTTGATAACTCAGTTGACTTAAGGTGACTGACCAAGCTTCAAACAATGCTTTATTAATTGGATATTTTCTCTTACTTTTTCTTGATAATTTGCGAAAAGCATCATCTCCAAAAACATCCACCGCTACCTTCATGGCAATTTTAAATTTATCTTCTATTTCTTGCTCCATTTTACTATCCATTTCATTGATTTTGTCCATTGCTTCATTGAGAAAGTAATCTCTTCCTTGTTTAGCTGGGTAATCTTGATATGAAGTCAGTGTAAAAGCAATAAATCCCAGTACAAATTCATGGTCATCCATTCTATCTGTACGCTTACTACTTAAATTTGTAATATTTTTAAACTCTTGAGAGTCTGCAAGCTTTTTCAAAAACTTAGTCGCTTTTCCTGGATTTAAAGCATGGCGAAGTTCTTGATTCGATAACGGCTCTCCCCCTGTATTAATTCTTCTAAATATATTAAATTTAACTTCTGGAGGCGTTCCTTTTTCAATTAAATAAACATTTAAAAATGTTTCATCTATTCGACGCTGATAATTTCGCGGTAATTCATCATAGGATTTTCCTTCTAAATTTGTCAAAAATTCTAACCCAGTAAGGCGTAGACTCTTTTCATGAATAAATCTTTTTAGTGTACTCAATCTTTGTAACCCATCAATAACTAACCATTGATCTTCATCCGTTGCATCCATATAGAATGCGGGTAATGGAATCCGAATCAGAATAGATTCAATTAATAAACTCTGAGCTTTATCATCCCAGATATTTGCATAACGTTGAAAATCAGGAGCTAAATTAATTTCATTATATTTAATTCGCTTAATAACTGAGTCAATCGTTGCCGGCCGAGTATTAACCCTAATTTTTGTTGGATCAAAGGGTTCGTGAATATCTTCATTTTCTTTTCTTATTTGTTTTTCTTCTTCTAACTCACTTTCCGGTTGAATTATATTGTCATTATTTATTTTATCAGTCATAAAATACCTCGTTAAGTGAATTTATAGTAATCACAGATTATCCTTTTCTATAAAAACATAATTAGTCTCTCTGTCATCATACCATGTTCTTGTTTTCACTGGAATGTTAAAATAATAGCAATCTAATTGGTTTAAAACCGTTATGGTTTCACTCAAAGAACTACCTGTACAATTATCAGCAGAAGACCCAGAAGAACGACGCATGATTAGTGGTGTGAGTTGGCAAGACTACGAAGCAGTACTGGCTTACTTAGGAGATAGCCCTCAATATCGTGTCACCTATTTAGATGGAGTATTAGAGTTAATGTCACCCAGTCGTCGTCATGAACGCAATAAAACAGGAATTGGTTCTCTTCTAGAGGATTATTTTAAAGAAACCCGTACGCCTTATTTTCTCTGGGGTTCTACAACGTTACGAAAGGAGGACAAAAGAGGCGGTACTGAACCGGATGAGTCTTATTGTATTGGCAGTGATAAAGAATATCCAGATTTAGCAATTGAAGTGGTTATTACCAGTGGTTATTTGAATAAATTAGAAGTTTATAAACGTTTAGGTGTGAGAGAAGTTTGGTTTTTTAAAAATAATCAGTTTGAAATCTTTTGTCTACGAAATCAAGATTATGAATCGGTTGAAAATAGTGAACTCTTACCCGATTTAGATTTATCAATTTTAGCAGAATACGCTGTGGCAACGAATCCTTTAGAGGCTGCATTAGAATTTAGAGAAAGAATCAAACAGCAAAGATGAGATAGCGATACGCAGGCGCGGCACGCTACGCGATCGCAGATTAATAGTGTATAATGTTGCTGGTACTGTATTTTATATTTATACTGAATATAGACTATCCTTTAGATAGCTAACTGAATATTCCTGTTCGTCTCAATCATTCCCTTAAGAATTAGAACGGTATAATACCATTTCTCTGTAATCATGCACTCAATCAATTACCCCCTGTAGTCCCCCTTGGCAAGGGGGACGGCGACAGCCGGGGGTTTATAAATCGACGGGTTGGCTATTCTGACGGGTTGGCTGTCTTGACGGGTTGGGCTATCGACGGGTTGGCTATCTTGACGGGTTGGCGCGCGCGCCAAACATTT
>CAYNXM010000267.1:0-15146 GCA_964401105.1 uncultured Lyngbya sp. | reverse complement strand
AATTTTGAAAGAACTCAAAACCCATGCTGCCACCAAAATTAATATGAGTTTTGTGTTTGTTGATGTTGAAGAGATTAGCGGCGTTCGCGTCGCGTGCCGCGCCTGCGTATCGCATAGATCCCAAATGGGTTCTATATTAGGCAATTGTATCAGGCTGTTGGGCTGCATGGGTTTGCAGGAGATTGACGAGGGTCAAAAAGGTGATGCTTGTATGGATTGATCGCGATCACTCATCTTTAATTTTGGCATAGGCGATATCTCATGACTGTCTATATGATAGTAGCGCGATCACTCTGAAACACTGATCGTTTCAACTTGTCTTCAACTAAAAATTCAGAAATTGAGACTCTGAATCGTCTTATAGATAGAAACAAGAAAAAATCGAGCGTTGCTGAACTGAGGGATGAATCCATCGCCTCTCTCGCTTTGTCAAAGCTAATCTCTTTCTCATCTATTTTACAACAAAGGGATGCGATCGCACTCTTTGTTGGCTTCTCTTGCGCAACTGAATTAGGTTTAATTTTAGCTAATTTTAGAGAGCATATTAATTCATAAAAATACCTCGATTTTTTCATAAATTAGAAAGCTCAAGCGTCTAATAAGTGGAAGACAATCAAACAATAATATTGTCTCTGGTTCAAAACCAACAGTAACCTTCGGGCAATTAATAAGAATTCATGAGGTTCAAGTATGACAGTTATACAGACAAACGTCACTAATAGTTCACCATTACCCGAACTCAAAAAACTGTGGTCTGAAACTCAAGGCGACGCTCAAATCTGTGTAGCCATTCTTGACGGTCCACTAGACCCATCTCATCCCTGTTTTGATGGTGCAAACCTAGAAATCAACTCGAATGCAGAAACTGCTAGCACGGGGCTGATGTCGAGTCACGGAACCCATATTACCAGTGTCATATTTGGTCAGCATAGCAGTTCAGTTCCCGGTATTGCTCCCGGTTGTCGGGGACTGATTGTACCGGTGTTTTCTGATCATCGCCCAGGTTCTCTCTCACAAATTGACCTGGCACGAGCGATTAATCAAGCCGTTGAACAAGGTGCTCATGTGATCAACATTAGCGGCGGTCAACTGGCTCAAGGGACTGAGGCTGACCCCATCTTAGCGCAAGCGGTCAAATTTTGTAATGACAGTGGTGTTCTAATTGTAGCGGCTGCGGGAAATGATGGATGTGAGTGTCTCCACGTTCCGGCTGCCTTGCCAGAAGTTCTTGCTGTTGGTGCGATGAATGCTCAGGGGTTACCCTTCGATTTCAGTAATTGGGGTGAAACCTACAAAACTCAAGGCATTTTGGCTCCTGGAGAAAACATCTTGGGTGCAAAACCAGGGGGCGGTCTTACCACCAAAAGCGGCACCAGCTTTGCGACTCCCATTGTATCGGGAATTGTGGCGCTGCTGTTGAGTGTGCAGGTACAACGGGGCGAAAAGCCTAATCCCTACGCCGTCCGCGAGGCTCTTCTCAAGAGTGCTTTGCCTTGCAACCCAGAAGTGATTCCAGATTGTCGTCGCTTTTTAGTCGGAAGTCTCAATATTCCTGGGGCTTATGACCTGATTATACAAGGAGGAACAAAAAAATTGTTTGAGGAGAAATTAGAGCAAGCCATGATTCAAGCCAGCGAGGCGACTGGCCAAAAACCAGAATCGTCCGCTAACCCGACACCAGATGTAGACGAGTTCGTTGCAGAAGAACTCACAACATCTGAATCGGTCACAGAACCTGTCAATCATTTGGAAAATACGGAAAATACAATGACTGTAACCCCAAGCCAGCTAGCAACACCGTCTGTCACCCCAAGCAGTATAGAACCTTCAGAAAACTGTGGTTGTAACAGTGGCGGTGCAATACCTCCAGTTTATGCGATGGGAACTGTAAGCTACGACTTTGGTACTGAAGCTCGTCGAGATAGCTTTAAGCAACTCATGCCCATGGTTGAAGGCAATCCACCTTTCCCAGCCAATCCATTTGTTGTCAGCCAGATGGCGGACTATCTCGAACAAAATCCCTACGAAGCAAAATCCCTAATTTGGACTTTAAACCTAGAGTTAACACCTATTTATGCCATTGAGCCGATTGGTCCTTATGCAGAATTGGCTTACCAGCATCTGATTTCAGCGATTAAAGGGCAAATTAAACCCGAAGATGATCCGGAATATATTTCTAGGGTTTCAATTCCAGGAATCTTGACAGGTAAAAGCGTCAGACTCTTTTCCGGGCAAGTGGTTCCCGTGATAGTCCCGGAAGTTCGTGGGATGTATGAGTGGGATGTGAACCAATTGGTTACACTAGCTGTTGAAGCCGCAACAACAGGCATGCCACAAACCCTGGCTGCCCAGCAGGAGGAAGCGACGCGAGCTTCTCTGAAGGAATTTCTCAATCGTATGTACTATGAATTTCGGAATCTGGGTCAAACATCCCAGGAGCGGGCACTGAATTTCGCAACAACGAATGCATTTCAAGCCGCACAGGCATTAACTGAAGCAACGGGTAAGGGAATGCAGCTTGACCGGATTGAAACAGAAAAAAGCCCGTTCTGTCGGATGGATTCAGATTGTTGGGATGTCAAACTGAAGTTTTTTGACCCAGAGAACAATCGGCGAGCGAAAAAAGTATTTCGATTCACGGTGGATGTGAGCGATATGATGCCGGTCACGATTGGCGAGATGCGTACCTGGTCTATCTCAGACTAATCATATTTCCTACCAATTCTACATTACAAGTCTTGTAAATATTTGCTAAATCTGGAGAATTTAGATGAATAATCTGCCCAAGCAATCTCAACCCGTGATTCGGAATCTGAACACGACATCTCCCTTATTGAATTGTTCAGGTGTCAGTCATTCCGACTTGATGAACTGTTACAAGCTAAAAGGTGCAGCGAGGAATCTCTGTATGGCTGCCTATTAGAAATTAGAGATAGCCGATCAAAAATCACTCAAACAGGAGAAACCATGATGAAAGTTCCCATGCTTGCCGGACACGTACCGCGTTATCAACGGTAAATGTTCGGAAACAACAAACCAGTAAACACTCAAGAAACAAAGAGGAAAAGTTATGAAACTTCCCAAGCAAGTTGCCCCAGTTGAACGGAGCCTCACTCCGGCTGCAATTTCAGGACAAAGTGGTGTTGAAGCCAGTGCCTGGTATGACACCCTGCTCGATATTGCTAAAAAAGTAGCTCCAATTGCTGCAAACGTTGTAGGCAGTCTGTAATTCAGGCGACTTAATCAGCCTAGCTCAATGGCTGTAACAACATTCCTCGTTCGGCAGTTGCCAATAACTACTGAACGAGTCCCAAAAACATCAAGTATAAAGAGGCTAAATCATGAAACTTCCCAAGCAATCTGCACCCGTAGAACGCACTCTCGCTCCGGCTACAATTTCAGGAGAAAGTGGTGTTGAAGCCAGTGGTGTTTTTGACGACGTTCTCGGCATTGCGTCAAAGGTCGCCCCAATTGCGGCTCCAATTCTAACATCCTTGATCTAACTCTGAACCCTTACTGTCTTCTAGCCTGGGTTACCAGTAAACAGTAGCCCAATAACTTGCTCGGTGGTTGCACCCAAAACAACGACCGAGCATTTCTAAAAAAGCCGCAGAACCCTGACTGCAAACTCAATCCCTGAATGAACCTGTGCTAAAAACCGTACTATGAATCTGACTTCTTTGCCCGTTGAATCTATTTCTGATACAGCCTTCTTAACTGCGATCTATCGCGCCTTGGAAACTGAACATTCAGATTCTCTCTTTCAAGATTCCTATGCCCAAGTTCTAGCGGGAGAGCGGGGTCAAAAGCTGGTTGAGGCAATGCCTGGAGGAAAAGCAGGTGCAGCAGGTTGTGCAGTGCGGACTTGTGTCATGGATGAGTTGATTCTGCGGACTGTTAAAGCAGATCGTGTTGATACAGTGCTGAATTTGGGGTCAGGTCTGGATACAAGACCTTATCGACTGTCTTTGCCAAGTTCCCTATATTGGTGTGAATGTGACTTGCCCGTTGTCCTGGCTTACAAAGCCGAAAAACTGGCTGGTGTGCAACCGAAGTGCATTATGGAATCGGTTTCTTTGGATATTACTGACACTCTTGCTAGACAGACTGTATTGCAGGAGATCAGTATAGCAGCAAAACGGGGACTGGTGGTTACAGAAGGGTTGCTAATTTATATGACTGCCGAACAAGTGGCTGCACTGGCCACTAACCTCTATGCACAGCCCCAGTTTCAATGGTGGTTAACGGATCTGGCTTCGCCCAGTGCCTTGCGCTATTTCCAGCACAGTATGAATCAATCTCGGACTTCGAGGGAAGCCACCTTACAATTCGCCCCCGAAGAAGGCCCTGAGTTCTTTCGGCGATATGGTTGGATGAGCGTTGAATTTCGATCACTTTTGGAAGAGGGACAACGCTTACACCGGGAAGTCTTACCCCAACCGTTGCTGACTCAATTAAAAGGGTCGGAACATTGGGAAATCTGGCGGAAGATGTCTGGCTTCGTTTTGCTGAGGCGCAACTCAATGTGAAGTCAAAGTTGCAGTCAACCGTCTTGGAAAAAACTTGAATCATTCAGTATCAATTTATCAATGAATACAACTAATGAAGTTGTATTGATATCCCTAAAAAAAGGAGCAATGATGAAACTTCCAAATCAGTCTTTACCTGTAAACCGGAGCGAAATCATAGAGCCTGACTTGGTATTAGTCTCTGGTCGAGACAGCAAAGGTAAACTATACCAAAAATATCATTTTGTTCGAGGTTCTAATCCCAATTTAAACGATCCCGCGCAATTTTCAGAATCACTTCACTGTGGGTGTCAGATATTTTCTGGCGTTTCCAGAGCCATGTGCTTTGCCACCTGTGGCATTTTTTAAGTGCAAGTTTGCACCAATTGGCTTATGGTTTTTGCCTGCCATCATTTAACGATGAGTTGAACTGTAATAATCTGAACAAGGAGAAAAAACATGAAACTTCCAATTCAAGCTCCACCAATTGTTAGGCATAATTTGACAAAGACCAATAAAATTATAAACTCTGGCGTGCAACCGCAAGGATGGTGTTTCGCTCAACCGGATTGTCCGGTAAATGGACCGGTAGTAGGACAGACAGATAATCCAGCAGATTGCTGTAATCGCTATCCCAATGGATCATGGACTCCATATCCTGAGCCTGGTAATTGTCAAAATTGTCCGCCGCCTCCTGTTCCTCCCAATTCTCCCGCTTCTCCCAATTCTTCCACTTCTTCCACTTCTTCTGATTTTACTTTTGGTCAGAGGACTCCACGTTTTCGATCGCGGTAGTGGTAAACAAGTAGTGATTTTTGCCGGATCTCTTCTTATACAAGGCGGGTTACAGCAATTCGCATCACTACTTCTACACGACTACCTGGAGCGCTTCCCTAACCAACTTTAACAAACTGAGATCGGCATAACACAGTAGCATCATCTTACCACAGTCCCGCCACCTGAAATGCGATCGCCCCCTTTTTTCATGTAGGGAAAGTGATCGCGTTTTCTTTATTTCTGTAGCTAAGTCTTTCATCTATAAAGTTAGTAGGATGGGCATTGCCCATCACATTTAACCATAATTGCAGAAGTCCCACATCTGACCTGAAAGGCAGTGTGGGATGAATGCGAGTGAGACGACGACTATATTCCTGACCAATGCGGAGCGAGGGAAGGAATATGTAGAGGAGACGAACACTACTCAGGCTTTTGTTGACCTTCTATGTACTTTCGTAAAGTTGATATAGTTACACCGCCACAACTAGCTACAAAATAAGAACCGCTCCAAAATACATCTTTCCAGTATATTTCTGATAAATAATCAGAGAATTCTTGGCGCAGTTTCCTAGAGGACACTGACTTAAGATTATTGACTAATTTACTTAATTCTAAGTCCGGATGATATTGAAAAAGACAGTGTATATGGTCTTCTTCGCCACTAAACTCTATAAGCTTGCAATCCCACTTAAATAACAATTCCTCGATTATGATGTGAAGTCTATCTAACATCTCACTAGTAAAGGCTTTGCGCCTATATTTTGTGACCAAGACTAAATGCACTTTCAAGTCACTGATAGACCGTCCTTTAGAAACAAAATCATTTTTCATGACATTTCTGGAATATCTATAATAATTGGTGTATACTAAAATAGCAACACTGATTAAAGAACAAGGAGGTGATCAACAAGTGCGAACAAGCTATCAATACCGATTAAAACCGAATAAAGAACAACGTAAGATTATTGATAACACGCTCTCACTGTTGCGCTATCAATATAATTATCAGTTAGCTCAACGGTTCGATTGGTACGAAAGAAATCGTTGTTCTATTGATAGATGTCCGCTTGTTTGTCATCTTCCTGAGTTGTCAGAAAAACCTAACCGTTTTAGTCAGCAAGCATCGTTAAAGCAACTCAAAAAAGAACGTCCTTGGTACAAAAACATTCACTCTCAGGTATTACAAGAAGTTCCAAAAAAAGTAGAGATTGCGTTTGATAGATGGCTTAAAGGTGATTGTAATGGTAAGAAATCGGGGCGACCAAGATTCAAAGGTTTAGGGCAGTACAAGACTTTCACTTATCCCCAATTCAAGCAATATAATTTCGTAGGAAATAAAATTAAGTTGTCAAAAATTGGTGATGTAAAAGTAATTGTTCATCGCCCTATACCAGATGGTTTTACAATAAAAACCGTATCACTCACTAAAAAAGCTAACGGCTATTATGTAACTCTAAGTCTTGATGATAAAGAAGTTCCAACAATTAAACCAGATTTCAACGCTGACAATATTGTTGGTATTGATGTTGGCTTGATTGATTTTTATGTAGCTTCTGATAACACCCGAATTTCTGCACCAAAACATTTACGCAAAGCGGAAAAGAAGTTAAAGTCGGTACAACGCAAAGTATCACGTAGAAAGAAAGGTTCTAAGCGTAGAAAAAAAGCCATTAAGCAATTAGGTATTAGACATAAAAAAGTAGCTGATACCAGAAAAGACTTTCATTTCAAAACAGCTAAAAAATTACTATCTAAATATGATGTAATTGCTGTTGAAAAATTGAACATAAAAGGGCTTGCTAGAACACGATTAGCTAAGTCTATATATGATGCTGGATGGAGTCAGTTTATAAATATACTTTCATTCAAAGCCGAAAATGCTGGCTTGAAAGTAATAGCTGTATCTCCAAATGGCACAAGCCAAGAATGTTCTAACTGTGGTCATAAAGTGAAAAAGCCGTTATCTCAAAGGATGCACAATTGTCCGGTATGCCATACTGGCTTGTGTCGAGATTTGAACGCGGCTATCAATATCAGGAATCGTGGGACGCACGACCTGTATAAACAAGCTCAGTTAATGTCTTCAATGAAGAGTCACTGAGAAGCTCACACCGTAATCTCTGATTCGGTGTGAGTACGTCACGAAAATCATCGATATTTGTTGCACCCAATTCGCTGAGACAGCAAGTTGTTGGGTTTCACTATCGTTCTACCCAACCTACATTTTATCGCTTGACCAACCCAATCTTTAAACCTCAAAAGGGTATAGAAGTGGGTTGGGATTGTCAATGTTTTAAGAACTTAGCGATTGGCTTCAATGAATTGTTCAATTGACTGATCGACTGAACAATTTACCCCATCGAACGGACAATAATCTTCATCACTCTCTAAAAATTGAGCAGTGGCTTGAATTAAATTATCGATGTGTGATAAATCAGCCCGATCCATTGCATCATCTAACGCTTCTCCCGTGTAAGCATTGACTTGTTCCTGTTTGGCTAAACGAACAGTTTGACCTTCTCTTTGCTCATATTGCTTGTTCATTGCCAACTGAAGTCGCAAATATCCATTAGGATTTACTGAGTCAATTAACTGAGCGCATAGATCGGCTGTAATTTGAAATTGCCCCCCCATAAATACATCAGGAATACGTGAAGCCCAGCCCAAAGCACCCCAGCGATTCACTTGTTTAAATTCTAAGGATTGAGTGGTTCTTCCAGTGCCAATTGAGAGCAAGGCAATTGACGTTTGATTGACTCTTCTCTTAAATTCTCAAGAGAAATCTCGCCGAAGTAATCTTGTAATACTTTTTTGAGACCTTTATTGGAATATTTTGGTTGATACAACCAGTAACCCATTTTTTGCCTTAAAAAATTAGAGCTAAAGATTTCTTCTCCTCGCTTTCGATAGATCTCAATCAGTTCTTTTGGAGACATACCCAATACCAAGCCAGCCGCTAAGATTGAGCCAGTGGATGTACCCGCAATTAAGTCAAAATATTCATTTAACGGTTTTCCCGCTTTTTGCTGAACTCTTTCCAAGATTTTTGCACTAATTACTCCCCGAATACCACCGCCATCAAGGGCTAAAATTCTAAACTTTTGCTTTGTCATAATCATTGTCTTCTGATTGTAAATACTGGAATTTCAGTCAATTGGGTTTAAATGGTATTTCCAAAAATAAAATATATCCTTAATTTCTTGCGCAGAATTGTCCGTGCTTCAGAGATCCGCTTGCAGACATTCTGATAGGATATATCTTGATGTTTAGCTATCTCTGCATAAGGCAGCTCCTCATAAAAGTGCAGAATAAATGTCTCGTGTAATCGGAGCGGTAAGTTCTCAATGTAACAGCGAATTATCATCTTTTTTTCCTCTTCTTCCAAAACCTTTTCTGGAGTCATGTCAAAATAAAATAGCTTTTGTTTCTCTGAAATAATGTCCATATTATTAACTAGGTTTGCACTTCGACTGCGTTTGCGGTGAATATCCACGCAAAGGTTAAACGTCAGTCTCGTCAACCAAGCCTTAAAATTAATAATTTTCTTTTTAGATTTTTGCTGCTTTTCCCAAGCTTTAAGCATTGCTGATGAGAGTGCATCTTCAGCATCTGCTGGATTTCCTCCCATCCACCTAAGACAACAACAATAGAGATAATCTTGATATTGCAACCATTGTTGCCAAAATACTTCCTCTGTCTTTGCAGAGTCATTTCCATCACAAGCTACAGTAGATAAATCTACTGTTAGACAGTCTAATATTGACATGGTATTACGAATTGTTAGTCAAAATGATGATCTTTTTTCCTACTCTGATGCAGCACAATTTATTAACCTAGAAAATATTTCTGATAGATTTGAAGTTCAGAAAAGCATCTTTCTCTACACTTCTCCTAGACCAATCTCACAGAACAACTAGATTTCTAAAAATAGAGTAAGAATAAGGTATTTCTACTACACAGTCACAACAGATTTAATACTGTATATTCTGTGCATATTTTTTTGAATTTAATACTGATTCTCTCAACACAAACTGTAGTTTAAGCCGCTAAGCATAAGTTATAGCGGATTTAATGTATAGTCACATTTTTGAGGCTTGGTAAAATGCAGTGATTTGAAGTGAAAGTCGAATTTGAGACTTGGTAAAATGCAGTAATTTGAAGTGAAAGTCGAATAATATGTCAGGTAAAAAATACCTGTTTATTAATTAACTGATCATCAAACCTGATAGAGCACAATTTATGCATTAGCAAATGCCAACACCTGATTTGAGCTAAAATCAAAGCTGTTGTATACTTTTTCCGGGCAACACCCGATCAGAAAAACAGAGTCTCTAAAGATGGCTGAGTAGCGCTCTTCTATCACTTTTAAAACTAGACAAAATGACACTATTTCAGCCTAAAAAACTAAGGCTTTTAACCCAGTCTGATGGAAGAGAGATAATTAGATGCTTTTGATCTTTTCCCGTAAAAAGTCCTATCATAAAACTTCTACAGGATATCCTCTAAGCCTCCTAGCTTGCAAGTAATTGTGCAAAGTTTCTTAAAGGCAAATCAAACCCTAGCTTTGGGACATATATCAGAAAGTATAAACTACTCTTTTAAAAAATGTCAAGGACTGAAATTGTAAATATTTAGATGTCAGGGTGGACAAGACTACTCTGATTACTGCAAGCTAGGAGTTAGAGACAATTGGTAATAATCTTCTGCACTATTCAAGACAGTGCTTGCCCCAAAAACTCAATAACCAAGCGACACAGTTTAATGTCCATTTTTTATATGATGATTTATCGTTCCTCTTTCGCTAAGTCTATCACCTAAATGAATGCGTCTCTAAAATTTTTCATAAATTATCCTCTCCAAGCGTCTTAATAATATAAGACTCAACTTCCAGTGTGAAAAATTTCAGGTTTGAGACAATATCCAGCTCTTTTGCCCCACTTACACTATGAATTTTTAGGTGAAGCATCTCCCACTTGAAAGTCCCAGTTTTTTCATGAAAACCTCATAACAATAAGAGTACAGAAAACTAGAATGAGTAGCTAGACTCTCTCATTTTCTGTGTCAAATTGCCCATGAATCTGGCGGTTTACGATGGTTAAAAGAACTGGATTCTGGGGACTACTTAGAAGGACGAAGTGATTTGGGAAATACTTGTTCAGGTGACGGCCCGAAATATAAAGGTTCTGGAGTCCTACAACTCACGGGACGGAACAATTATCAAGCATTTTGTAATGCCATAGGTGACACTCAAATTATGAACGGTTGTGATTATGTCGCCAAAACTTATCCGTTTACCAGTGCCGGATTTTGGTGGCAAAATAACAGTATGAATCAACTTTGCGATCACGACGCAACCGTTGAAGAAATTACACGGCGAGTTAATGGCGGTTACAATGGTTTAGAAGATCGTCGGCAATATTATCAAAAAGCCTGTCAAGTCATTAATTCCCGAAAAGCCGATCAAACCGCTGCTAAATCTCAAGCAGCTTTAACGATTAAATTTGTTCGGACGACAACCCTGAGACAGGTCATAGAAGACATTTTAGAACTCTCCAGTGAACAACAAGTTGAAATCCCAGAAAACACTGTTTATCAACTTCACTCCTATAGCTACCAAACCGGAGATTACCTCAAAGTTGCATTTTTAGATCGATCTTTTCAGGGAAAAAATACGTGGTTTGTTCATAGCCGGGATGTAGAACTTTGCAATTCTCAACTTCAAGTTCAACCCAAACAAATTTTACTGCCTGTTCCTTGGTTTCCTCAAACGGATAACTATCGAGATCCGCAAAGAACCTGTAATTCTTCTTCCTGTGCGATGTGTTTAGAATATTTCCGACCGGGAACGTTACCCGGAAAATGTGGAGATGATCGATATATTGAAGTAGTATTTGAATATGGAGATACTACAGATCATAATGTTCAAACTCAAGCTTTATCACAGTTTGGTTTAAATAGTACTTGGCATACCAATCTCGACTTTGAGGATATTTATCGAGAATTAGAAGCAAACCGTCCCGTTGTGATTGCCATTTACCATCGCGGCACAACAGAACATCCTTGCGGGGGTCATATTCTTGTGGTGCGGGGACAAACTGAAGCTGGAGATTTCATTGTCAATGATCCTTATGGTTCTCTCAATGATGGTTACAAGGAGGCGGTAGAGAATGGCAACGGTGCAATTTACAGTAAGTATGAAATGGCTTATCGCTGGACAGTAGACGGGCCAGGAACAGGTTGGGGTCGATTATTTCAACCGTAGAGGTTAATAGATGTAGAGTAGGCAATGCCCACCTACTGCTGAAGTTAATAGAAATTGGAATAAGCGATCGCAGGGGCAATACAGCGATCGCTTTGCTAAACTAAACTTGTTATTCCAGTAGGGTACGTTAGCCAGCAATCATATTAGACATTTTGCAAAAGTATTTTTCCGGGACTTTTTTCGTTCATTATTGTACCTTTTTCCTGTTTCCTGACAACTGCGTTGAAGTCTATTAATTAAATATAAGTCAACTTTTTTCCCTCCTGTGTCACGTACCAAAACCCATTGCAAAATGTCGTTAAACGATCAACTCCAGCTTTTAATTGCTCATTATCAAAAAGCACTCCTAATTCAACCCAACTCAGCAAACCTTTATCGTAAAGTTGGCAATCTTTATCACAGTTGCTTCAATTATGAGCAAGCTATTTTTTATTATTTAAAAGCGATTCAATTGCAAAGCGATCTCTTTCCCGTTTACCATCAACTGAGATTCACTTTACAGATGTTATCTCGTTCCAGTTATGAACAAAATAATCAGCTTTTAGAATCAGGAATTGAGATTCTTCAACGGAATATTAAAGCCCAGCCACATTTTCCGTTCGCTTATTTTGTTTTAGGCGCTCTACAGGCTCGTCTAGGTCAGATAGAAGCAGCCATTGACTGTTATCAAAAAGCCAGCTTTCAACAACTCAGTAACTCCCATCCCCAACTGGTATCGTAACTATAATCCTAACAGTTATCCTGCTCTTAATCCTGTATTACGTCAACAACTGGCTGACTTTTTTCGACCCTACAATCAAGAACTTGAAGACTATTTAGGGATGAAGTTTAATTGGGAATAATATTAACTGTGGCTTTTTAACAAGATGGCGATACGTGCTGTCGCACGGGCTACGCCAACACATAGTGTGCCGTATTTGCGTATCGTACTGTTAAACTACAGAAGTAGAACCATGTTAACCCGAAGGTGATTGTAGGATGCCAATTACATTACCACCAGAATTAGAGCAGTTTATCCAAAGTCAAGTTGCCAGCGGTAAATATGCCTCTGCTGATGAGGTTTTCTTAGCAGGGATTAGGCTATTAGAAGAGCGAGAACAGCTTTATCAAGGACGATTTGAAGAATTACGCCATGAAGTTCTGCGGGGAGTTGAGGAAGCCGAACAAGGGGAATTGTTGGATACGGAAGTGGTCATTGGTGGACTGCAAGAGAAATTAAGACTGCGTCGTATTCAGAGGGGTAGATGAGCAGTTTTTGCAGAATTACACCAACAGCAAGCCAAGACATAGAAAGCATCATGGACTATCTTGCTGACCAGGTTAGTATTGAGACGGCAGAGCATTTTCTAGAAAAAATCAACGCGAAATTCAAACTGTTAGTTAAATTCCCTAACATCGGACGTAGACGAGATGAACTATATCCCGGCTTGCGGAGTCTACCGTTAGCAGATTATTTGATCTTCTACCGTTTAATTTTAGGGGAAGTTGAGGTGATACGAGTGGTGGCTGGCTATCGTGATTTGCAGGCACTATTTATAGAAAATGATGAAGACTGAGCGAGTAGCCTAGAATCATGATAAAATCAGCAGGATGAGCATTGCCCACCCTACTATTCATCTTTTATTTTGGCTCTGTCAAGAAGCATCGTCTCTTTTCTTGATGCAATGCTCAAAAGCTGTTCGCCGATCTTCTAGCTGAATTTTGCTAGAATATTCACCAAAATTCCGAGAAGAAACTTTTTGATCATTGAAATAAATATTACTCCAGGATTGGTCTGTAATGATGTTTTTGTATTCTTTGAAATGTTCATGTAACTCCTTTGACAGCATTCCCTCATGCGCCATATCAGCAATATGTACATAAATATTCCTCATGTTAATAGAATTGCCAATTTCAGAGTAATTTTTATGTTTTTTTGCGCCGACTAAAACATCGACATAACTCTCATAGTTCATCGAGACTTTCCGTCTCTTAGAAATAATGTGTATCTCTTTATTTTTATGACTGAGAATTTCTACGATTTTTGCATTTGCTGGAATGACAATTTTATTTAAATTTGTGCCCATTCCAAAATAATCTGTCGCATTTTTTGACACTGGATCTAGCAGTACGATACGTTTGAGCTTATTGGTTAATGAATTCTTTGCCAATTGCATATTCTTGATATCATCCTTGTCATTAACATTCCGATCTGATAACAATTGAATCGCTAAACCACAACCTCGACTATGAGCCAATATAAATACTTGATCATCATCATGTTGTGCTTGTTGTACACCAGATAAAAAACTTAAAATCAGTTCTTTTGACCGTAGTGAAAACTCATTAAATGCTTTTACGGTCATACCTCGCCCGTCTGAGTTTTCCGTATAATTACCATGACTCCAATTTACCTCTTGGATAAGATCAGCCATGCTTTGTAAATTGTCATCAAGATCGTTATCCAAAAAATAAGATATCTTTGCGTTCAAGTTCCTCATTATTCCACCCGAATCTGCTAGGAGCCATACCCCATTCAGTCCCTTGAATGCACTATATTTGCTCGCACGAAAACTTACACTAGGATGGGTTGTCAGCAAGTTAATTTGTAAGACATCTACCGATACATTATCTAATTCATCATTCGTGAATAGTCCTGAAGATTTGAGAGATGTATCTTGGCTTTCAAAAACAACAGTGTCTTCTGTAGTTCCACCAAAAACGATTTGAAGATTATTCGCCATGTTATTCTCCGTGTTAATTTGCGATTGGGTTTGAGTCAAATCAAAAAGTTCTGTGGGGTTTAAGTCTTGGCGATCGCGCGTGCATCTTTGTTCAAGGAGAATCCCACCTACATTCCCAAACTTTCAATAAATGCGATCGCTTCGTTTCACACTCAACAAAACAGCGACCGCACTTGATAAGATCGAGCAAAATTTTGTAAGCGGACACACCTGCCTACGCTGCGTCAATGCACCTCATAAGTTTTCACTGAAAGGTATTCAGACCTCATAGGGTCTGCATATATAATCGATAATCACTGCCATCATGCAACATTTCTATGCTTGCTAAATTACTGTCCGACGGAATTTCCTTAAGGGATAAAACCTTGTATGAATTGTTGTAACCGTACTTGTACTCGCTTCCGTTCCACGCACCTTGATAGATCTCATTATTACTGCCGAGTTTGAAGGCGTAAATGCGGTAATTCTCCCCATCATGAAGCATCGACCACCGACTCCAGTCGGTATCATCAGGAAATCCGGAAATCTTGAGCTGCGAAGACTCTGGGTTGGGGCCTGGTGTATACTGGTTTGCTTCTGAGTCCCACACGAACTG
Organism: uncultured Lyngbya sp.; assembly: GCA_964401105.1. Classification (GTDB taxonomy): domain Bacteria; phylum Cyanobacteriota; class Cyanobacteriia; order Cyanobacteriales; family Microcoleaceae; genus JAAURB01. Next base: position 281 of record CAYNXM010000267.1, on the reverse strand, counting down.
GTAGAGTTGAGTGGGGTTGCCAAGCTGACGGAGGTAGAGTCGGTATGCTCCCTCACCATGCACCATCGAGAAACTACTGGTATCTGCGTCTTTTGGAATTTCAGTTAAAGTCAACTCAGACAACGAATTGTAGCCATATTTATAGAACCCATTTGAGATCTTTCGGAGAGAGTATAATGAATCAAAAATGCCAACGAGAGTAGTTTGACAGATGGGGAATGGGAAATTATTAAACCTCTGTTACCTCAAAAGAAAAGAACCACACCCCCAAAATGGAGTCA
>CAYNXM010000266.1:0-3672 GCA_964401105.1 uncultured Lyngbya sp. | reverse complement strand
CTTTGAGTTGATTTTGTTTTGTCAATACTTCAAATTCCGGTTCAATTACTTTCAAGTCCTTAAGTTCATTTAAAACTTTAACAATATAGTTTTTAAGCTTAGCACTTTTAGAAGTTGATATAGAGACTTGTCCTAAAAATTCTTGAGTCGGAAATTCTTTTCGAACCGAAATTTTACAAAAAGATTGCAGTAAAATAAATTTTACTTTTAACTCAAAGTTATCTTGATAGTTTAAAAATGTTTTCGGCAAGTGAAATGGATATTGGTAAAGATAAAGTTCTTCACAAATGGATAGTTCAACCCACCAACATTTTCTCCGTTCAACTTTCATATAAGGAAAAGCAATGTAACGTCGAAAGCCACCGTCAGAAAAATTGTCTAAAACGGGTTCAATTGTCTGTAACGATTTTAAAAACTCAACTAATTTTTTTACTTGATAATAATTATTTTTTGGCTTACCAATAAATTCTAAAAAACTATTAACTGGAAATTGAAAAGTCATATAAGTCAAATCACCTACCGAGACTGATTTCGAGTAACTTTCTAAACATTTTATATAATTGAGCAACTGAATTAACCGATAGAAAAATTCTACTTCGGCTAGCCCATGTATAGACTTCTTAGTTAAATAACTTGTCGATAAAGAATTGATTAATAATTCTTGTACTGGTGGTTTTTTCACTCGTCTAAAATTAGCAAGTAACCAATCACAATAAGAATTTTCGATATCAAATAGTTTAATAGCTTGATTATAAAAATGTCTAATTATAATCTCTTCAAATATTTCAAATTGATTTGTAAATAAGTAATGTTGAAAATTTTTAACTATCGTTTTTTTCAATTCAATTTCAAATCGAAGTTCTCTACCATTTGGTTTCAGGTAAACTCGAAAAAAATTGGAACTTGAGCGTTTTCCAACACGTAAAATCTTATCACCTATTTTGGCGCTTTGATTACCTTTTTTACTATTAATTTGTTTCAAACAATTTTCAAAAAAAATATTTAAGTTCTTATCACTCTTTTTTAATTTTCGATCGTAACATAAGTCAAACCGACCTAGATTTGTATTTTCGAAATCAAAAATAGACCAATCAAGTTTTTGAAGTTTCAAATCTTTATAAAAGCATTGAGCATGATTCCCTCGAAAGCGTAAAATGCTCCCTTTCCAATAGCTGTTTGAGTTTACTACAAATTCAGCCAAGTAAAGATTTTTAGTAGTTTCAGTTAATATATGCCGTTTTTTAGTCGACTGATCAATCAATCTACTTCTGCAATGGAAAGTATTAGCTAACCAATTTGCAATAATATTAATTTGTGTGAGATTATTAAATTGAAGATTAAAACTTAGATAATCTACTTTTAAATTCTCAGAATTAAAACTTGTTTTAGTCATAATAAGCTTAGGCGCGTTTTCTTAATTCGTTCAGTATTCCACCTACTACTCCTACGCATCCATAAGCAAAGATTGGGTTACCCCAAGCTGCATTTAGGCAAATCCATCCTACAGAACTAAAAAGCAAAAGTGTATTAAAGTATTGTCCAGCAGGAGTCACTGGAGGTCCAGGTAGACGCCAAGCTGGTTGAGTTGGGTTATTGGGTATCCCGTTTGGTCCGAAATCGGGTCGATTAATATTTGGGCCAGCCAAATTTACACGCCCACCTTGCCCAACATTACCAGGCACAATATTACCAACATTATTTGGAATAACCCTTCCCCCAACATCCCCTAATGGTGGTATATTCTGTCCTATGTCTTGAGCTGCGTTAACAGCGGCTTCGCCATACTCAGGCGGAATTGCATTAGCTGGTGCCGCTTGACTACCTAAAGTTAATACCGCCATAGCTACACTTCCAAGATAAGTTTGCGTTTTTTTGTCATTAAGTTTGTTCACAATAGAATCACTTAATCTTCGACCCTCATTTCCCACATCATCACCATATGTATATGGAAAGTGTGGTTTTGTATTAAAATTATTTGACATAGATAATTATTAGTTAAATATATATTTTAGAAATTAACACCAAAGGTTAGGATGGTGTTATATTAAGTTATTAAGGTGTCATTTTTATATTATATGCTAATTCTTAATTTTTTATTAAAGTTTTTTATTTTAAATTAATTTGGCTTATCTATTTTATTTAACAAATTTCGTATTTCTGTTTTATTCAATACATATCTTTTATATGCCATTGTTGATTTAATATCTTTATGTCCAATAATATCAGCTGCATCCTGGACTGAGGTCTGTTTTAATAAGTTAGTAATCATATTAATTCTAAAACTATGCGATTTTATATTATCTGGGATTTGATTCAATTGACAAGTATTCTTTAAATCTTTATTAATCATTTTTATAAAATATTTGTTATCAAGCGGTTTATCCTTTCCAAATAAATAGTTAAATTTGTATTTAACAAAAATAATTTCATAGTAAGGCTTTAATTCTTTCAGCTCTTTGACAGCAATATCTGAAACAACATGGATATGTGGTTGGTTCTGCTTGAAGTGAACCACACTAAACTGCCCGGTTTTAATAGCATTTTGTATATCATGCTCTTGAAAACACCTTATTTCATTAACCCTAAGTCCTGTGTAAAATAAAATTGTATAAGCAATTCTTAACTGAGCACACCTTAAATCTCTCTTATACTTAGAACTACTTCCTGCGGCATTAACAAAAACTTCAAATAACTCACTGTTAATACCATCTCTTAGCAGTAAAGTTGACTGTGTCCTTCTAGGCTTCGGTAATAAACGATTTAGTTTATCGTCCATTGACTCAAGCATATGCTGAATAGGTAATACAGCTTTCTCCACATATTGATGTGTAATTTCAGGGTTATTATTTATCAATTGATATATCGATTCTAATCTTTCATCTATTACTTTAAGTGCTAAATTATCTTCATAAACATCAAAGGGTGTCCTATTAACAATTTCTACTTTTCTAGACGCAATATTTTCTAACAGGCTTACCACTTTCAAATTTTCAGATTTATTCTTGTGGTTTTGATTCACTAAACTTTCTTCCTGTGTTAACTTTTTAATAACATCTTCACCCATATTTTTATTTAATATTTATTTACTATTATTTCAAATAACAACTAAAACTGCTTTGAGTATCAGTTAGAGTTTTAACAAAAAATTCTCCAAGATTCTTATAGAACCCTGATAGAACAACGATTATTGGTATTTTTCAAACCTTAAAAAGTGATCTGTTTTTTGTATTGTTGAATTCTAAAAACAGATCACTTTTTAAGGTTTGAAAGGCCAAAAACAGACCACTTTTTAAGGTTTGAAAGATCAAAAACAGGTCAATTATTTATATTCTCTCTATAAAATATTGACTTAGATCGACTTACTAAATTGGAAGTTAAGCTAGTAACTTCTTTAAGTTTATTTTGTTTTGTCAATACTTCAAATTCCGGTTCAATTACTTTCAAGTCTCTGAGTTCATTTAAAACTTTAACAATATAGTTTTTAAGCTTAGCACTTTTAGAAGTGGATATAGAGACTTGTCCTAAAAATTCTTGAGTAGGAAATTCTTTTCGAACCGAAGTTTTACAAAAAGATTGGAGTAAACTAAATTTTACTTTTAACTCAAAGTTATCTTGATAGTTTAAAAAAGTTTTTGGCAAGTGAAATGGGTATTGATAAAGATAAAGTTCTTC
>CAYNXM010000265.1:0-29510 GCA_964401105.1 uncultured Lyngbya sp. | reverse complement strand
AATGGAATAGCATCATTTTTGTTCGTCAATAGCTCAGGGACTTTTGTAGCTGTACAAGAGTTTGGTATACAAGGCTTCGGTTCTCGAATAGCAACAGTCAAACTTTCTAATAGCGCTTTAAGTAACTTGGGTTCTTCTTGGACATGGAATAGTACCTTGGCTGAATACACTTTAAATGGTCGAACTAAAGTCCAATATTTTGATGGTGATTCTTTTGGTTCTGTACTTTCTAACAAGAGCAAATTTGTTGGGAATAATATAGTGGGAAGAAGTTGTTACTAATAATGATGAGAGAATTTTAAAATTTACAAATTCTTCTATTCCTGATGAAACTAAAACGATTGCATGAATTTCGCCAAAATGTCTACAATCAGATGGGTGCAGTTCAGGATGTGGAAAGTCTCCCGGCTGGCCAATAGGAAAAAACAGAAAGAAAAAAGTTCGCTGTCCAATTGTGAAAAAGGGTAAGGGAACTTTTGAAAGGCAAAATAAAGCGAGGAAATTGAGGAAATAACCGAGATTTTTAGGGAAATTTTCTCAGATTTCAGTTTTAATTCGAGCTTTGGATTGACTGATTATTCAAAGTTGAGTCTAAACTCCAGTTAAAAATATATAGCACTACGCAGGTTAGTTAGGACTTTTACATCAACAATTCCATCGCGATCGCAATATTCCGATATAATTAAAAGTTGTCTGATTTAGCAGAGTGAGCAGAGCTGTTTTTATAGAATGTCTCTGTTAACTCTATTGGAATGAAATCTGCTTAAATATTCAATGGAGAGTGAGCCTGTTACATCGATCAATAAAAATATTGATATTCTATCCACTTCATCAACTTTTAAAAATACCTTGTTTATGTTTAATCCAGTTAATCGTTATTCTATTATTTTTGCATTAGTATTAACGTTGATTCTGACAATATTTCCTGTTAATACTGCTTCACTTGCGGTCAATATGAATCAAGGTGCAAAGATTTTTGAAATGCAATGTGCCGGTTGTCATGCTAATGGCGGTAATATTATTCGACGGGGTAAAAATTTAAAAAAAAGAGCATTGAAACGTAATGGATTTGAGTCTGTTGCGGCTATCTCTGAGATTGTGACTCATGGAAAAGGCAATATGTCTGCCTATGCAGATCGATTAACAACGGAGGAAATAGAGACCGTCTCGAGTTATGTTTGGCAGCAAGCAGAGCAGGGATGGAAGAAATAAATGATATCCTCAGCAATGATATCTATAATCAGCAGATTAAACATTTAACCTTTAGCAGCCCAAATTAGGAGTGAATCAACAATGACAATATTACTGGCAGGGGATATTGGCGGCACCAAAACAATTTTACAGTTGCTCAAAGCGGAATCGACAGACTCCCCCGGTAGCGTGCCTGAATTAACTGCATTACATGAACAGACTTATCCCAGTCAAAAATATACCGATCTAGTCCCCATTGTATTACAGTTTCTGTCTGAAGCTGAATCAGTGTTAGGGACAAAATACCTGCCTGAAAAAGCTTGCTTTGGCATCGCTGGGCCTGTTGTGAATAATACCACCTGTGAGTTGACGAATCTGAGTTGGTTCATCGATACTGTAGTATTAAAGCGGGAACTTAAAATTCCTCTCGTCACCCTAATTAACGACTTTGCGGCGATTGGTTATGGGGTGGCAGGTCTGAAGCCGGATGATGTCTACACCCTTCAAACTGGGGAACAAAATCCTCTTGCTCCCATCGCTGTCATTGGGGCAGGGACAGGCTTAGGAGAAGGATTTGTGATTCCAACTAACTTAGGCTATCGTGTGTTGCCCAGCGAAGGCGGACACGTAGACTTTGCTCCTCGTTCGGAAGTCGAATTTCAACTGTTAAACTACGTTAAAGAACTTCAAAATCTTGACCGCGTTTCTGTTGAACGGATTGTTTCCGGGATGGGAATTGCTGCGATTTATCAATTTATGCACAACCGATATCCTGATAGGGAAACCGCTGAAATGAGTCAGGTTTTTAATACTTGGAAACAGGAAATGGGTACACATCACAAAACAGTTGACTTATCAGCAGAAGTCTCCAAGGCAGCCAGTAGTAATCGTGATTATCTCTGTGAACAAACCATGAAGCTATTTATCGAAGCTTATGGCACAGAAGCGGGTAATTTAGCTTTAAAGTTATTGCCTTACGGGGGATTATACGTCGCTGGGGGTATTGCGGCTAAGAACTTGGAGTTAATCAAGAATGGATTGTTTCTCAATGCTTTTAATGCTAAAGGACGCATCCGTCCTATGATTCAGAAAGTACCAGTTTATGTGGTGCTCAATCCTAAGGTTGGGTTAATTGGTGCTGCTTTGTGTGCTGCTCAAATTTAATGGCAAACTATTTAGGGGGGAAATTTGGATTTTATATTGCACTCTCAACCATTAATTGCAATCAAGGTTGACAAAGTAAATAGCATACGATAGGATTAGATCTTGTGCGAATAAAATCCCCCAGCGGAACTGGCGGAATTGGTAGACGCGCTAGATTCAGGTTCTAGTGTTCGCAAGGACTTCCGGGTTCAAGTCCCGGGTTCCGCATTAATTAATATTTTATTGTGATTACTCATATTTATGAGTAGTCATTTTTATAAATTCTTTATTCAGGGGCAATGTATATATCGCCCCTGACAGTCGGACATGAATTTTGGCAGATAGGAAGAGAGGAGGAATTACATCATTCCCATACCCATGCCGCCCATACCCATGCCGCCCATACCGCCCATGCCGCCCATGCCGCCCATGCCGCCCATGCCGCCCATGCCGCCCATGCCGCCCATGCCATCATCACCACCAGGCATAGCAGGTTGTTTCTCGGGCTTCTCAACCACAATTGCTTCAGTGGTCAGCACCATTCCAGCAACTGAACCAGCATTTTGTAAGGCAGAACGAACCACCTTTGCTGGATCAAGAATTCCTGCGGCAATTAAATCTTCACACTCGCCAGTGAGGGCATTATAACCCACATTAAATTCAGTGTTACGAACTTGTTCAACAATTACAGAGCCTTCAACACCCGCATTTGTTGCAATCTGACGCAGTGGGGCTTCTAATGCTTTTGCCACAATCGCTGCCCCGACTTTTTCTTCTTCGTTGAGGGTTTCTATGACTTCATCCACTTTTTTGGCTAAGTGAATCAACGTTGTGCCACCCCCAGGAACAATCCCTTCATCAATGGCTGCTTTGGTCGCATTGAGGGCATCTTCAATTTGCAATTTACGAGATTTTAATTCAGTTTCTGTTGCGGCTCCGACTTTGATCACAGCCACCCCACCTGCGAGTTTGGCAATCCGTTCTTGTAGTTTTTCTGTATCGTAGTCGGAGTCCGTTTCTTCCAGTTGTTTCCGCAGTTGAGCAACCCGTTTTTCTACATCTCCCTTGTTATTATTCTCGGCAACAATAGTCGTATTGTCTTTCTCCAGAATCACCTTTGTGGCTTGACCCAACATATCTAAGGTGACGGTATCAAGACTTAAGCCAATTTCTTCTGAAATGACTTGACCACTTGTGAGAATTGCAATATCTTGCAACATGGCTTTACGGCGTTCGCCAAATCCTGGGGCTTTAATTGCCGCGACATTCAGCACGCCTCTGGCTTTGTTAACCACCAAAGTGGCTAAGGCTTCACCCTCAATATCTTCAGAAATAATCAGTAAGGGTTGTCCTTCCCGGGCGATTTTTTCTAAGATGGAGACCAGGTCTTGAATACTGCTAATCTTTTTATCAGTAATCAAAATCCGAGCATTCTCAAATTCAGCCACCATCCGTTCATTGTCGGTGACAAAGTAGGGGGACATATAACCGCGATCTATTTGCATCCCTTCCACTACATCTAGTTCTGTGGAGAGAGATTTTGATTCTTCTACGGTAATTACCCCATCTTTAGTAACTTTATCCATTGCTTGGGCAATCATGCGCCCGACTTCTTCATCATTACCGGCTGAGACGGTGGCAACTTGAGCGATCGCCGAACCTTCAACCGGTTTGGCAATGGCTTGAATTTCTTTGACTAATACCTGAATTGTTTTCTCAATACCGCGACGCAACGCGACAGGATTAGCGCCTGCGGTTACATTCTTTAAACCTTCATGAATCAGGGCTTGGGCTAAAATTGCCGCTGTTGTTGTACCATCTCCGGCAATATCGTTTGTTCGGGAGGCAACTTCTTGAATTAATTTTGCCCCAGTATTTTCCAGGGGGTCTGATAGTTCAATTTCTTTGGTAACGGTGATCCCATCATTGACAATTTCGGGTGCACCAAATTTTCTTTCCAGTAGGACATTACGACCTTTGGGGCCGAGGGTGACACGAACTGCATCTGTGAGGGCATTTACGCCTCTTTCTATTGCCCGCCGTGAGTCATCACTGAATGAAATAATTTTAGTCATAGGATTATGTTTAAAGCCTCGCTGCTAGCTATCCATCTAGTCAATTTAGCACTCAACTGGGACGAGTGCTAATTCGTGGAAACCGTACCAATGATCCGTTATCTGTTCTTTGTCCTGGGTGATGAGGTTGCCTAGCATCATGGGCGCGCCACAAGCAGCGGGGATAGGTCTGAATGTTGGTGTTTTGGGCATTCCTGATATTAGGCAATGGCAACGCCCAACTTTCTACCCAAGGGTGCTATGGAAGGAGATGGGATTGTCGGATGGAAGATTAAGGAAACCCACAACACTTTCTGTGATTTTTCATTGGGATGAGTTTAATAAATCTGATGTTAACGTCTCGGTTTAATATTAATTTAAATAGAAGTTTAGTAAAATTTTGATAGATAAAAAAACTCTGTTATCGGCATAGTTAAATTTTCTATAAATCTAATATTTTTTTATATTTATCGCCATTTTTTATTTTAAGATGAAATCAAATAAGTGATGAGCCAGTTGTAACTTACTACATCGTGCTACTTCTTGTTGCCGACCCTCTGCATGAATGAGAATAGCTTGATTAGTCTCAGTGCCAAACCCAGCAAGGGGTTTATCGATTGGGTTAGCAACAATTGCATCTAAATTTTTTCGCTGTAATTTCCTTAGTGCTGGGGCTACAATTTCCCCGGTTTGTGCTGCAAATCCCACAATTTGTTGAGAATCTTGCTTTTTTCGACCTAATTCTGCTAAAATATCAGCAGTATGCTGTAATGGAATACTAGTGCTTAATTGCTGCTTAGGTACTTTTTGAGCATGATAGTCTATCGGTGTTAAATCTGCTACAGCCGCCGTCATCACTGTAATATCCGCTTTAGGAAACTGTTGTAACATCGCTTCGTGCATCTCGGCAGCACTAGTTACAGCAACACAGTTTACCATCGGTAATGAATCAATTAATTCCGTCTGCATCGGGGCATGAACTAAAGTCACAGATGCGCCGCGATGAACTGCCGCCTGCACCACAGCAATACCCATTTTCCCCGTTGAAGGATTTCCCAGGAACCGTACAGGGTCAAAGTATTCTCGAGTACCGCCTGCACTGACTAAAATCTGTTTCCCGATTAAATCTTGTTGACCCTGGGTTTGGAGTAAAGATTCCAAATGAGCTAAAATTTGCTTCGGCTCTGCCATCCGTCCTAATTGCTCTGTTGTCGAATAATCTGTAGGGCGATCGCAAGCCAACATCCCTGCCAGAGGCGCAATACCATGAAATCGCTTATCATCGAGAAGTTGTTGCCAATTGCGTTGAACAGTAAGCTGTTTCCACATTTGACGGTTCATTGCCGGCACTAGCAATATTGGACAACTAGAGGCTAACACCGTATTGGTTAGTAGATTATCTGCCATTCCTATTGCCAATTTGGCGAGAGTATTGGCAGTTAACGGAGCAATCAGAAAAACCTCCGCCCATTCTCCCAGTTGAATATGTAGGGGACGACCATGAACGGGTTGCCAAAAGGTTTGATCTGTATAAGCGGGCTGACGAGATAAGCTCGCAAAAGTTAAGGGAGTAATAAACTGTTGAGCTGAGTCCGTTAAAATCACCCGAACTTCCGCACCTGCTTTTGCTAAAGATGAAACCACCTGACAAATTTTGTACGCAGCAATGCCGCCACTGACCCCAATTAAAATTCTGCGTTGAACAGTTGAAGATAAAATCGGTGTCATGGAGTCCATCAAGAACCAGAGATTGATTAGATTTACATCCACAATAGAGACGCTACCTTGATAACGTCTCTACGGAAGACGGAAGACTGCTTCAAGCCCCATTAGGCTTCATCATAAGCTTCTATATCTAGCAGGTAGAGATAGGGTTCAACCAGTTCGGGACGTTGAAAGGCAATAGTTCTTAATAAATGCCAATCATTCAACCCCTCAAAAGGAGTATTGTAATCATCCTGTTCCAAACGAACGGCTAAAGCCGCGATATCCTCTTCGGTCAGTTTGGAAATATCAGGTGAGGATCGGGTCAACGTTGCCATCAGTCTACCTCCCAGGTCTCACATCTGCTTGAAGTCTGGATCAAAGTTAGGGTTTGATTTTGACTTCTTAATTCTATAGTAAAATTTTAAGGGAACTTTGGCATAACTTCCATCACAAAACTTCGTATTAACCCGAGCACTTCTGGAGGAATTTCATGTCCCATCTCAATTTCATGATAATTCACCTTAGCACCCAGTTGTTGAAATTGATCCCTGGCTTGGTGGGCGGCTTGTACAGGGACAACTTGATCTTGTTGACCATGAACCATTAATATCGGGGAAATCGGTTGAGTTTGGGGTTGGGGTTGAAAATGGAGATAGCCACTTAACACCACTAAACCCGCAAAAGGAAAATTGCGTCCCACATCGAGTGTCATGGCTCCCCCTTGAGAAAATCCGCCTAAAATAGTACGCTCTGGTGGAATACCTGTGGTTGATGCTAAAGACTGTAACCCGGTTTGCAATTTTTCACGACTTTCAGCCAGTCCAATATATTCTGGTGTTTCTAAAGCATACCAGGCTCGTCCAAGAGGGACTTGAGGATGGGGAAATGGTGCTTCGGGAAAGATAAACTGATAACTGGGGAGATTGAGTAATTCAGCCAAAGCGGTTAAATCCTGTGGGTTAGCTCCCCAACCATGCATCAAAATTAATAATCCCTCTGGGGCAGTCCCCGTAGCTGGCGGCAGGATGATTGGGTTGAGTTCCATGAATTAAATTCCGATAAGATGCAAACAAAAAGTATGGGGGTAAGCAGCAGAGGTGAAATTTGTGCTATATTGAATCGTAGTTGATTTACTGATTACTTTCTCAAGAGTGAAATCGCTCTTGGTTAAACGAACATTTAGTCAGATTACGCCGTTAACGTTTCAGAATCATCGATGACTTTTGCTGTTGCCGAAAGGGTTAAGGCTATGGCTTCTTCACCGAGTATAGCGCCAAGTCGTTCTAAACAAGTTGTTCGCGAGCCATATCCCAATTACAAAGTAATCGTGTTAAATGATAATTTTAACACCTTTCAGCACGTTGCTAGCTGTTTAATGAAGTATATCCCTGCCATGAGTAGTGATTTGGCTTGGGAGTTAACTAATCAAGTTCACCATGAAGGTCAAGCCACCGTTTGGACAGGCCCTCAAGAACAGGCTGAGTTGTATCATACACAGCTCAGTCGAGAAGGGTTAACAATGGCTCCGTTAGAAAAGGCTTAGGAATCTTCCGCTGATTTAGAGTAATATTCAGCCCTGATTAATCGAGGCCAAATCAATAAAAAGAAGCCCATCCAGGTACAGATTGGTAAAGCGATCGCCACTGTTAACCAAATCGTGTGAAACAAAATCCAACTGCCGCCCATTATGCTAATTCCCGTCAATAAAATTGACCAAGGTTGACACCACCAGGGTTTGTAATTCCAAGGATTAATTTGTTGAGTATCAGCAACGAAAGAAGATTTCATAAATGATCGATCCCTATTTTTCGGCAGCAGCAGAGGAGTTCAACTGAGACACTAGATGGGATAATTCCGGTAAAATTAAAGCATTCATCGCTAAACGAACTGCATTACTTGAACCCGGTAAAGAGAATATCAGTTTTCCCTGAAATACACCTGCAACTGCCCGAGAAGCGATCGCCCGCGAACCAATTTCTTGATAGCTGAGGAGTCGAAATAGCTCCCCAAAGCCGGGTAATGTTTTCTCGAGTAGATGATTAATACTATCATAAGTCGTATCTCGGGGAGCAATTCCAGTTCCACCAGTGAGAATGATGACATCAACATCACAATGTTGACAGAACTCTCTGACGAGTTGAGTCATCTCATCCGGTTCATCTTTAACAATGACATAGTTTTGCACACGATGAGCGGCATCTTGAAGCAATTGTTGAATGAGTTGACCACTTTTATCCGTTTTCGGGGTGCGGGTATCACTCACTGTGATTACACTACAGTTCAGAGTTAAGCGGGTCACATCTGGGTGAGGATGAGTCATCAGCGTTTACTGCCTCACTAACCATTTAAGATTCACTTTGACTTTTGTTAAAGCCTAAACCCTTTTCCTCAGCATAACGGTTCATAAACCGCATAAAGCGATCCCATTGTTCGGGAGAACGCATCACATAAACGGCTTCAATGGCTGCTGCCTTACCATCAATAAACTTAGCTTTGACCTCACGAGTCGTAATTTCTCCTTCTTCATCAATCATATACATTCCCGTGATTTCATCTGTAAAATCATCTGCTAAAGCGTTAGGATTATCAAAAGTAAAGGTTGCCATCCCGTCTTGCTGATCGCGAGAGCGAGTTAAACGCACATCGGGAACGATCTCTTCATTTATTCCTTTTGAAAATTGAATTACTGCCATGCCGAATCTAACTAGAACTTAAACAATTTTTAATGTATTCTTCCCCATCATAAAACGATTGGGGTATTTTTAGAAAAAGATGTTTGAGAAAATTGTATTCACTTTAATCTCAATCTGCCACTCTCAGTGTTAAAGGATAAACCCATGATTTCCCCCAAAAAAACAGTACCCCCTACTTCGACTGCTACTGCTACTGCTACCCCAGCCGTTCATCAACTGCGTCAAATGAGTAACCTCTTGGATAATATCATCCGAGTGCCGGGTACATCTTACCGAATTGGACTCGATCCCATCTTAGGACTGATCCCAGGCGGCGGCGATTTAGTGGGTGGAGTGTTGTCTGCTTATATTGTATATCGATCTTTTCAGTTAGGTGTGCCTCGAAAAACCTTGGTTAAAATGGCCTCAAATATTGCTTTAGAAAGCCTAGCTGGAACGGTTCCTGTCTTGGGAGATGTATTTGATGTGGCTTGGAAAGCCAATGTAAAAAATGTTGAACTGTTAGAGACTCATCTTAATCTCCCGACTACTGTTGCTCAACAACGAGCCAATCCTTGGTTTGTTTTGCTATTAATTGCTGGATTATTACTGTTGATTTTAGTCATTGCCATTTTAGGACTAGCAGTAATTGGGCTATTATGGAATGGACTTGGGGCAGTATTTTCTTTCTAATCAACGGACTGAATCAACATTTTTTTTATTGTTGTAAACTGATAAAATTCAGGAGGATGTCATATTTGTGATTAATCAATGGTTTCCAATTCCTCCTGACGAAAATGTACTTTAAACTTTGTGCTAAATTCAACCAGAATAGGTAGATTGGGACTGATAGGTCTACCATTCCAATCTGTTAAAATATCCACAATCTCTCCTTCTGAATCTTTGAGATCAAAGGGTTGCTTACGGTTTTCTGGGTGGGTATAAACAACAGTAGATTGCTTGACGCGAACGCGATCGCCAACCTTCATAGACTCCAACCTATTATTTCCTCTCAATTGCTCGGAACAAATCTTAGTGACAATCACTGCAATTTGCTCATTGCCGTTTATCTATTCTCCCATGAATTGAACCTCTAAGAGCAAATCACGCGATTATGCTCTGAGATTCTCAAGAAATGTTTCCACTCCTTACATTCGACAGTTAGGCACAATGTCCCTAACTGTCGATTCCCTGGCTGATCGTCCAACGACAATCATTTCTCCTCTAGGAAAATGTTTGGCGCGCGCGCCAACTTTCCGTAAAACCTGTTAACTCAGATTAGGGCGTGACTTTCTGGCTGACCACCAGTAGATCCGATTTTGAGGATAAAACATATGATAACACAAACCCATCACCTCAATTCCCCTACGACTGAATCGCCCGATTACGGTCCCAGTACCCTTGAGGCGGAAGATGGGTGCGATCGCAGATTTTCTTTCTGAGGATTGTCTAATTCCTAGGGCAATCTTATTGCTAAGATATAGAATTAGCAAGGGATTGACTCAAACTCCTTCAAGGCATCATAAGCCAGTAATGCCGTGCCGTAGGCTGCTGCGGTGTGAGTGGGTTGGGCCATTGTCACCCCTAAATATCGTTGCCGTAGCATTGTCCAAACAGAATTTTTAGCACCGCCTCCGGCTGTATACACTCTTGTTAGGGGTGTTGCCCCTAAATCTTGTAAGAGATTATAGCCTTTGGCTTCAATTCGAGCCATACTTTCGAGTAAACCGTGGAGAAAGTCTACATCATTGGCCGGACGGGGTTCAAGTCGGGGAGCAAGTTCTGGATCGTTAATCGGGAAGCGATCGCCTGTTTGCAGTAATGGATAATAATCCAATAGACTGGTTTGAGTCGGATCAATTTGCGAACTTAACTGTTGCAGTTGTTGATCGTTAAAGTAATGGCGCAAAACAGCGCCTCCGGTATTAGAAGCGCCGCCGTTTAACCACAAGTTGCCGAGGCGATGGCTATAAATGCCGTAACGAGCATGATTAACGGGTGTTTGACTTAATAGTTTTAGCACTAAAGTTGATCCCAATGAGGTGACGGCTTCACCGGGGACGGTTGCGCCACTGGCAAGAAAAGCTGCAATACTATCTGTCGTCCCGGCGCAAATTACACAGTTTTCTGATAAGCCGAGGCGGTTGGCAATTGGGCGGGTCACTGAAGCGATCGCGGTTCCGGGTGCAACGACTTTGGGTAGTTGAGGTCTATTGATTTCTAAATGATTTTGTAGTCCTTGAATCAACCACTGAGGATAACAAAAATTCTCCAGATCGTAGCCTAATTTTAAACTATTATGATAGTCGCTAATGCCGAGATTTCCATGGAGTAAAAAACCGAGCCAATCGGCTTGATGCAGGAAATACAACGGTTGAGTTTTCCAATCATTTGTATTTAATTTTTTATTAATTGTTGTTGTTTTAATTTGTGTTTGCCACCATAATAATTTAGCTAGACTTGAGGTGGCACTTTGTACCGGATGATTAGGGGGGGCGATCGCCCTAACTTGCTCTATTACCTCAGTCCCTCGGCTATCATGATAAAAAATTGGTGCATCTACTGGAATTCCTGTAGGATCGCATAGTAAAACTGTTGCGGAAGTACCATTGATCGCGATACGACTCACTTGGCGACGTAATTTGTCAGGGATCTTTTGGATTAAATCGAATAAAGTTGTTTTCCAGATAGACGGCCAATCATCGGTAATAGCTGGGGCGAGAAACGGATGTTCTACTTCATAGATTACCCTTAACTCAGCATCAATCATGATTAAACGAGCCCCCGTTGTGCCAAAATCAATACCGATATAAAAATTCATGTTAAAAATCTTTGAAAAGAATAGAATTTACATAAGTTGTTGTATGATAAAAGGTTTTGCAAAAAATGCACCCGATCTATGTTTGATTAAGTTTTGATAAAAAAGCCAGAGTAAGTTATATTGCTTCTAGACTTTTAGCGGTTAAATCGTTATATATTAGACAATGGTAGGAGTCAATTAAAGTAATCCTACATGGTCAACCGCTAAACGCGCGTTTTGAGGAGTTTGAAAAGAAATTTATGGATACATTAGCTTACACTCATCTAGCTTCCGCATACGAGGCTCCTCGTGAAGCCCAGGACGGAAGTCTAGTTTTGTTCCGGGGTATGAAGTGGACTAGTGCCTGCTTCATTCCAGTTTTATCTGCTGCCATCGGCTTTGCCGTGCTCAGCAATAGCCAACCAGCGCAAGCTGCTTTATATTATGGTGACTATGGCCATGATGTTAAAGATGTTCAGCATAAATTAGCCGATCATGGTTATTTTCATGCGAAGAAAACAGGCTATTATGGCAAAATTACCAAGCACGCTGTCAAAGCATTCCAATACGACCACGGTCTGTATCCCGATGGTGTTGTCGGTCGTAAGACTGCCAAGGCTTTAGGCTTAAGCTGTCAGAAGACCTGCTATAAGTCTAGCTACTATGAGAAGAAGCCTTCTTATGAATATAAGAAAGCTAGTTATGACCCCAAGCCTAAGTACCATGGCTATTCCCACGGTTCTTATGGTAAAAAAGTAGCCAAATTGCAGGATAAATTAGCCTATCACGGTTACTTCCATGCTAAATCTACCGGTTACTATGGTCACATTACCAAACACGCTGTCAAAGCATTCCAATACGACCATGGTCTGTATCCTGACGGCATTGCTGGCCCGAAAACTATCCATGCATTAAAAATGCACTAAGTTTTATTGAACACAGAAGAAAACTGTCTGCATTTCTACTGAAGTGTAGGCAGTTTTTTGGTAGCCTATGTTGCAGAATTTCAGATAACGTTGGGTTAACCTCTCAATCTAGTTCGGTTTTACTCACTGCAAACTGAAGGATAACTCAGGTTATTCTAAAAGAGTAAACCGATCCAGCCATACTCAGTCGTTACCAACAACCAGTATGAAGAACTTATCAAATCGCAATGCAGAACAGTTTGACCGTTCATCTTCTGGAGACAATAAACTGTTGCAATATGTACAGTCTATGAATCCAGAAGTGGTGACAAAACTGTCTCAACCTGATACTGAGGTTGCCCAAATTATGGAACGCAATTTGATGCAAATGCTGGGTGGCTTACCTTCGGAAGATTTTGATGTCACCATCACCACAGACCGTAATCATCTGGCTCGCCTATTAACCTCTGCCATGATGAGTGGTTACTTTCTCCACAATGTCAAACAACGAATGGATTTTGAACAATCTGTGATCGGTCATTAATATTCAAATATTCAGTATCCTCCAAAAACGTAACGGTTAATTTCATTTAGCCTCTCTAGTCATGACTAGGGAGGTTTCCCTTATAATTAAGTTTAATTATTATTATATATTTCAGTACGTGAACTCATCTATCATTACAGAAAAAGACAATCATTCCTCTAATAGCGAACTGACAATAGCTTCAGAACCGGCTTCAATGCCTCAAAAGTCAGAAGCCTTACGAAAGAGTCTCAGCCAACACGCTGGCGAACGTCACTTAGTGATGATTCAAGACTTTCCTGACCCTGATGCCCTATCTTCAGCTTGGGCTTATGTATTAATAGCGCAGCAATTTGAGATTGATTGCGATATTGTCTATGGAGGCACTCTGAGTCATCAGGAAAATATTGCTCTGGTCAAACTCACCAGTTTACCGGTGCAGCGCTGGACTTTAGAAGCGGCTAAAAAGAAGGATTTATCAAGTTACAACGGATGTGTATTTCTCGATAGTCAAGGCACAACCAGTCAACTGACTCCTCTGGTACTTGCCGCCAAAATTCCTGTGATTGTCCTGATCGATCATCATAGCTTACAACAACAAGATTTTAAACCAGAGTTTATGGATATTCGTCCACAAATTAAGGCGACAGCTACCATTTTAGTGCAATATATTCAAGGGGGCTTAGTGGAATTTGATGGCAATAATACCACTCATGTCAACTGTGCAACTGCTTTGATGCATGGGTTAAGATCGGATACCAATCACCTCCGACAAGCCGGACGAGAAGAGTTTTTAGCGGCGGCTTATTTAAGTCAGTTTTATGATAGCGCACTTCTCGATGCCGTTTTACGGTCTTCTCGTTCTAAGCGGGTGATGGATGTGATAGAACGGGCATTATCGAACCGAAAAATACAAGATAATGTGTCAATTTCAGGAGTTGGCTATTTGCGAGCTAACGACCGAGATGCAATTCCCCAGGCGGCGGACTTTTTATTAACAGAAGAAAACGTTCATACCGCAGTGGTTTATGGTATTGTTTATGATGATTTTGATGAGGTGGAAGTGGTGACCGGTTCTCTGAGAACTAATAAAATTACTCTCGACCCCGATGAATTTATTAAAGATGCATTTGGCACTGATGTCACCGGTAAGTTCTTTGGGGGCGGACGCAGCCAAGCCGGAGGATTTGAAATTCCTTTGGGATTTCTTTCTGGGTTTAGTGAAAATAAAGAGTATTCTGAGATGAAATGGAAGGTGTTTGAGACTCAAGTCAAACAAAAATTAGTTCGGTTAGTTAACCCAGACTGAGATAGCCATACAGAGTGTAGGACAAATCACTAATCCAGCCTTGCATCGAAACTAGACTCACACTACACTAAATGGGGATAGGGGGGATAGGTAGAGACACAGGGATGAAGTCGTCAATTGCACAGGGTAAAGGATATCACAGATGCAATTGTCGTCTAAATATTATATGATTTAGCGTGAAATACCTATCTTTCATCTGTCCCGAGAAATCACTTTAGAAATAAGCACGATGAGTACCATGTTGAAGACAATAGTAGCAACCCTGCAAAACTGGTTTCCAGCCGCCGAAGTTGAAGCCCACTGTGATGGCCCTTGCGGAGTCTATGACCCCGCTTCGGCTCGTATTACTGCTGAAGCCGTTTTATCCATGACCAAAAAAATCTTGGACTTGGAACCGGCTAGCGATGACAAAGCAGCTTTGGTCGCTTATAACAATACTTTATCGCGCTATATAGCGATTAAAGAAGAGCAAGCTCAAAAAACCAAAGAGGACTTACTGATTCTGTGGACTGATTACTTTAAGCCCGTTCATTTAGAGAAGTATCCTGATTTACATGATACCTTCTGGAAAGCTGCCAAGCTTTGTTCTGCTTGTAAGGTTGAAGTCAGTCTAGAACACGCTAACGAATTAATGGAAGCGGTGGAAAAAATCCACAATATGTTCTGGGGTAGCAAAGATCGCGATGTCAACTTCTACAAGGCAAGCTAAGAAACACTGATTTGTTTCTGATTAAATTCATGTTGGGTAGGCGCGGCATTGCCGTGCCTCTTATTATGAGCCATTACTGTTTGAATGATGGAATTGTTAGATCAACCGACTTTAAAAGAAAGTAGCTTATGGGATATATTATTGTGGATTAGTCGGCGGCGGCGGCGGTTTCGAGTCACAGGACTGTCGATGTTACCCCTGTTGCAACCTGGAGATGAAATTTTAGTGAATTTCAAAGCTTATCAACAATCTAATCCTCAGCCAGGAGATATTATTGTGGGTCAACATCCTTATAAACCGCAAACTCGAATTGTGAAACGAGTCACAGAGGTCAAACCGGATGGGTCTTGTTTTGTTCAGGGAGATAATCTCGCTGAAAGTACCGATAGCCGAGTATTTGGCTGGATGTCATCTCAACAGATTTTGGGTCAAGTCACCAGTCGTTTTCTATGGTTTGTTGCCTCAGACACTTGCACATTGACTGCTTCACAAAAAAAAAGTTCATAGAGACTTGAGACGAGTCTGAACTTTGTCTCAACCTGTCGTATGAACAACTTGGGAACCTGATTTCCTTTATAATCAAGATGGGTGTCATTTGTCATTGTTCAGCTCCATTAAGAGTTCCAGGGTGCTGTAGAATTCGGAGACCGATAGAGTTATTTTTTTAAGAGATTTTGTCCATACTATTAATAGATGAATTTAAGATTTCAATGGATCTAGACTTTAGATTGGAGATAAATTCACTATAGGATATAAGTGAGTAGAGTTCAGTATTCTCCAATACTGAATCAATACTGAAGAGTACATGAGATCTTCTCAACCTAAATATGGGAGGAGGATAGAACTGAATGTCAAATCTCACAATTTTAGTGGTCGAAGACGAAGCGATTATTGCCGAACACATTGCAATTCTTCTAAGAAATATGGGATATGGTGTAGTTGGCATTGTCGCTTCAGGAGAAGATTCTGTTAATCTCGCAGAACAAACCCATCCTGACTTAGTTCTGATGGATATTATGCTGCAAGGAGAAATGGATGGAGTAGAAGCGGCTGAAAAAATTCGCGATCGCTTAGAGATACCTGTTGTTTATTTAACGGCTAATGCAGACAATAAAACTTTAAAAAGAGCCAGTAGAACTTTACCCTTTGGGTATTTAATTAAGCCTTTTAAAGCCAAAGAACTGCAAGTCACTGTCGAAATTGCGATCTCTCGCCATCAAGCAGAGATTGAAATGAAAAAAGCCGTGATCAATGCAGAGAAACAACAGCAAAAAGCCCAAGAAGATAATTTATTGCAGAATGAATTTTTCTCAATGGCATCCCACGATCTGAGAACTCCGATCTCGATTATTAAAATCTCGGCTCATTTATTACAAGACTATAGTCAATTAATGAGCGAAGATAAAAGACATCGGCATCTGCAAAGAATTAAAAAAGCAACAGAGAGTTTAAATCAACTTTTAGAAGATATTTTAACCTTAACTCATTCAGAGTCGAGTCAGGTTAATTTTAATCCGGCAAAGTTAGATGTGGTGAGCTTTTGTCAAGATGTTGTTGAATCGATGCAAATGAGCATGGGGGAGCGCTACACGATTAAATTCAAACATCAAGGGGATTGTTCTTTAGCTTGTTTAGATGAAAAATTATTATGGCATTTATTGAATAATCTGTTATCTAACGCGATTAAATATTCCCCAGATGGCGGATTAATTGAGTTAAGGGTATTGGCTCAAAATAAAACCATTTGTTTTCAAGTTGAAGATCAAGGAATGGGTATTTCTCCAGAGGATCAACGTAAGTTATTTAAGCCCTTTTTTAGAGCTAAAAATGTGGGAACGATTCCGGGGACAGGTTTAGGATTAGCAATTGTTCAGCGGTCAGTGGAATTGCACCACGGTAAACTGGAAGTGGAGAGTACACTGGGTCAGGGGACAACATTCACACTCACCTTGCCGATGACACCAGATTTGACTCCAGATGAGTGACAAGGGGAAACTGGGTATATTGTTATAGAAATCGGCTTGTTTGAACCGGGTGATAGAATATTTGGTCTGAATAATTAATCTATATTATTTATAGGATTCGGAATCAGGCATTTTGCAGTTGGAATTAAAATTAATAAGCTTTGCAGGAGGTACCGTTTTAATGTTAATTAAGTTATTACAACCCATTGGGACAACAGCAGCAATTGTACTCGCCGCAACGGCCAGTTTAGCCAGTCCTCTGTTATCAGAGTCAACTTTACAAATTAGTTTAGAGTTTCCCCCCGCCCCTGAGCGTCAGGGTGCTCAAAGTAGTGTGGGTGGTGGCACTCGCGGTCAAGATAGAGAGGTATGTAGTCAAGGAGAAACGCCCTTAACGGCCTTAGTACCAAAAGATACTGAGGTACAAAAAACAATTTCACATCGTCCTGACTTTTTTCTGTTTATTCCTCAAACTTCTGCTAAAACTGCTGAATTTCAATTACTTGATGAAGTTGGTAATGATGTTTATATTGATAGTTTAGAATTGCCTAAAACTTCTGGTATTGTCCAAATCTCTTTACCCGAGAGTGTGATGTTGGAGGTGGGTCAAACCTACAATTGGCAAGTTGTAATTAGTTGTGATTCAGATAACCCAGCCGTTGTTGAGTCTGTCCAAGGGGAAATTGAACGGATTGCATTAAGCGACGAGTTAAAAACTCAAATTGAGGCAACTGATGAACCTCTCAAACAAGCAGAACTTTTTGCTCAACAACGGATTTGGCAGGATACTTTAATGTTAATGGTTGAGTTACGAGACTCTAATCCAACAGAATGGCAACAATTACTTCAGTCGGTGGGGTTAGAGACTCTGGCAACTGTGCCGATGATTCAAAATTAATCCGGATGGGTAATGAATGATTAGTTATTTGTTAAGGGTCATGACTGGGGAGGCATCATCACCACACCCCTGAGGAGAAGATAGAGAATTATTCGACCGCCATCACCCATATCATATCACCCTGTTACCTCCTCTACCCTACACGAACCCGAATCATGACCTCAACAAATAACGAATAGCCGATGAAAAACGACTTTAAACAATTTTTCTGGAATTGGCGCGGTGTTTGGATTACCACTCCTGTGGTGACAATTATTGTCATTTTGCTGCGTTGGGGAGGATTTTTAGAGTCCTTAGAATGGTCTGTATTCGATCAATATTTACGGTTACGTCCATTAGAATCTATCGATAGACGGATTGCGATTGTGGGCTTAAATGAAGACGATATGCAATATATTGGTCAGGGTTATGTTCCGGATGAAATTTATGCCCGACTGATTCAAGAGTTGGTCAAAATGCAGCCTCGGGCAATTGGTTTAGATATTTATCGAGATTTACCTTATCAACCGGGTCATGAACAATTAATACAAGTTTTTGAATCCACTGATAATTTGGTTGGGATTGAAAAGGTGATTGGAGACAATAGTCGAGAAAGGGTTGCACCGCCCCCTATTCTCAAACAAGCCGGGCGAGTGGCTGCTAATGATTTAATTTTAGATAAGGATAATAGGATTCGACGGGCTTTTTTAGCGATTAATTCCCCCGAAGGAGAAACGGTTTATGGTTTTGGTTTATATTTAGCGATGTTGTATCTTTCAGGGGAGGGAATTAGCCCTGAGGTGGTACCAGAGACTGAAAATTGGTGGCAGTTTGGTGAGGTTGTTTTTGTGCCGTTTGAAGCGTCGGATGGGGGATATATCCGGGCTGATGCGGGAGATTATCAAGTGTTGTTGAATTATCGTCATCAATCTCAGCAGTTTGAAACGGTGTCTGTTGAGGATATTTTAGAACAAAAAGTGTCTTCTGATTGGGGAAAAGATCGGATTATTTTGATTGGGTCTGTGGGAGAAAGTTTTCAGGATTTATTTTCAACTCCCTATACTTTAT
Source organism: uncultured Lyngbya sp. (assembly GCA_964401105.1). Classification (GTDB taxonomy): domain Bacteria; phylum Cyanobacteriota; class Cyanobacteriia; order Cyanobacteriales; family Microcoleaceae; genus JAAURB01. Next base: position 10,588 of record CAYNXM010000265.1, on the reverse strand, counting down.
CTGCCAAGCAACGTCTGAGTGGGGTTGAAATTCATGCCCATATTACGAGTCAAATTATCAGTGCTGCTTTAGAGAATCGACCGTTAATTAAAACAGTTTCTGAACCGATAGAATGGATTTTAATTTTGTTTTGGTCGGCTGTGGGGGCTAGTTTAACTTGGACACTGCGATCGCAGGGGAAAGTGAAGCAGTTTTTAGTCAGACAAATTAGTTTTTTAGTGATGACAATTACTTTATTATTGGGTAGTACTTATTTTGCTTTTATTAGGGGATGGTGGTTGCCTGTGATTCCACCTTTTTTAGGATTAATGGGTTCAACGATTGGGATTACGGGTTATATTGCCCGAAGTGCTGGAGATATTCGGAAAACATTTGGTCGCTATTTAACGGATGAAATTGTTGCGAGTTTATTAGAACATCCGGAAGGGTTAAAGTTAGGCGGAGAACGACGTAGGATTACGATTTTAACTTCAGATTTAAGAGGGTTTACAGCCCTGTCTGAAAGATTGCAGCCGGAAGAAGTGATTAAAATTCTTAATTTTTATTTGTCTAAAATGGCTGATGTAATTACGGCTTATCAAGGTACAATTGATGAGTTTATGGGAGATGGAATTTTAGTGTTATTTGGCGCACCGAATCTGCGGGTGGATGATGCTAAGCGTGCTGTTGCTTGTGCGGTGGCAATGCAATTGCAGATGTTTGAGGTGAATCAACAGTTAGAAGCATGGGGATTATCTGCTTTAGAAATGGGGATTGGGATTAATACTGGGGAAGTTGTGGTGGGGAATTTGGGGTCAGAAAAAAGAACGAAATATGGTGTGGTGGGAAGTCAAGTTAATTTAACTTATCGGATTGAATCTTATACAACTGGGGGACAAATTATTATTTCTGAATCGACTTTACAAGAAGCTGGAGAAGAGATTATTGAAGTGGAGAATCAAAAGTTAGTTCAGCCGAAAGGGGTGAAGCGACCGATTAAAATTTATGAAATTAGTGGTATTAATGGCGAATATAATCTTTATATTTCAAAAGAAGAAGAAGAGTATTTTATTATTCCTGAACCGATTACTTTAGAATATATTATTTTAGAAGGTAAACATCTGAGTCAAAGTCTTTGTCAAGGATGGATTTATCAAATGTCACGACATGGTGCTTTAATTGCTGTTGAAGATGCTGATATGGTGTTACCGGATGCCTTGACTAATATTAAAATTAATTTGAATAGTGAAACGGCTGAGTTAACCGAAGATATTTATGCAAAGGTTTTAGATCAACCGAGAGTGGAAAAACAGTTTTATATTCGTTTTACAGCTAAACCTCCCGCAGTTCAAGCGAAATTAAATGAGATTTATCAATCGGTTAGTCAAGGGTCTCAAGTTTGAATTAATCGGGTGAAAATAGCTTAAATATTTGTCCGAAAACTAAGGGGATAAAACTCATGCCTAAAATTAATAACCAGGCTGGCAAACTGGGAGAAGCTGTATTTAAGACATCAGAAAGTCCGGGTAAATAAACCGCTAGTAATAGTAATCCACTACAAAGAATTAATGCCCCCCAAACGTAGAGATTTTGAGTAATTTCATTGCGGAAAAAGCCTGAATTAGAATCGCGCATATTAAAGACGTGCCATAATCGGGTAAAGCCTAAGGTCATGAATGAGACTGTTACTGCTTCCGTTTCGTTCATGCCAAGTCCCTGCCACGCCCAGATAAACGCCCCTAAAATCACAGCCGCTATTACCCCCCCATAGCCTATGATTTCAGCCCAATGACGGCGTGTCAGTACCGACTCCTGGGGGTTTCTGGGGGGACGTTCCATGATTGTTGGGGCAGCTTCTCCCACTCCTAAAGCCAGGGCAGGAAAGGCATCATTAACAAAATTGATATATAAAATCTGTAATGGCAGTAAGGGTAAGGGGGCATTGAGAAACGCCATAATACCGACTGCTAAAATTTCTCCGACATTTCCCGAGAGTAGATATATCGTAAACTTACGAATATTATCAAAAATTGCCCGCCCTTGTTCCACCGCTTCTACAATACTGGCAAAGGCATCATCCTGCAAAACCATATCCGCTGCTTCTTGGGCAACTTGTGTCCCCCGTTGTCCCATTGCCACCCCAATATCGGCTTTTTTGAGGGCGGGGGCATCATTCACTCCATCTCCTGTCATCGCCACCACAGTATTATTACTTTGATGTAAAGCAATTAAATTTAACTTTTGTTCAGGAGAAACTCTTGCGAAAATAGAAGCATCCAGTAACCGTTGACGTTCTGCCCCCGATAGTGTTTTAATATTCTTCAGGTCTTGACCTTGAACCACATCAACAGTGTCGTCAGTAGTTAAACCCACCGCTTTTCCAATATTACGCGCTGTCATTGCTTGATCTCCGGTGACCATAATCACCCGAATTCCAGCTTTTTGACAGTTTTCAATTGCCCCGCAGACTTCCTGACGTGGGGGGTCGAGTAAACTGACTAAACCGATAAATGTTAAATTGTCATAAGGTGAAGCTTGATGAGTTGAGATGGTTTTTTGGGCTAAGCCTAATATTCGTAACCCCTGACTGGCAAGGTGTTCGCTGCGTTGTTGCCAAACATTACGAATAGACTCATCCATTGATTCTACACCATCCGGGGTTAAAATTTGAGTCGCTTGATTTAACACAGACTCCGGTGCCCCCTTAACCGCAACCCGATAGTCATCTCCGACTTGATGCCAGGTTGCCATCATTTTTAAATCCGGATCAAAAGCATCTTCTTTAACTTCAGGTAAATTTTGCAATAATTCATCTCGATATAATTCCGCTTTTGCCGCTGCCACCAATAGGGCCACTTCCATCGGATCTCCCACTACCCTGCTTTCATTCGATCCTTGCGGTTGCAATGCCGCATTATTACACAATACACCCACTTCTAAGGCTGCTTTAACCCATTCATGATCTAGGGGGTTAATACTTTGTCCATCACTCAGGCGAAAACGGCCTTTAACTTCCAACCCTTCCCCCTCTATTTCCACCTCACCCAATGCTGTAATAATAGAGTTTGCCGTCATTTGATTTTCAGTCAAAGTACCGGTTTTATCCGTACAAATAATCCCAGTTGCCCCCAATGTTTCCACTGCCGATAAGCGATTAATTAACGCCTGACGTTTAGCCATGCGCCACATTCCCCGCGCTAATGCCACTGTTGCCACAATCGGTAATCCTTCTGGGACAGCCCCCACCGCCAAAGCGATCGCAGTTTGTACCATTAAAATCAGATCTCGACCGCCAATAATCCCAGAAATGGCGACAAATATTACAATTAATAAGGTTAACTGAATTAAGCGCTTGCCTAAATCATCCAGGCGTTTTTCCAGTGGAGTTTGTTCCGACTCTGTCCCTTGGGTGGTTAACTCCGAAATCCGACCCAATTGTGTTTTCATGCCTGTGGCAACCACAACCGCTTCACCCGACCCTTGAGTGATGGCAGTGCCTTTATACAGCATATTAAGGCGATCTGCTAAAGGTGGATCCCCCTCGAGAGGTTTAGCGTGTTTACTGACCGGTACCGACTCCCCTGTTAAGGAAGACTCATTCACATTAAGAGAATTGGCTTCAAGAATGCGTAAGTCTGCCGCAATCATATCCCCACTATCGAGAATAATAATATCACCCGGAACCAATTCTTCTGAAGGGATTTCTTGCAGTTGGCGATCGCGACGAACTTTAGTAGTAGTATGACTCAACTTCTGTAAGGCTTCCATCGATCGAGTCGCCTGAAATTCGGTGAAAAACCCAATGATGGTATTGACTAAAATTGCCACAATAATGGCAACGCCTTCTACCCAATCTTGTAGCACAAATGACAGCACCGCAGCACCCGCTAACAGCCCAATAATCGGACTTTTGAACTGATCGAGCAAAATCTCCCCAGCCCCCCGTTGTTGCGCTTGCTGGAGGCGATTCATGCCATATTTTTGCCGGAATGTCTCAACTTGAGTTTGTGATAATCCGGTTTGACGATCCACTTCCAGCGTTTTGAGAATCTCTTGTGATGAAACACTCCAGGGAGTTTCGGGTAACTGGGTCATGATATTACAGTTGCTGTATTTGAAGAATAATTGCTTGTCGTGATTTAACTGCTTAGGTCTTCAATTGTAGGAGTTCAGCCCACAACTGCTGTAATATCTGAATGATTCTTAACTTTGCTTTGCCTGCTATGTCTCGATTATCGGCACTTCAATCTTATATCCTGACCCGTTTGTTGCTAGCCCCATTAATGCTGTGGACGATTAGCACTATTGTATTCTTACTATTACGGGCAACACCTGGAGATCCGGTGGATGCGATTCTTGGCCCCCGCGCCCCGGCTGCCGCCAAAGAGGCATTGCGATCGCAACTGGGTTTAGATCGCTCTTTAATTCAACAATACCTCAATTATCTCGGAGATTTACTCCATTTTGATTTAGGCACATCTTTAACCACCCGAGGACAGTCGGTATGGCGAATTATCCAGGATTATTTTCCGGCAACTGTTGAATTAGCTGTTTTAAGTTTATTAATTGCTTTACTACTGGGAATTAGCATTGGGTCAATTGCGGCTTCTCGACCTAATACAATTTGGGATACGGCAGGACGACTATTTGGCATTATTACTTATGCAGTGCCCCCTTTTTGGGCTGGGATGGTATTTCAACTCATTTTTGCCGTACAGTTAGGTTGGTTTCCTTTAGGGACACGGTTTCCGGTAAGTCTGACACCGCCTCAAGCATGGACGGGATTATATTTAGTGGATAGTTTATTATCAGGCAATTTAAATCTATTTTTTACTACTGTTTATTACTTGTGTTTACCCAGTTTAACCTTAGGCTTACTATTAAGTGGTATTTTTGAACGAATTGTGCGGGTAAATTTGCGGCAAACTTTGCAAGCCGATTATGTAGAAGCGGCGCGGGCGCGAGGAATTAAAGAATTTAATATTATTGTCAATCATGCTTTGAAAAATGCGATGATTCCAGTAATTACAGTCTTAGGCTTAACCTTCGCTGCCTTACTGGGAGGGGCAATTTTAACAGAAGTTACCTTTTCTTGGCCTGGGTTAGCGAATCGACTCTATGAAGCAATTACTGTCCGAGATTATCCCACAGTTCAAGGCATTGTTGTATTTTTTGCCGCTTTAGTTGTTTTAGCCAGTATTGCGATTGATATTCTCAATGCCTATATCGATCCTCGAATTCGTTATTAAATGTCATACCATTTCTGTCTATATTGGCAAAATAATATTAGCTAAAAATTAGCTAATTTGCCCGCAACGACAGATAGCGATCGCCTCTTCAAGAGTGATTAAACAGTATTATCTGTTGAGAAACTTTTTGACCGTTTGGCCAATTTTTGGATTGCCGTTAATCCATCCGAGTGGTGCAAGATGTTTCCCTTCAAGTTTCTTTTTTTGAACTAAACGTCGATCTAAGTTTTTTAATAGCCACTCAACAGTAGAAGCAGCAATCCGTGTATCTTGTTTAAACTCAATCAAATGAGTTAAATTAAATAATTGACTTTGTTGAATTAAACTTAATGTTTCTTCTTGGGAAGGTTCAACCTTGAATCCAATGTTATTGATAATTTTTTTAATTCTTGTAAACTGAGGAAAGCGTAAAAAGGGAATTGCGCCTTCTATTCCTTCAATAGCCGGAGCCATTAAAATAGAGGTTTGATTTTCAATAGAAATTTTCGTTAAATCAATATTTGCAAGTAATGCTTGTAAGTTTTTTTGTTCTGGTAATGGGAGACAATTTCCAAAAATATGAGTAATTTTGTTAGGGTGATTAACATGACTTTTCTCTAAATCTGTCAGTAATTCTAGTAAAGTAATATATTTACACCCTAGACTATGTCCGAGCCAAAAGTAATTCGCTTTCTTTGTTCTTGGTTCTTCTTCTTCTTCTTCTTGATAAAGTTTATAGTCATAATCACGATGTTTAGCTTCATTTACAATAGCTTCTCTAAGTGTAACTAGATCTTGTACTAGATTAATTGCTACTGCCCAATGACGAAAAGTGAATCGATAGGGTAGCACAATAATTGTATAACCTTGATGAAAAAGATCACTTAATAAATAGCGATAGAAAATAGTTGGAAATGTTCCAAAAAATGCACCGCCAATAAAGTGAATTACGCCTATCGGTTGAGGATGAAGAGCAACCCAACTAAAGTTTAAGGGAATAAATTTAAGTTTGATAGGTTCAGTCATATCAGTTAAAATATTAGGAATTATCGTTAAAAAATATTCTGTTTAACCTTGTAAATCAAATCAATCACAAAAAAATTAATAGTTCATTTATTTAGATATATTTAAACAAAATAAAACGTATTTGAGCGCAAACAAATAAATGGCTAGCAGATAAAGAGACTTGATAAATCAAGAGGGATAAGGGGAAGATTCCCCCTATATCCACAAAATAATCGAGAACGTTAGTTATTTCTCATGAGACTTTTGAATTGATTAACGAACTAACCTTACTGTTGTTGAACATCAAATCTTTCTAGCAGTATGTTTAGCATTTGACGTTGTTCATCAATATTAAGTTTACTAATTTGTTGAGAAAATTGATCGCTGCTAACACTACTCAGTAAGTTAGGGTCTTTCTCAATAGCATCAAATATTGCTTGTCGAGGTGGAAGAGTCAGTGGACTTGTAGAAGTAATATTATTAACCTCTAAAGTAACTTCAGACCCACCATTTGCTAAGGGCAAACTGTAAGAAAGGTGGTCGAAATCAGATCTTAATGGCCGAATAAAGTTATTTTGAGGTAAGAAAGTCCCTCGCTGTTCTGCAGTAATTAACAAAGTTCTCATGTTATCATCACTAGGCAGTGTAGAAGCGGAAGAAATTGATAGCCTGACATAGCCACGAATTTCAGTATTATTGCCAGCAATAACTTCATCTTCTCGAATATCTGGTAATAGCAGAAATAAACCAGTATCTAAGGGTGGAAGATTAAATTTATAGGTTCGTAAACATGGGAATATAGAAGTTGAAACTAATTCATTGTTCGTACCATTAACATCCCAAAATGCAGCAACAGTACTAGAATTAAAGTCAGGTGTTCTTGCTTGGAAGGATAAGTGTATTTCTAAGTTACTAAAACTGGGATTAGCAATTGTTAGAAAATAGCCCTGAATTACTGTCCGATTGGGGGGTTCTGGACTGTCAATAATGGGCTTCACTAAAAGCTCATAAGTTGAAACATTAATAGTTTCAGCCATTTTATTAACTCCTGTTAGTTGGTTCATTTGATTACTATTCCAGTATGTTTGAAAACTTAATAAATTAACAGTCACACAAACGAGTGACACACAAACACGTGATCAAGTGTCGATATGAGTTACATCAGACTGTTGGGTATTCCAGGGATTGAACCCACATTAAAACTTGTTGGGAATTTTCTATATTATCCGATTAAAATTGCTGGAGTCTCAGACTAACCGGAAGATAACTTGCGGATAATTGCTAATAATTTAATAGCTGTTTCTTGCCAAGAAAATTGTTCAGCCGTTTTCCTAGCATTCTGACCGACTAAATGACGGCGTTCATCTGTTATAATATTGTTTAATTGTTCTCGAATTGACTCTCTTTTCGGTTCAGCCCAATAAGGGTTATTTTGTGGCGTAAAAAATTGAGTATCATAGCAATGGTTAACAGGGACTAAATCATATTCAATAGGATAACAATTCGTTGAATTTCCATAATCTGTCGGCCCGCCATAAAGGGGCATGGCTACAGGTAAACCGGCTGCAAACCCATCCAGTAACTTAATTGCAAATCCTTCTCCTCGAAACGGGGCAATAACAGCATCAGCCAGTAAATATAATTTAGCTAAATCTTCTTTACTCAACAATCTTCTGATAATATGAATATTGGAAACCTGATATCCTAGTTTATCTTGAGTGGCTTCTATTAACTGAGTCACGGCATCTTGATTACTGCCCCCATCTTTTATTAATAATTCTATTTGGGGATGATTGGGAAAATCTTTACAAAAAATCGGAATTAATAAATCTGTGCCAAATCGATATAAATCCCAAGAATTTGTCAGATGTAAAATCCTAATTCTAGGTCTTTCTTTTCGTAATAAAAATCGCTTCGGGTCAGGATAATCAGATAAAAATGGATTACAACCCAGCGGCAAGACAGACACTTGAGTTTCAGGACACCCGGCTTGCAGTAGTACTGTTTTACAATATTGACTAACTGCTAATTTATGATAGGAATTATCACAGGTATTTTGTATCCAATTATCAAATGGAGGTTGCAGTTGAGAGAATTGATAATTAATCGCAAACAGTTCAAAATTAAGATCACCTTGAAGTTGAATACTTTGAACTGTCGGCCAATAATGAGACCACTTTATTTGAAACAGTTCTGAAGGGAATTGACTCATCCAAAACTGTAGGCTTTCCACCTCTTTATCAGTCAGGATTTTAAGGGCATCTTCAGATAATTTACAAGGTTCTAAAGAAGTCGGAATTTGCAGATGAGATAAAGCCGTTGCTAAACTCAGGGTAATATCCGCAAAAGAGTTGAAATGTTGAAAATCAACATTAAAATGAACCATAAGCTGTCATGCTTTGAGATTGCTGCTGACAACAATTACAGCAAAATCTGTCTGTTTTGGGTGAATGTATCAAACTCAATCTTAATGTAGATGGCATCAAATTATTGCCGATCTGTACCCTATTCAGTTTTTAGACATTACTCACAACTTTTCTGGGAGGAAATAGCCGATATCGGATGAAATAACCCAGACAAATAAATAGAACAATGACAACAGTTCCAATTCCGACAAAACTAGGGACCCAAAAGATAGCCTCAATATGATTAATTTGACCGGGTTCAAGTTGCCAAATAATTTGTTTTCCGTCTTGTTTTCCTAAAACAACCAGCGGGTGTAACCCTTCTTCTTCAGAAGTCGATTGAATAATATGTGCGCCCCAAGGAGTCGTTAAATTAAAGTCTAAATCAATTAATCCTTCTGGATCGATCGTAATCTGATTATCAGTCACTTCTAACGCCAGCGATCGCAAATCTAAATCCAAATTTAATCGATTTCTCAAGACAAAAATTAAGTTTAGCTGTGTTAGATCTAAATGGGTTGAAAGCTTAGGAATCTCAGCTAACGTCACTTCAGGTAATGCCGAAGATTCTACAGGGGTAGGATTAAAAAATTGATTCAGCTTTTGTTCTAATTCAGCTCCATTGTAAAATGGAATTGAAACATTTAAATTTTGATCGGAAACATATTCTGTCTTGCCTCCTAACTCCGCTACCCGACGTTCAATACTATCCGTCCATGCGGTAATTTCATCCTGACTCAAATCGATAAACTGCTGTGAGAGTTGAATTTGCTGAGTGATCTGACCATGATTTTGATCTTGAAATTCAATCCCTAAGTCATATTGCACACAACCACTGAGGGCGATCGCTGCTAAAATCATAATCCATACTGTTCGCAGCCGTTTGATCATTGTTTTTCACCCGAATTCTCGCTGATTCAATTTTAACTAACTTTGGCGCGCCGTAACGCCGAGTTGTTGAAACAGAATACAAGGAACGAAGGCACTAGACCCAAACCATTGGGGTTGATTTCCGAAGTCTACCATTTGTTGAAAGGCTTCAAAAATACTGCCAGCAACCATTGTATTCTTGAGACGGCCAACAATTTCACCGTTTTCGATTTTATATCCCAAATCTAAATTAACGGAAAATTCTCCCGCCAGTTGATTAGACTGACCCGCCCCCAAAACTTGATCGACAATTAAACCTTGATCTAAACTGGCAATTAAATCCTGCATCGAAGATTGACCCGGGGCGATACATAAATTCACCAATGCTGGACGAGGGCGAGATAAACCCCCTCTGAAGCCATTTCCCCCCAGTTTTCCCTGCCCTCTTGCCCCCCATTGTCGATCCCAATAGAAGTTTTGTACTGTTCCGTTTTCAATCAAATGCTGACGGCTGGTGGGAGTCCCTTCATCATCAAATGCACAAGCATTCACACCCATCTGCGGATCTTCAAATAAACTAAAGCGTTTGTCAAATAAGGTTTCACCCAGTTTATTCGCCAGGGGAGAAGACTGCTGAACCACAGTTTGACCCGAAAGGACAGTTTTGAATAGCCCCCCAAACACTAACGCCACGGCCTGAGGCGTAAATAACACCGGATATGAACCCGTTTGAATAGTTGCCGGTTGTTCGGCATTGCGATACTTTTCTAAAAGTTTCTGTAGCAGGCGATCGCAATTGAGAGGGCGATCGCGGACAACATCATAAGTATAAATTTCTAGAAAATCTTCACCCCGGACTAAATTTCCGGATAAACTGCCGCTAACGGTTTGGGATGAACGTTGGGCTTCTACACCGCTTGTGGTTGCAATAGCCACGTTTTGGCGACGAATACGAAACTCTACCTCGACAAGAATGTCTGAATTATACTCATGAACCTGTTCAATTAAATCTTTACCCGTTTGAACAAATTCAGCCGTACTGGGGGGAGTATAATCAGTCGGTTGAGAACTATACTGAAAATCTGTTGCAAATTCAAACTC
>CAYNXM010000264.1:0-13347 GCA_964401105.1 uncultured Lyngbya sp. | reverse complement strand
CAACAACGGCGCAGTCGGGTTGAGTCTCTACCGGAGTTTGTTCAGGGGTATGGTAAATAAAGAGCTTCACAGTTCACCGAATTCAGTAAGCTTGCCAGTCTTCTATTGTACGGGTGTTTGGCTATTTGTCATATTTTATTTTGAATTGAGTCTGAGTTGTTGAGGGAAAGTCTCAACAGATAAGTGCTATTTTTTTTAATATTGTTGACTTATAATAATTCATGGGTGATTTTGCTACTGATTAACCTCCTGCTATCTTATAAAGAAATGGTATTAGTTTAGAGTCAATCTTTAAATTTAAAAGCTTCTCAATCTACCTTTTTTAAGATTCCTATCTAAAATATTTTCAGAAAAAACTGACGTTTATGTAGTATTTTTGATAGCGCCATCGTTATCATCTTATATCATATCCGTTTTCATCAACCGATATTAAATACTTGTATAGAGACGTTATATATAACGCCTCTACAGAATCATGAAATTACCCTTATCCTATTTACAGGTTTAGGGATATAGATAGACATCAAGTCAGTTCAATTTGACTATCGTCTCCTAACAGAAATCGTAGTGCTTTTGGACGTTGAGGCACAGTAGTTAATTTAGCACGACGACCGACTAAAGTATCAACAATACGGTGATGAATATTAGTGATTTTAGCGCCTTTTAAAATTACACTATGTTCCAATTCAGCATCAACAATAGTCACCTGATCGCCGACACTGCTATACGGCCCAATAAAGCAGTCTTCCAAATGACAATTACTGCCAATCATCACAGGGCCACGAATCGTACAGTTAACCAGTTTTGTTCCTGACCCAATATCTACCCGGCCAATAATCCGACTGTTTTCATTCACTTCAGCGGCATTATTCGATTGGACTCGTTCATCTAATATAATTTGATTGGCGCTGAGGAGATCATCCTTTTTTCCGGTATCTAACCACCAACCATCCAAGGTACAGGCTTCTACGTGTTTGTCAGTATTAATCAGTTCTTGAATAGCATCGGTAATTTCTAACTCTCCCCGAGCAGAGGGTTGAATATTTGCGATCGCTTCATGTATAGTATGATCAAAGAAGTATACTCCCACTAAGGCTAAATTAGAAGGGGGAAATTTTGGCTTTTCAACTAACTTTTCTACTCGCCCTTTATCATTTACAACAGCTACCCCAAAAGCGGTAGGATTGTCTACTTGGCGCAGCAAAATCAAACTATCCAGTTGATTCTGTTGAAATTGCTGTAAAAAGGGATTGAGGGGATTTTGAATCAGGTTATCTCCCAAATACATAATAAACGGAGAATCCCCTAAAAACGGTTGAGCTATTTTTACGGCATGAGCCAGACCTGCGGGTTCTGCTTGTAAAATATAAGTAATCTTTGCCCCGAACTGTTCACCATCTCCTGTTATTTCTTGAACTTCTCCTCCGGTTTCTGGACTAATAATAATCCCAATATCCGTAATTCCAGCAGCAACAATTCCTTCAATTCCATACCACAAAATCGGTTTATTTGCAACAGGTACAAGCTGTTTTGCCCCCGTATAAGTGAGTGGACGCAGACGGGTTCCTTTACCACCAGACAGAATTAATGCTTTCATTATTTTGCTTCAGAGATTACAAGTCTTTCGAGTTATTTTCTAGCTAGACGGATGATGACTCTCGTGATTTCTTAATAAATGAATATCAGTCTTAACAGGACTGTGTTGCTGACCACTGTTTTAGCATTTTTCTCAATCCTTGTCGCCAATGGGGAGGGTGATGTCCCAAAACTTGTGAAATTTTGCGGTTACTCAATACTGAATAAGCTGGACGACGGGCGGGGGTGGGATATTCAGCCGTGGTAATAGGTTTAACCTGTTGAATTTTTAAAGGAATTCCTAGGGTTTGGGCTTCCTCAAAAATGGCTACAGCAAAATCATACCAACTGGTTACCCCACTATTGGTATAGTGATACATTCCATAGGTATCTGAATTTAACCGAGGAATTAACTCAACGATAGCCTGAGCTAAATCTCCTGTCCAGGTCGGAGTACCCACTTGGTCTACCACAACCCCTAATTCTTCTCGTTGCCCAGCTAAACGTAACATGGTTTTAACAAAATTACCTTTGCCCCCAGCCCCGTATACCCAAGCGGTTCTAATAATCACAGCATTAGCATCTGTTGCCAAAATAGCCTGTTCTCCAGCCAGCTTAGATTCACCATACAATCCTAAAGGCTGGGTTTCATCCGTCTCTAAATAAGGGGTATTTTTTGCCCCATTAAACACATAATCTGTGGAAACATGAATCAGGGTTGCCCCTAACCGTTGGGCTTCGGCTGCCAATATTCCGGGGGCTTTTCCGTTAATTGCCATTGCCAATTCGGATTCACTTTCGGCTTGATCAACCGCTGTGTATGCCGCTGCATTGACGATAATATCAGGTTGAGTTTTATCCACCACCTGCCGAATAGCTTCAGGGTCAGCCAAATCACAGGTTTCTCGTCCCACCGCAACCACATTGGCGACCGAACTTAATAGCGGATAAAGTTCTTCCCCTAATTGACCATCTTTACCAGTGAGTAAAATCTGCATTATTCAAAAATCTCGGCTGTTTTGAATGAGTTTCCGGCTTCGTCTTTTTTCGATAACACAGGTGTTATCCCTTCTAGGGGCCACTCAATCCCAATATCGGGGTCATTCCATAAAATGGAACGTTCATATTCAGGGGCGTAATAGTCTGTCGTTTTATACAAGAATTCGGCTGCATCAGAAGTGACTAAAAATCCGTGGGCAAATCCCGCCGGAATCCACAATTGTCGTTTATTTTTTTCACTTAAAATACAACCCACCCATTCACCATACGTCGGCGAACTTTTGCGAATATCGACCGCAACATCAAATACTTCACCCGCAACCACACGCACCAGTTTACCTTGGGCTTGTTGAATTTGATAATGTAGACCGCGTAATACACCTTTGACAGAACGGGAATGATTGTCTTGAACAAATGTGTCCTCAACACCCGTTTTTGTTGCGAAAACTTTTTGATTGAAACTTTCAAAGAAAAATCCCCGTTCATCACCAAACACTTTAGGTTCGATGATGAAAACCTCAGGTATTTTGGTCTGAATAACATTCATGGAGAGATTGAACCAAGGTTTATCATAATCTAGCCTAGCAAACAACTGTCCGAATGTTTTAATTTTTGGCAGACTTTACAAAAGCTTGAATTTTTCCCTGTAATTGCAGCAGTTGTTTTTGTTGCGGATGATACACCCATGCTGTAATGTTTGTGGGTTGGGGTGGCAGAGAATCTGAAGCAAGAATCACATTCCAACGCCGTTGGCGATATTGTGGATTGTTGAATGTTTCTGCAATATCTGGACTAGGAAGATTGACTTTAGCGTTAGCGAAAAAAGATTGATGATTATCCTGAGATAAAAAGACCAGATTCGGTTGAGTTTTGACATCCGGAAGGATAGCCCAACCGGAGAGAGTTAAGGTTTCGCTATTGTTGAGTTGAATTATATTATCTTGAGTTTGGGGAATATCAATATAACCATAAACTGCTTCTGGATTGGTTTGAAATGTTAGATTTTGAGCAAAGTTTCTTAATTTAATTTTTTGCAAGGATTCTACACCGTCTCGAAGCCACCATGTGGTTTTACTCATTCGGAGAACACAACGTTCCGGGGAAGTCTTAAAAAATGGAGAATCTTCTAAATAGTTGATTAAATTCAGACAGGTTTGACTATTTTTCAGATTGACATAATCTGCTTGTGTCTCCATTATCATTTCACCCGATTTAACCCAAATTAAGCAAACTAAAATTCCGGCAAAAAAACTATAAAATAGTGAGGATTGATGATAAATTTTAACAAATTCTCTTTTTTGCTCTATCCAAATCTTCCAAAGCTGAATAATTGCAATTAATAATAATATTGTATGAGTCGTATAGCGAATTGCATAAATCGGATAATCTGCTCCCTGTTCAATTCTGCCGGCTGACATTAAACTAGAAGTTAACAGAGAAAAAAGCCCAATGGATAACCAAGAAGAAGCTGCACCAAATGTTTTCAACTTTAGATATTGTTCTTTTGTGAAATAGACACACAAATAAATAAAGTTAGTCAAAATAATGATACCTAAAATCATAGTAATTTTAGCATAGCTAATAATAGGGGCAGCTAATAAGTTGAAAAAGAATTGAATTGAAATTAGCAATCTTTCAATTAGAGTCAATTCTATAATTTTTGGATCTTGATAATAGCCAATAGCATAAATGCCACAAGAAACAATAAATAAAATAACCCATAAAACAACCCTTTTAATTTTTTCGGTTCTGCTTCCGGCTAAAGAAACTATTCCAGGAATCACTGCTAACCAAACCATTAATCCTTGGGCCGAAGAGAAGCTGGTAATCGTACAACATACAGCCGTTAAACCCAGTTTCAGGGGAGTAGAAAAACGCGGCAAACTTAAAATATAACAGCCAATAACTAGAAATAAATTAATCAAAAAAATCGGCAATTGAAAGCCCCATAGCCATCGTTGCGTTAGGGAAAATATTAATAAGCCAGTCACTAAGTTAGATAGATGAAATAAAATATTATTGTGATATTTGCTAGTAATGAGAGATAATTTATATAATAAAATATAAGTGACACTTGCCAAGATAAAACTAAAGCAAATTTCTGCCAAGATATTCCAGCTTGATAAAAACCCTAAACCAATATAAATCAACCGAGGAAATAAGATTCGGTGATAATTATGCAATTCAAATAAATCAGCAAACGTTAAATCCCCCGTTGCCACCTTCTCAAATAAACCCGGTAACACCCATTGGTCATAAGAAGGCACATCTACTGCAAAAGCAGTAATAAATCCAATTGTTGCCAAAACTGGAATTAAATAAAGCAGTAATAAAATAATTTTAAATAAATTAATTCTCTGTACCTTTGTGGTCAAATTTTCCTCCATTTCCGATTAAAAATATCCAAAGTAATAGGGTGCGTCATTGACACACCCTACAATATAATTAGATTCCGAATTATCTAACGTTCGTCATACTATTAAACGTACCAGTAAACCGACTAAACATTAGTTGTAAAACAGTTCGCTTACCGATATTAATCTTAGAATTCACTGCCATACCCGACTGTAAAGCAATCCGAATATCCTCCTCTTCATCCAAAACAAAATAGTCTTTCTCTAACTGAATTTTGGCTTCAAAAGAATAGTATTGTCGTAATTCATCCGGGGGAATCGCATCTTGACTAATCCATTTTAACTCACCGACCACTGTACCGAATTCTCCGGCGGGAAACGCATCAATATTCAATTCAACTTTAACACAATCGTCTTCCGTCAAACCCAACTCTTCCCATGCCGCTTCCGACTTCGGACAGAAACAGTCTTTTTGTGGAGTACATTCAATCACTTCCCCCGCCACTTCTTGACCATTCAACGGTTCTAATTTTTCCCGTTTCAGCCGCAATGCATTTAACACCAAAGCAACGTTACTATTCTGTACATAAGCAACCGCTTGTAACCCTTCTTCATCATCTAAGACCTTTAGTAACTCTTCGGTTTGTTGAGCTTCATAATACGCTTCCTCACAGCGTTTTAAGCCGGGGTCTCCTGGTTTTAATACCGCATTGGTAATATATTGACAAATCTCATCATCGCCCAGCTCTAAAGAAGCCTGATCTTTTGTTGTGGGAACTAAATCAGACACAATTCCCGCTGCTGGTGCTCTCAATACCTGAGTATCTCGCTGTTCTTCAAGCTTTTGGAGTTGAGCATCTAATTCCGAAAGCTGCTTTTCATTGGCCAGTCGCGAACGACCCAATTGAGAATCTGCAGTGGCAATTTGTTTTTCATTTTCAACAATCCGAGTATTCAATTCACGGGCCCAACTATCCTTATTATTTTGTAGTTGTTCTTCTGCCCGAGATATAGCCGCTTCAATTCGTTGCTGTTCGACTTGCTGATTGCGAATTTCAGATTGAATTCGTGCAATTTCGCCCCGTCGCGAGTTAATTTCTCCTTCTCGGCTATTGACTTCCCCTTGCAGCCGATTAATTTCCCCTTGACGGGATACAATTTGATCCTGTTGCCGTAGCACATCATTCTGACTGCGTAACACTTCTTGCTGTTGTCGATCTCGCTGTAATTCGGCGATCGCCCCTTCGTTTACCCCCTCTTGTAAGCGTTTCAGAATCTCTTCACTGGCATCGAGGACGCTGTCAGATTTGGTTAATTGTTCCTCTGCCAAAGCCTGCTGTGAGTCGGAAAACTGCAACTGTTGTTGGGCATTAGCCAATTGATTTTCAGAGAATGCTAATTGGTTTTGAGCAATCTCAAGCTGTTGCCTTGCCGCCTGTTCTGCTTGTTCTGCTTGTTCGAGTTGCTTCTCAAGTTCTCTGACTTGAGACTCTCCAGCCCTGACACGGGACTGATATTCAGCCCGATAATTTGCCACTAAACTGGCTAAGCTGGCACTAAACCCAGAAGCGGTACCTCGGTTGAGATACAATTCATTTAACAAGGCTTGTAAGGCTTGATTTTCAGCAATCCGAGCCTGTCTTTCTCTGACTAAATCGACTAACTCAGCCGGGGCTTGCCCCTGAGATTGCCCCTGTAATATCCCTCTGTAGAACTGATTTTCACCTTCTAAGGTAGTTTGCAGTTGTTCAATCGAACGTAAATCTGCACTGGAATTCGTGGGACTAAAAGTCAGTAGGGGTTGATTTTTAGCAACGCGATCGCCATTTTCGACGTGTAACCGCACGACTGCCCCGGTGGTAGGGGCTTGAATTTCTCGCGCGCCATCAGAATATTCTAATTCACCGACGGCCGGAACAGTTTGTTCAATTTTGGCGAAATAAGCCCAGATAATCGCTGAGCCCGTGATTAGCATAATCACCCAGAGAAACACATGGGACCAAACGGCGGGTTTCTCTAGAATGACAGGTTGATCCGATAGGGAAACAGATGATTTCATAGATTCGTTATGGTTTGTTTTTAATCATGTGAAGATTCACACTCATGCCCGGCAGTCAGGCTGATGTTATGCCCTCAAACGCCCCTCACTTTATTTATATCGTTATTGTTGGGATTCTTGCTGTTGATATAGACAGTAATAACGGCCGCGAAGTGCCATCAACTCATCATGGCTACCTTGTTCAACCACCGAACCTTGATCCATCAGGATAATACTATCGGCATTTCTCACAGTGGTCAGACGGTGGGTAATGAAAAATACGGTTGTGCCTTGAAACGATTCTGCCAGGTTATCAGACACCATCCGTTCTGATTGATAATCCAAAGCACTTGTGGCTTCATCTAAGATTAATAATCGCGGATTTTGTAGAACCGTCCGGGCGATCGCAATCCGTTGTCGTTGTCCCCCAGAAAGCGATCCACCCCGTTCTCCCACCACCGTGTTATACCCTTGAGGCAACGTCATAATAAACTCATGGGCGGCGGCAATTTTAGCAGCGCGGATAATTTCATCACTTCCCGCATCTGGGTTACTCAGGGCAATATTGTCTTGAACCGTACCATTAAATAGCAGGGTATCTTGCAGAACCACCCCAATTTGCCGACGTAAAGAATACAGTTCTACTTTATTGATATCGTAGCCATCAATTTTAATCCGACCGGATAACGGGGGATAAAGGCGTTGTAGCAGTTTCATCAGGGTACTTTTACCCGATCCACTCAATCCGACAATGCCAACAAACGATCCCGCATCAAACTCTAAATTAACGTTGGCCACTTGCAACGGCCCACTCTGACCAAACCGGAAGGACACTTCTTCAAACGTTACCGATCCTTGCATTTCCGGCATCGGAATATTATTGCGGTCATCTTGATCGACTTCTGTTGGCGCATCTAAAACATCCCGCAGACGTTCAACCGACATCCCCACTTCTTGGAAACTCTGCCAGACACTAACAAACCGTAATAAAGACCCAGAAACGTTACCGGCGATAATTCGGAAAGCAATTAAGGCCCCGACCGTTAGTTGACCATCAATCACTAAATACGCCCCCACCCACAACAGCGCTAAACCAGAAAGCTTGTTGAGGAAGCCACTAATTGAACTGGCTGCCGTTTGAGTCAGAATCGTGTTGAAACTGGCGCTCATAAATCGAGCGTAGCGCCCTTGCCATTCCCAACGAGATTTTAGCTCAATACTCTGGGCTTTGACCGTCTGAATGCCGTTGAGCACCTCTACCAGGTAAGATTGAGAGTCGGCGTAGCGTTCTGCTTTTTTCCGCAATAAGCGCCGAACAATCGGAGAGTTGATAATCACAATCACGGCAAACAACGGCAGCGGCGCTAACGCCACAATCGCCATTGGGATACTCAAGAAGAACATCACCGCGATGTAGATTACAGAAAATACCGCATCTAACACCACCGTTAAGGCTGTACCCGTTAAGAAACTCCGAATATTGGCCAGTTCCCCAATTCTTCCCACCAAGTCCCCAACCCGGCGATTATCAAAGTAATTCAGCGGCAGTCGCAATAGGTGGTCAATTACCTCAGAAGACAGTTTGACATCCAGGCGGTTGGTGGTATCAACAAACAGATACGTTCGCAGAGCCGATAGCAACGCTTCAAATAGGGCAACTGCTAACATTAAAATCCCTAACACATTCAGGGCATCAATATTACGCTGACCCATTACCTTGTCAATGATCACCATGGTCATCAACGGGTTAACCAGGCCAAACAGTTGCACAAAGAACGACGAGATCAACACCTCAATAAAGGTGACGCGATGCTCCATCAACGCTGGCCAAAACCACCAGAAACTAAATTGTTCTTTTTGCTCATTTTTCGGGGCTTGTAGCAGTAAAACCTGGCCCCCTTCTTCACTCCATAGCTCCGCAAACTGATTCGGACGGAGTTTTCGCATCCCTTTTTCGGGAGTCACCAGAACCAATTCTCGTTCTGTAATGCTGTAGAGAATCGCAAAGCTATCCTGCCATTCAATCATCGCCGGGGCTCTGAGCCGACTCACGGCTTTAGCCGGGACTTGCACTAACTGTGCCCCAATCCCCATCATTTGCGCCACTGCACCGCAAGCTTGCAGAGAAATCATCCCCACCGTACTCATTTGGTTTTCAAACACACGGCGCACCAAATCTTTGCGGAAATTGACCCCAAAGTAACGGCTCAACATATTGAAACAAGCCACCGGCGCATCAATTTTTCCCCTAGCCCGCACAATAGGGAATTTTCCCACTTGAGTGGTTTCGCTTTCGGGTTCCGGGACTTTCTCCGGAGCGGCTGGAATCTTAGAAATATCAATAATAGCAGATTCTGGACTTGAGGGGACTGGCTCAGAATCAGACATTTTCTCGGGAACTACACTTCTTTCTGGGTGTAATCCCACCAGTCTCACCCCATTGAGTCCCTGCACTTTCAGAGATTCGTTTTGCTCATCAAGATCTAAGCGGCTACCGGGGGCATAATCTCCAATCACCCCACTACTGACTAACCAGAGGCGATTGGGATCGAGCATATTATTGAGATCCCGGCTATTTTTATTGCCATTGAGTAAGTTGACCACAATCGCATCCGGCCAGACATCCACAGCTAAGCTTTTGAGATCCCCCACGGGGTCGGCCCGCTGTTGCAATTCTTGGCTTAAGAGTTCAAACACTTCACTCAAGGCAGCATGATCTTTAAATGCTTCGCCAAAATCGGGTTCAGTTTCAATCAGTTTGAGGAAATCTTCGGCCCCTAGGGTAATACAAATCATTTCCGTCGAAGCGATCGCGGTTTCGCAGGGCACACCCCGCATTAAACCCGCCCAACCGACAATTTCTCGCGCCCCTAATAACCGTAAACTTTGATGGCGATTGACTCGGGAGTCATACCCCAATAACCGAGCTTGTCCTTGGTAGATCACCGCTATTTGGGTGGGGATTTTTTCCCGCTCAAAAATCGGCTGTCCAGTGCGATAACTCAGCAGTTGGCTTTTTTGAACGACTGCTTTTAAGGCTTTTTCAGAAAGCCGATCAAAGGGGCTGGTTTGGGCTAAAAACTCTTGAACTTGAACGTCGGAAACAATGGATGTTGTCATGATACTGAAGACACTGAAGTTTGAAGGGGTTCTAAGGCGCTGACTTCGGCGAGTTGTTCTCGCAACCAGTTTTCAAAGAGTTCGTCTATTAAACGATGACGCATAGAATCATCAAGTTGAGCCGGAATAAATTTTTCTAATCGAATAATCACCATCCATTCTGTTAAAGGACGTGGCGGCCAGAGTTGACCGGGTTGACTCACCGACAGCAGTTTGCTGATAGCGGGGTGCGGTTGAGATAAAGGAACTGGCCCGAGGATGCCCCCTGTACGGGCTTCTGGCCCTTCTGAATATTCCCGAGCTATATCAGCCAAAGGCTGTTCTCCCTCGGCAATGCGAAAATAGAGTTCATGAGCCAAGCCTGAATTTTTAGTCCGAATCAAAGAATACACCACCTGGTCGAGGGCACTTTTACGGCTGACAAAATAATTTTCAACCTTGTTTTTCCAAGTTTCCTGTTTAAATTTTTCCAGACGGATAGGGCGTTCGGCAATCTCTTGTAGCTCTTCAGGTGTCAAATGATTGGCTTCTAGCCATGCTTGCTTGGCATCAGTGGAAGTAAGTTGATGAGTCGCACAGAATCGCTCTAAAGCGGCTGTAGATTCTTCTTCAGTACAGCTAAACTCAGCGATCGCACTATCAATGATCACCTCGCGCAAAAATCGAGGCATTAACTGATAACGCTTCAATAACGACGGCATCTCGTCTGCTTTAATCGTAGTTTCCCCAACTCGGTAGGCTTGCATTGTTCCTTTCTCCAACTGACTGGCATGACCCCGAAGCGTGAATACGGGTTGTAGTAGACTCAGGTACTACCACAGGTTATACCTGTATACCTGCCTGTTCCGATGATAGCAAACACTAAGCAGGGGTCTATCACACATCTCACTCTGTTCTATACAGTGGGATGAGTTTCCTTTCGGCAATACCCTGATTTTAAAAGGAACTGGCTATAGCTCCTCTATTGTCTGATTCATTCGATCATCCGTCTTGAGGCGATCGGTCCTTGCTTCATATCAATTTTAGATCTTATCTTAATCTTTTTACCTTGAATGTCGAAAGAAGACTCGCGCCATCATACGCAGATTGGGCGACGAGATTAATTTTAACGGATTGATCCTCAACCCTAACCCTGACAAAGACTATTCTTTTCGATCAAGTTTTAGTTTATCCTAAAGAATAGCTCAATATAATAAACTATCCAATAAGATCCAGCGACAGATGTGAAATCTCCCGCTCCACTTTCTGTCTTGATGTTGACGGCGGGAATTGTTGATATAAAATTCTATGAGTAACAACGTTATTATTCTTCAAGATACTGAATTTGAAGCTGAGGTGCTCAATTCTGATAAGCCCGTTTTACTTTACTTTTGGGCAACTTGGTGCGGCCCTTGTAAATTGGTGGCTCCCTCGGTAGAAAAGATTGCCAGCCAATACAGCGATCGCCTTAAAGTGGTTAAAATGGAAGTTGACCCCAATCCAGAAACGCGAACCGCTTACAAAGTGGAAGGGGTTCCTGCTTTAAGACTGATTAAAAATCAGCAAGTTGTGCAGTCCCATGAAGGAGTGATTACCGAAAAACTATTGAAGGATTGGGTAGAAAAGGGACTCGAACAATAAAAACAAACAATAGCCATGAAATTTGCCAACCGTTTAAATCAACTGCAATCGAATGTTTTTGCAGATATGGATGGGGCCAAAGCGGTGGCTGTCGCGGGTGGAAAAGATTTAATTGATCTGTCTTTAGGTTCGTCTGATTTACCAGTTGCGGAGCATATTCTCTCGGCAATGACCACTTCTTTAGCCGATCCCAGCACTCATGGCTATGCTTTATTTCATAGTACTCGCAGATTTCGAGAAGTTGCGGCTAATTGGTATACTCAACGCTACGGTATACCCATCGATCCTGAAACAGAGGTTTTACAACTGATTGGTTGTCAGGAAGGAACCGCCCATTTACCCTTAGCATTACTCAATCCGGGAGACTTTGCCCTATTGCAAGATCCGGGATATCCGTCTCATGTCGGTGGGGTTTATCTAGCCGGAGGAGAAGTTTATTCTTTACCTCTACTGGCAGAACATCAATTTTTACCCCAGCTACAAGACATTCCACAAGCCGTTTTAAGTCAATCTCGGATGATGGTGTTGAGTTATCCCCATAACCCAACTACAGCAACTGCACCGTTATCATTCTTTGAACAAGCGGTTGAGTTTTGTCAACAAAACGATATTATTCTGGTTCATGATTTCCCTTATGCCGATTTTGTTTTTAGTGAAACAGACACAGATCAACTCGCGCCTTCTATTTTCCAAGCCGATAAAAATAAGTCCATTTCTATTGAATTCTTTACCTTTTCCAAATCCTACAATATGGGAGGATTTCGCATTGGTTTTGCCATTGGTAATGCTGAGATTATCCGGGCGTTACGCCAGGTCAAAGCCGTGATTGACTTCAATCAATACCGGGGGATATTAAACGGGGCGATCGCGGCTTTAACAGGTTCTCAGACGGTGGTCAAGCAGACTATTGATATCTTCCGTCAGCGACGGGATGTATTTGTCGAAGCTTTACATGATATGGGTTGGTCAGTCCCGACTCCAGTGGCAACGATGTATGTCTGGGCAAAATTACCTCAGCCTTGGCAGTATAACTCGATAGAATTTTGTACCCAATTGGTTCAACAAACGGGAGTTGCAGCTTCTCCTGGCGTTGGGTTTGGAAAATCAGGGGAAGGCTATGTCAGATTTGCTTTGGTTCATCCGCCAGAAGTGTTAACAGAAGCGCTACAACGAATTGCTAATTTTTTGTAATTGCTTAAGAAAAAAATGGGGAATACTCAGACTCCCCACTTAAATGGGATGTAAACCCCTTAAACAAACACAAATTGACTAGAATCACTTAAATCTAAATCTGTCTCGCCTTGAATGGTGGCAATCACTTCTGGGACGGAGTCACTGATTTCACGAATTTGGGTTGAAGAACCGATTTCAACCAATTCATAGTTACCAGCGCTAGGTAACTCGATGATATCCTCACCTGGGGTAAAGTCTGTGATGATGGCTTGACTGACTTCACTCTCTGAGATCGTGGTGGCATTATCATCATAGTAGATATCAGAGGTGAACTACCCCAACTTGCTACGCAGAAGTTGGGGCTTCCAGCTTCATCGACGGGTTGGCACGCGCGCCAAACATTTTCCGTCTACAGAGGAATGCCGCATCATGGACTTAGGTCCACGAGTTGGTCTGACTTTCTCTCCA